>JBDIBF010000049.1:0-22526 GCA_039812765.1 Holophagaceae bacterium
CCGCCGGAGCAGCCTTCGCCACAGGCGCGGCGGGAGCCGCCGGAGCAGCCTTCGCCACAGGCGCGGCGGGAGCCGCCGGAGCAGCCTTGGCAGGCGCAGGCGCGGCCTTGGCGGCCGCCTTCTCGGCCTTCTCGGCCTCCTTCTTGGCGGCCTTGTCGGCCTTGGCCTTCGCCTTGGCCTCGGCCTTGGTCATGGGGGGCGGCGGCGCGGTCTTCGCCGCGGGCGCCGGGGCGGGCGTCTGGGCCGACAGGACGCCGGCGCAGATCGACAGGGCCAGGAAGAGCTTCAGGTTCATGGGAGCCTCCGGGAATGGATGCGCAAGGGTAGCGCCAGGCGTGGGCGATTCCTATGAAATAGAAGGCCGGGCGTGGGCCCGGCCTCTCAGGGTGGGAGGGGTTGGCCTCAGTGGCCGGTCTTGGCCTTGGCGGCGTCCTGGGCCTTGGCCGCGCCGGCCTTGGCGTCTTTCGCGGCCTCCATGGCCTTGTCCTTCGCCTCGCCGGTCTTCGCGGCGGCCTCGCCGCCCTTGGCCTTGGCGCCCTTGGCCTTGTGCATGGCCTTGCCCGCCTTCACGGCGGCCCCGGCCTTGTCGCCGGCCTTGGCGTCCTTGGCGGCGTCCTTCGCCGCGGCCGTGGCCTCCTTCGCGTCGGCCTTCACCGCCTCGGCTTTGGCCTTGGCCTCCTTCCCCTTGGCCATGGCCGCGCCGGCCTTCTCCTTGGCGTCCTGGGCCTTCGACACGGCCTCGGCCCCCTTCACGGCGGCCTTGGCGTCCTTCAGATCCTGCGCCCCCAGCAGGGAGGCGGCGGCGAGCAGTGCGAGCGTCACGGGCTTCATGGTTCCTCCACGGAAGGCTTCCACCATGCGCCCTTCCCGCGGGGAGGGCAACCGGTCTTTCAGCCCGCCAGGGTCCTCAGGAAACGCGGCGCCCGTCGCGCCCTGGACGCGATCTCGAAGGCGTGGCCGAGCCGCAGCAGCGCGGACTCGGACCAGGCCCGGCCGAAGAAGGAGAGGCCGACCGGCAGCCCGTGCACGACGCCCGCGGGCACGGTCAGGTGGGGATAGCCCGCCACCGCGGCGGGGCTCGAAAGGCTCAGCCCGTCCGCGTCCCCGTTCACCCAGTCGATGGGTGCCGCCGGGCCGGAGGTGGGGCCCACGAGGGCGTCGAGCTTGTGCGCGTCCATCGGCCCCTCGATGGCGGCGCGGCTCTGCACGCGGCAGGTCTCCAGGGCCTTGAGGTAGGCGGGGTCCGTGAGCGGCCCCTTCTTCAGGGCCTGCTCCACCCATTCCTGGCCGAACCAGGGCATCTCGCGGATCCGCTCCCGGAGGTTGAAGGCCTGCAGGTCCGTCATGCTCCGCACCGCGCCGCCCCGGCCCGCGAGGTAGGCGTCCAGGTCGGCCTTGAACTCGAAGAGCAGCACCTCCAGCTCCGCCTCCTGGAAGGCGTCGGACTTCACCTCCACCTCCACCAGGGTGGCGCCCTGCGTGCGGAGGAGGTCGAAGGCCCGCGCCATGAGCTCGTCCACGCCCGGGTGGCGGCCCCGCAGGTTCTTCACCACGCCGAGGCGCGCGCCCTGCAGGCCTCCGGCGTCCAGGAAGCGGGTGTAGTCGGCGTGGCCCCGGCCCTTCGAGGCCGCCGTGGCGGCGTCCCGGGGGTCCTCGCCGGCCATGGCGCCCAGCAGCAGCGCCGCGTCCCGCACCGTGCGCGCCATGGGACCGGGCGTGTCCTGGCTGTGGGCGATGGGGATGATGCCGCTGCGGCTGAGCAGGCCCAGGGTGGGCTTGAGGCCCACGATGCCGCAGGCCGAGCTGGGGCTGACGATGGAGCCGTCGGTCTCAGTGCCTACGGCGGCGGCGCAGAACGCCGCGGCCACCGCGGCGGCGCTGCCGGAGCTGGAGCCGCTGGGATTGCGGTCCAGCACGTGGGGATTGCGCACCTGCCCGCCCCGGGCGCTCCAGCCGCTCTGGCTGTGGGACGAACGGAAGTTCGCCCACTCGCTGAGGTTCGTCTTGCCCAGCAGCACGGCGCCGGCGGCCCGCAGGCGCTCCAGGACGAAGGCGTCCCGGGCGGGCGCGGGGGCCTCCAGCAGGGCCAGGGAGCCGGCGGTGGTCTTCATGCGGTCCGCGCTGTCCAGGTTGTCCTTCACCAGGATGGGCAGGCCGTGGAGCGGACTTCGCGGACCCTTCGCCCTCCGCTCCCGGTCGAGGGCGCGGGCGATCGCGAGGGCGTCGGGGTTCAGCTCCGCCACCGCGTGCACGGCGCCGTCCAGGCGGCGGATGCGGGCCTGGAAGGCCCTCACCAGCGCCTCCGAAGTCCAGGCGCCGGAGGCGAGGCCCGCCGCCAGGGACGCGCAGCTGGAGGCTTCCAGGTCCAGCCGACCGCCGGCGTGCCCTCGGGCCGGGAGCCACGCGGCGGCGCCCGCGGAGAGGCCTGCGGCGAGGAAGGTCCGTCGGTCGAGGCCGGAGGTCGTCATGGGGTCACCCGGGATGCGTTCCCATTCCACCACAGGCCCGTTCACCGGCGCGGGCCCATCCTTCGCCGATCCGGCGTCGTCTTGGCCTCGGAGCGGACGCACGCTGGAGACGTCTCGCTGGAGGCGGCCGTGAAAACCTTCCTGCTCTGGTGCATCCTCCTGGTGCTCTGCTGGCCCCTGGCGATCCTGGCCCTCGTCGCCTGGCCCTTCATCTGGCTGATGCTCCTCCCCTTCCGCATCGCGGGGATCGCGGTAGGCGGGGTTCTGGGCCTGCTGAAGGGCCTCTTCCTATGGCCGGCGAAGCTGCTCGGCGCCTGAGCTCCGCTTGTCCCGGAAGAAGCGCCAGGCCTCCTCGGCGGTCTCGGCGTCATGGTTCTGGGGCCCGCAGACCTTGGTGTAGAGCCAGCCCAGGCGGTGGGCGAGGCTGGGCTCGCAGTGGCCGCCGCCCTCCACCTTCAGGAGCTGGACCTGCGGGCCTGCGGCGGGTCCCCAGGTGCTGCGCACCAGGCGGGTGTCCTCGCCCCGGGCGCGCCGCTCGCGGCTGTGGGGCAGGGCTTCCACCACCGGCTGGCCGCGCAGGCGGTCCGCCTCCCGCCAGTAGGCGAGGGTCGCCTCGGTCCCGAGCACCGCGCCCCGCCGCTTCTCATAGAAGTGGACCTGCCCGCCCGCGTAGGGCATGAGGGGATCCTCGGTGCCCGCGACGAGCAGCACCGAGACGGGCCGTGGCGGCGGGGGCGGCGTTCGGTCCCCCGGCAGGGAGGCGCAGACCGCGGCCACGGCGGCCAGCGGGAGGCCCGGCTCCCGGGCGAGGCGGAGGCTGAAGACGCCGCCATTGGACATCCCCATGGCGCAGACCCGCGCGGGATCCGTGTGCTGTTCGGCCTGGAGGCGCGCGACCACGGCGCGGGCGAAGGCCACGTCGTCGGTGGTCGGATTGCCCGCGTCCCCCGGGCGGCCGTCGTTCCAGCCCTGCTTCCCGTCGGTGCCGCGGGCCCCGTCCAGGGCCGCCACCACCACGCCCTCGCGGTCGGCGATGGGCCGCCACGCGGCGAGCGGCGAGGCCGGCAGGCGGCCCTGGCCCAGGGTGTTCGCGGCGCTGCCCATGTGGCCGTGGAAGAGGAGCACCAGGGGCCGGCCCGGCCTGGGCGGGCCGTCGGGCAGGGCCACGAGGGCGAGGCGGGGCCCGTCAGGGGTGGACACCGTGAGGCGCTGGAGGTCCGCGGCCGCGAGCGGCGCGGCAGCGAGGAGGGCGGCAATCAGCAGACGGAGGCTCATGCCTCCATGGAAGCTGAAACGCGGAAAGGGTTGAACCCTAGGCCAGGGCCTTTTCCAGGGCCGTCCCGTGCAGCTCCGCCAACTCTGCGGCGTCGGCGTCCAGCACCGGCTGGCCGTCCACGGCCAGGGTGATCCGCTTTCCGCCGGTGGTGCCCAGCTTCGCGAAGGGCACGCGGTGGGTCTCGCACAGCGCCTTCAGGGCGCTCTCCCCGTCGGGGCTGACGCTCACCACCACGCGGCTGGCGCTCTCGCCGAAGAGCAGGCTGTCGAGGCGCAGGCCGTGGCGGCTCAGCATCAGCTGGCAGCCCATGCCGGCCCCGTCCCCGGCGCCGAAGGCGGATTCCAGGATGGCGGTCAGCAGGCCGCCTTCGCTGGTGTCGTGGGCGCTGCGCACGAGGCCGAGGCGGATGCCCTCCCGCACGCAGGCCTGGAGGCGGAACTCGTCGTCCAGGCGCAGCTCCGGGCAGGGTCCATAGACCCGGCCCGTGCGCAGCTTGAGGTATTCCGAGCCGCCCAGCTCGTCCCGGGTCTCGCCCAGGAGGAAGATGCCGTCGAAGGGGGCCCGGAAGGCGGAGCCGCAGAAGCGGTTGCCCACCTTGGCCAGGGCGGTGGCGTCCGGCGCGTCCACGTCCACGGGCAGGGCCACGTCGTCGATCATGCCCACCGCCGCGATCATGGGTGTGGGGAAGATGCTGACGCCCTCGGTGTCGTTGTAGAGGCTCACGTTGCCGGAGACCACCGGGACGTTCAGGGCCAGGCAGGCCTGGCGGATGCCCAGGCAGCCCTGCTCGAAGGCCCACATGTTCTCGGGCTTCTCGGGGTTGCCGTAGTTGAGGCAGTCCGTGAGGCCGATGGGCTCGGCGCCCACGCAGCTCACGTTGCGGCAGGCCTCCGCCACGGCGTGGGCGGCGCCCCAGAAGGGGTCCAGGTGGGCGTAGCGGCCGTTGCAGTCGCTCTTCATGGCCACGGCCTTGCCGGTGTCCTTCCCGTCCTCGCCCTTGATGCGGATGATCCCCGCGTCGCCGCGGCCCTGCATGAGCAGCGTGTTGCTGCGCACCGTGCCGTCGTACTGCTCGAAGATCCATTCCTTCGAGGCGACCGTGGGTTGGGCAAGCAATCTGCGGACGGTGCGTTCCACCTCGGCGGGCTTCAGGTCCTCGGGCATGGGTTCGGCGTTCAGCGCGTCCAGCCAGCCCGGACGCTGCCGGGGTCGGTCGTACTTCGGCGCGGCGTCGGCCAGGGGCTGGATGGGCAAGTCGATGACCTTCTCGCCGTGCCACATCCCGATGAAGCGGCCGGAATCCGTGACCTCGCCCACCACCACCGCGTCCAGGCCCCACTTGTGGAGCACGCGGACCACGTCGGCCTCGTGCCCGGGCTTGGCCACCAGCAGCATGCGCTCCTGGCTTTCGCTGAGCATGAGCTCGAAGGGCGTCATGCCCTCCTCGCGCATGGGGACCTGGTCCAGGTCCAGGCGCAGGCCCGTCTCCGCGCGGCTGGCCATCTCGAAGCTCGACGACGTGAGCCCGGCGGCCCCCATGTCCTGGATGCCGATGACCCAGTCCGTGGCGAAGAGTTCCATGCAGGCTTCCAGCAGCAGCTTCTCGGTGAAGGGGTCGCCCACCTGCACCGTGGGGCGCTTCTCCTCCGAGCCCTCGCCGAACTCGGCGGAAGCCATGGACGCGCCGTGGATGCCGTCGCGGCCGGTCTTGGAGCCGATGTACATGACCTTGTTGCCCACGCCGGACGCGTAGCCCCGGAAGATGCGGTCGCTGCGCAGCAGGCCCAGGCTGAAGGCGTTGACGAGGATGTTGCCGTTGTAGCAGGCGTCGAAGGCGCAGTCCCCGCCCAGCATGGCGATGCCCATGCAGTTGCCGTAGCCCGCGATGCCCGCGGCCACGCCCTTCACCAGGGCCTTCATGCGGGCGGCGGCGGGGTTCGCGGCGTCGATCTCGCCGAAGCGGAGGCTGTTGAGGTTGGCCAGGGGCCGCGCGCCCATGGTGAAGACGTCCCGCAGGATGCCGCCCACGCCGGTGGCCGCGCCCTGGTAGGGCTCGATGAAGCTCGGGTGGTTGTGGCTCTCCATCTTGAAGGCCACGGCCCAGCCGTCCCCCAGATCCACCACGCCGGCGTTCTCGCCGGGCCCCTGGAGGACGCGCGGCCCTTCGGTGGGCAGGTTGCGCAGGTGGATCCGAGAGGACTTGTAGGAGCAGTGCTCGCTCCACATGGCGCTGAAGATGCCGAGCTCGGGGTAGGTGGGCGTGCGGCCGTCCAGGAGGCGCAGGGCGACCTGCCACTCGTCGCGGCTCAGGCCCAGCTCCAGGGCCAGGGCCTCGTTCACGATCGGGTCCGACGTCGACATGGCAGCGCTCCGCGTGGAGTGATTCTACCCCGCGTGCAATCCATGAAATGCCCTGTATTTTCGCGGCTTTTGGCTCCATACTGGCCAGCTCCCATGAACGCGAAGGCCCCGAAGACGCTCCTCCTCTACAGCGCCCCCAAGTCCGGCTTCGGGGACGAGTGGATGACCTTCCTGCCCATCGGCCTGGGCTTCCTCCAGGCCATGCTGAAGTCCAAGGGATTCCCCTGCCGCCTCGCGAACCTGAGCGGCAAGTCCCGGGCCGAGGTCCTGGCCTACTTGCGGAAGCAGCAGCCCGACGTGGTGGGCGTCTCGATGTTCACCTTCAACCGCAAGCGCAGCTACGACCTGCTGCGCTGGGCCAGGGAGGCCTGCCCCCACGCGGTCACGTTGGCGGGCGGGCCCCATCCCACGCACCTCGCCGCGGAGGTCTTCGAGGACTGCCCGGCCCTGGACGCCATCGTGAAGGGGGAGGGCGAGCCCATCCTGCTCGGGATCGTGGAACGGCTCCACGCCGCGCCGGGGTCGGACCTTTGGAAACGCACGCCCGGGCTCATCCTCCGGGAGGGCGAGACCCTTTCCCAGCCCGTGCTGGAGGACCTGGACGTCATGGGCGCGCCGGCGGCGCACTTCGAGGCGGATTTCCTGGACGACGTGGGCCAGCTCGCCTACCTGTCCACCAGCCGCGGCTGCCCCGCCACCTGCAACTTCTGCAACACGCCGGAGTTCTGGGGCACCTCCATCCGCTTCCGCGGCCCCGAGGCCGTGCTCGCGGAGATGCGGCTGCTGCGGGAGAAGCACGGCCTCACCTACTACTCCTTCCGGGACGACACCTTCACCGGCAACCGCGGACGCATCCTCACGCTGATGGAGCTGATCCAGCAGAGCGGCCTCCATCCCCTCTGGAACTGCCAGTCCCGGGTGAACCTGGTGGACGAGGACCGCCTCGTGGCCATGAAGCGGGCGGGCTGCGAGTTCATGCAGTTCGGCGTGGAGCACGGCAGCGAGAAGGTGCTGCTCCTCCTGGACAAGGGCACCAACCTGCGGCACGCCCGCCGGGCCCTGGAGCTGGTGCGCAAGGTGGGGATGAACCTGGGCATCTACCTCATCACCGGCATCCCGGGCGAGACCTGGGAGGACGTGGAGCTCACCGTGCGGTTCATCCGGGACACGAAGCCCCACGACTGCCAGCTCAGCCCGCTCGCCCTCTATCCCGGCACGCGCATGTACGACCAGATCCGAGCCGAGGGGAAGGTGTCGCGGGACTTCTTCCGGGAGAGCGGCGACGCGGAGATCTTCGCCCGCCAGGACGCCCACACGGAGAGGGCGCTGACCTTCCTCTACCGGGAGATCGAGGCCGTGAAGCCGCGGGCGCGCTACATGCCCGAGGAGTTCGCCGAGCAGAAGCGGTGGCTGGGCTTCTGCGCCGTGACGAACCTGCTGTGCGGGGAGGCCGCGGAGGACACGGGGCGGTGGAACGAGGCCGAGGCCGAGTACGCCGAGATCATCCTGAAGGAGCCCGGCAACTTCTGGGGCTTCATGAAGCGCGCCCTGCTCTTCGAAAAGCTGGAGCGCATGAAAGAGGCCAAGGCCGACCTCGCCGAGGCCCTGGCCCTCGCGCCGGGCAACCCCGAGGCCACGGAGTTGGCGGAGCTCTGGGGCGTGCGGCAGCGCAAGGCGCGGAAGCAGGGGCCCGCCCACGGCCCGACGGCGGAGATGAAGGGCGGCCAGGCCTACCTGGCGCGGCCGAAGCTGTAGCGTCAGGCCTTCCGCCCGAAGACGTGCTCCTCCACCAGCGCCGCGGCCTGGGCCAGCCGCGCCTCCCGGCTGCCCTCGATCCAGTGGTAGGGGACGTTGCGGGACTCCAGCACCTCCTGGAAGCGGGCGGTCATCCAGCGGCGCAGGCGCTCCCCGTCCCGGAAGCCGTCCTGCACGAAGGGCACGTCCAGGGCCGCGAGCAGCGTCAGGGCGAAGTCGCGGCCGTCGGAGAGGGCGGCCACCTCCTTGCTCCAGAAGCCCATGTAGCGTTCGTGCCACACGGCGGTGGCCAGGGCGTCGGTGTCGCAGACCAGCAGGCCCGCCTGCTTCACCGGCTCCTTCTTGACGTACTCGTCCTCCATGCGGTTCTGGGTGGTGCCGATGATGATGAACTCCTCGCTCACCCAGAGGCCCTCGCTGAAGCCGCCCTTCCCCGTCTCGGTGTAGGCCCGCCCGAACTCCGGCACCCAGGCGGTGTGGTAGCGGGCGGCAAGGTCCTTCGCGAGCGTGGTCTTCCCCGTGCTCTCGGCGCCGAGGATGCGCACCTTGGCCACGGTCACGGGGCCTCCTGTCGGATGGAACGCGTCCATTCCACCAGCCCCTGGATGCAGAGCACAAGGAACACGGCGTAGAGGCCCGCCGTGATGAAGAGCTGCTTGTAAATCAGCAGCCCCACGGAGATCAGGTTGGCCGCGATCCAGATCCACCAGTTCTCGAGCCGCTTGCGGGCCATCAGCACCTGGGCGGCGATGCTGAGGCCGGTCACCGTGGCGTCGAGCACGGGCACGGTGCTGTTGGTGAAGCGCTTCAGCAGCAGGACCACGAGGCCGGTGCCCGCCGCGGTGGCGAGGCCGAAGACCAGGGCCTCTCGCCGGGGCGTCCGGGTCACCTTCAGGGCCCCGTGGTCCAGGCCTCCATGGAGCCAGTGCCACCACCCGTAGAGGCCGATGGCCACGTAGAAGACCTGGAGGCCCACGTCGGCGTAGAGCCCGGTACGCGTGAAGAGCACCATGAAGAGCAGGTTGTTGGCGATGCCCAGGGGCCAGTTCCAGATGTTCTGCCGCGCCAGCAGCCAGACGCAGGCCGCCCCGGTCACGAAGCCGAAGAGCTCCAGGGCGTTGCCCCGGGCGTAGGCGAGGAGGGCCTCCATGGGGATGAAGCCTACCGGGCCGGGCCGCCCCGGCCCAGGCCCAGGCCGGGCGGCTACACTGGAGGGGCCGCGCCTCCGGAGGAAGCATGCCCCCTGGCTCCTGCCAGCTCGACGCCGCCCAGCTGGACGCCACCCTCGACCGGATGGCGAAGGAGCTGGCGGCCCGCCTCGGCCCCGACGAGCCCCTCGCCGTGCTCGGGATCCGCAGCCGCGGCCTGCCCCTGGCGGAGCGCCTGGGGCCCCGGCTCAGCGCCCTCGCGAAGCGTCCCGTGCCCATGGGCGCCCTGGACATCACGCTGTACCGGGACGACCTCACCGAGAAGGCCGGCGCGCCCATCGTGCGGCCCACGGAGATCCCCTTCACCCTCAAGGAGCGCACGGTGGTTCTGGTGGACGACGTGCTCTTCACCGGCCGCACCATCCGCGCGGCCCTGGACGCCCTCCTGGACCACGGCCGTCCCCGGAAAGTGCTGCTGGCGGTGCTGGTGGACCGGGGCGGCCGGGAGCTGCCGATCCAGGCCGACGTGGCCGGTGCCACGCTGCAGGTGGCCTGGGGCGAACGGGTGGCCGTGAAGGTGAAGGAGATCGACGGCGAGGACGGCGTGTACGTCGAGGCCATCGGCGGAGGAAGCCACTGATGGCCACCGCGCGCTACGTCTTTCCCCACAAGCACCTGCTGGGCATCGAGCCCCTCAGCCCCGAGGACATCACCGCCATCCTCGACCAGGCGGTGGCCTTCGAGGAGGTCTGCGAGCGGCCCGACATCAAGATCGTGCCGGCGCTGCGCAAGAAGCTCATCGTCAACCTCTTCTTCGAGAACTCGACCCGCACGCGCAACAGCTTCGAGATCGCCCAGAAGCGCCTCAGCGCCGAGATCATCAACTTCGACGCGGACACCAGCTCGCTCTCCAAGGGCGAGACCCTGATCGACACGGCCATGAACCTGGAGGCCATGCACCCGGACCTCATCGTCATGCGCCACAGCGCGCCGGGCGCCCACGCCCTGCTGTCGCGGCACATGAAAGCCAGCATCGTGAACGCCGGCGACGGGGCCCACGAGCACCCGACCCAGGCCCTGCTGGACGCCTACACCCTGCGCAAGAAGTTCGGCCGCCTGGAGGGCCTGAGGGTCGCCATCGTGGGCGACATCCGCAACAGCCGCGTGGTGCGGTCGAACCTCTGGCTGCTGACCAAGATGGGCGCGAAGGTCACGCTGGTGGCGCCGCCGACGCTGCTGCCGAGGGAGATGCAGGCCACCTGGCCCGACGTGGCGTTCACGTCGGACTTCGACGCGGTCATTCCGGACATGGACGCCATCATGATCCTGCGCATCCAGTTCGAGCGGGGCACCGGCGCCTTCATCCCCGGCCAGGGGGAGTACGTGCGCTTCTTCCAGCTCAACGCCGCGCGCCTGAAGCAGGCCAAGCCCGGCGTGGCCGTGCTGCACCCCGGCCCCATCAACCGCGGCGTGGAGATCACCAGCGACGTGGCCGACGGCCCGAACAGCCTGATCCTCGACCAGGTGACCAACGGCGTGCCGGTCAGGATGTCGGTCATGTACCTGCTCTGCCATCCCCACGGGGAGGCGGTGCCTTGATCCCAGGCCCCGTCACCCTCCTCATCCTCGACGGCTTCGGCGACGGCCCCCGCAACAGCTTCGACGCCACCTTCGCGGCGGCCATGCCGCACTTCAACGACCTGCGCCGGCGCTACGCGGCCACGCAGCTCGTGACGTCGGGGGAGGCGGTGGGCCTGCCCGAGGGCCAGTTCGGCAACTCGGAGGTCGGCCACATGAACCTGGGCGCGGGGCGCGTGGTCTGGCAGGAATTGACCCGCATCGACGCGGCCATCCGCCGGGGGACGTTCCGGGAGAACGCTCCCATCGGGAAGCTGCTGGCAAGCCTCAAAGCCTCCGGGAAGCGCCTGCACCTCCTCGGCCTCGTGAGCGACGGCGGCGTCCACAGCCACCAGAACCACCTCGTCGCCCTCGCCAAGTGGGCCCAGGACGAGGGCGTGCCCGCGACGATCCACGCCTTCCTGGACGGCCGGGACACCGCCCAGAAGGGCGCCGACGGCAATCTCCAGTGGCTCGCCTTCCAGCTCCGGGACTGCCCCCTCGTGACGATCGGCAGCCTCTGCGGGCGCTACACCGCCATGGACCGCGACAAGCGCTGGGAGCGCACGGAGCGGGCCTGGAAGCTGCTGGTGGACGGGACCGGCGAGTTCGAGGCGGCGGACGCGATGGCCGGCATCGCGGCGGCCTACGCGCGCGGCGAGACCGACGAGTTCGTATCCCCCACGAAGCTCGCCGCCTTCCAGCCCATCGCCGACGGCGACGGCGTGCTCTTCTTCAACTTCCGCGCGGACCGCGGCCGCCAGCTCAGCCATGCCTTCGTGCATCCGGACTTCAGCGGCTTCGCCGCGAAGCACCGGCCCAGGGTGGCGCTGCTCACCTTCACCCAGTACGACGTCCTGCTGGATCCCCACGTGAGCGTCGCCTACCCGCCCCAGAGCCTGGACGGGCTCCTGGGCCAGGTCGTGGCCGAGCGCGGCTGGAGGCAGTTCCGCACCGCGGAGACGGAGAAGTACGCCCACGTGACCTACTTCTTCAACGGCGGACGGGAGGAGCCCTTCGAGGGCGAGGACCGGCGCCTGGTGCCCTCGCCGAAGGTGGCCACCTACGACCTGCAGCCCGAGATGAGCTGCCTGGAGGTGACCCGCGGCCTCGCCGACGCCATCCGGAGCGGATCCCACAGGCTGCTGGTCTGCAATCTCGCCAACGGCGACATGGTGGGCCACACGGGCATGCTGAGCGCCGCCACGACGGCCTGCGAAGTCCTCGACGACGCCATCCGTCAGATCGCGGAAGCCACGCTTGAGAAGGACGGTGCTCTCTTCATCACCGCCGACCACGGCAACTGCGAGTGCATGCGCGACGACGCGGGCAACCCCCACACCGCCCACACACTGAATCCGGTGCCGGCCGTGCTCGTCGCGAAGGGCTATGAGGGCTTCCCGCTGCGCCCTGGCGGAGCGCTGAGCGACGTGGCCCCGACGCTGCTCAAGCTGCTCGGGATCCCTCAGCCCGAGGCGATGGACGGGAGGAGCCTGCTGGCCTGAGGCTCACTTCCCCCGGTTGCTCGACCGCATGTGCGCCGCGCCGCCGATCTTGCCGCTGGCCTTGGTGTTGGTCTTCACCTTGCTCGGGCCGGGCTTGGGGGCGGCCTTCGCGGCGGGCTTGGCGGTCTCGCCTTCGGCCTTCTTCACGTTGAGGTTCTTCAGGACGTCGGCGGCCTTCGAGAGATCGGGTTTCACGGCCATGAGAGCCTCCGGTGCAAGGGTTTTTCCAGGCTCATCCTAGCCTGGATCGGCAAGGCGGCGTATGCTCAGGCCCGCTCAACCTGCAGGACATCCCCAGGAGGCGCCCATGCGCACCGCATTGATCCTCATCCTCGCCCTGGCCCTCCCGGCCCAGGACAAGGCCGCCAAGACCGAAACCAAGCCCCCGTCCATGGCCGACATGATGGCCAAGCCCGGTCCCGAGATGGCCAGGATGAAGGCCATGGTGGGCACTTGGGACGTGGAGGAGGTCATCGAGGCCAGTCCCATGGGACCCGCCGGCAAGGGCCGCGGGATCGGGCGCGTCACCCTCGGCCCCGGGGGCCTCTCGCTGATGATCGACTACCAGTCCAAGGCCGGGCACATGAAGGGCTTCCACGGCAACGGCGTGCTGGCCTGGGACGAGCCCAGCCAGTCGTACCGGCAGGTCTGGGTGGACAACATGATGGCCATGCTGCAGGTGGGCAAGGGCCGCTGGGAGGGCGACACCTTCATCATGGAGACCGAGGGCACCATGATGGGCAAGCCCTACAAGTCGAAGGACGTCTTCTCCGACCTCGGGAAGGACGGCTTCACTCTCACGTCCTACATGTCCTTGGACGGCAGCCCCATGGCGAAGACGATGACCCTCAAGCACCGCCATCCCGCCAAGGCCGCGGCCGGGAAGGACGAGAAGAAATAGGAGCCGTTCAGCCGGGCTTCACGCCCGTGTGCAGCGCCACAATGCCGCCGGTGAGGTTGGTCCACGCGACCGACGCGAAGCCGGCGGCCGTCAGTTCCGCGGCGAGCCGTCGCTGGTCCGGGAAGGTGCGGATGCTCTCGGGCAGATAGGCGTAGGCGCCGGGGTCGCCGCTGATCCACCCGCCGATGCGGGGCAGGACCCTGCGCGAGTACCAGTCGTAGACCTGGCGCAGGCCCGGCACCACCGGCGTGGAGAATTCCAGGATGGTGAGGCGCCCGCCGGGCCGGAGCACCCGCAGGAATTCGGCGTAGGCCGCCTCGCGGCGCTCCACGTTGCGGATCCCGTAGCAGATGGTTAGCCCGTCGAAGGCCCCGTCCCTGAAGGGCAAAGCCTGGGCGTCCGCGTCGCTGCTGGCCCAGATGAGACCGGAGAGCCCCTTGCGCCGGAACTTGCCAGGTCCAAGCCGGAGCATGGCGTGGGTGAAGTCCGTGCTCACCACCTCGGCGCCGCGCTTTGCCAGGGCCACGGAACTGTCCCCGGTGCCCGCCGCCACGTCCAGGAAGCGCAGGCCCGGTCTGGCCCCGCTCCTGCGCGCCATGCGCCACCACCAGTAGAAGTCCACGCCGCCGCTGAGCACGTGGTTGAGGAGGTCGTACTTCCCGGCGATGCCGCTGAACATGGCCTGGACCTGCTTCCCTTCGGGCACGCCGCCTCCTGGGCTCGATCATCCCAGGTACGAGGGGTCCCCCAAAGCAGGGGCCCCCGTCACCGGGGGCCCCTGGCACGGGAGCCGCGTCAGCCGCGGCGGCCGTCGCCCCTGGAGCCGGGCCCGCCCGAGGGCCGGTCCCCGCCGGAGGGCGGAGGGCTCGACGGCCGCTCGTTGTGGGCCGGCGGCGGGCTGGAGGGCCGCTCACTGCGGGGAGGCGGCGCCACGGGACGGTCCATGGTGGAAGGCGCCCGCTCCTGCCGGCGCTCCTGGCGCCATTCCTGACGCTCCTCCCGCGGGCGCTCCCGGGGCGGATCGGGGCGGCGGTCCTCGAAGCGGCGCTCCCGGGGGGCCTCCGATCCGCGCTCCCGCTCGATGGGGCGCGGCTGCTCCAGGCGGTCACGGCTGGCCGGGGAACGCTCGGCGCCCCGGTCGGCAGGCCTGGGAGTCTCACGCCCCCCGTCGACAGGGCGGTCCCGGTGGTCCGGCCGGCGGTCCTGCCCGCGGTCCATGCGGACGCCACCATCGCCCGAGGGCGCGGGGCGGTCCAGGTCGCGGCCCCGGGGGCCGGGCTGGCGGAGGCTCCGGTCCTCGAAGGGACGGGCGTTCCGGCCCTCGGTCCCTGGGCCCTGCGCGCCCTCGCCTGGCCCTGCGGGGCGGGAGACGTGGGCGCGGGTCTGGAGGACGTGTCCCGAGGCCTGGAGCTGCCGACCGTAATCGGAGAGCCGCTGGGACTGGACCTGGCGGTCCAGGGCGCGGGTGAACTGGGCGGGGTTCCGGAACTCCGCGGAGGTGGCGATGACGGGGCTGGTGCGCCAGGCCGGCGCCACCGGGCGTCCGGCCCCCCGGGTCCAGGTCGTGGTGCCCGTGCCGCCGTTGAACCCACTGAAGACGTTCCGGTCCACCACCACGCGGTTGTGGAGGCTCACGGCATTGATGTGGCCCACCTGGACGACGTTCCAGCAATAGCCGCCGCCCCAGGCGCCGTAGCCCCAGTTGCAGGGGGAGTTCCAATAGCTCAGCGGCGCCCAGCCGCAGTACCCGCCGCTCCAGTTCCAGGCCACCCAGGCCGGGCTGTAGAACACGCCGGGAATCCAGTACCAGCCCCAGCGGCTGCTCCAGCCCCAGCGGCCGTGGTGGAAGGTCACGTAGCCCCAGGGATCGTCGCTGACCCAGGTCATGCCGCCGGCGTAGGCGCCCCAGCGGCCGCGCCAGTAGGGCCGCCACTCCACGGCGACCCGCGGCCGCCAGCAATAGCCCACGTCGTCCACCTCGACCCAGTCCCCGTAATCGTCCAGGTCGTCGGCGTAAGATCGGATCTCTCGCGGCACATAGTCGTAGGAGCGGCTCCGGCGGGCCACCAGCACGTCGTCGCACCACTGGTCGAAGCCATCCATCTCGTAGGTGTTGAAGCTGCGGATGCGGTCCAGGCTGTCCTGGGCGCTGTAGATGGTCAGCCGCTCGCCGGCGCCGAGGCTGGCCCGGTCCCGTTCGTTGCTGAAGGCGCCACGGCCGGCGTGGAGCTTGAACCGCGTCACGCGGTCATGGTCCACCTCCACGGAGGCCCCCGAGCGTTCCTGGAGGCTGGCCGTGCCCGTGGGCGTATCGATTCGGAAGCGCGCGTCCCCCGCCGCCACGGAGACGCGGAGTCGGCCGTAGTCCAGGCGCAGCAGCACCTGCCGGGAGCCGTCCCGCCCCGTGAAGAGGGCGGCCACCTGGAAGCGCGTGGAGGCCCCGAAGGCCACGCGGGATCCGTCGCCCAGTTGCAGCACACCACGGCCGCGGCTTTCCACGACGTCGCCCTCGGTGACCGGGATGCCGCGGTTCAGGGCCTCCTCGGCCTCGCCGGACTTGCGGATCCGCACGTCGCCCTCCAGGACCTTGACCTGGGCGTAGCGGTCGGCGGATTCGCCGGCGTACTCCTCGTCCTGGGACGCGTAGGCGGGCTCGGGGGCCTGGGCCCGGAGGGCCGGGGACGGCGCCATGAGGGCGGCGGCTGGCAGCACGAGGAGGGCCTGCAGGGATCGGGATGTCCAGGCGTGGGTCATGGCTTCCTCCAGTCAAGGCCGGGGTCCGAGGGCCGGAAGCACCCGGGAACAGGGTCGCATTCCAGAGGCAGGATGCCAGGGGCGTGCCAGCCCGGTCTGGGTTTCGCCTCAATCCCGGGGAAAGGGCTTGAAGGCCGTCCCGTGGCGATTCTCGGCCGGTGGCTGCGCCAGCTTCAGGAAGGCGGGCAGCAGGGCGGTCCAGGGCAAGATCCACCGGCGTCGCCCCGAGGGCGGGGCACCCGCCGTGGGTCGCTCCCGGAGTTCGAGGTGCTCGGGCCCAAAGGCCAGTTCCGGATCGGACAGGGGGGGCAGGGCGAGGTACTGCACCCGGCCGGTGGCGGGATGCACCAGGGTGAGCACCCGCTCACCGTCGTCGAGGATCCAGAGCAGGCCTTCCAGCCCTGGTCTGAAATCGGGCCGTGCCCAGGGCAACTCGGCGACCCCCCGGCTCAGGGGCCCCTTCCCGCTCAGGCGGAGGTCGGGGTCCCGGGGGTCCACCTCCAGACCGCCGTCCCGCCACATCCGGGAGACCCGACCCGGCAGCCCGGCATTGACGCGGAGCACCCCACGGCGGTCCACCGCGCGGAGACGTCCGTCCGGAGTCAGGCGGACGTGGAGGACCCCCTTGGGGTCGAGGGCGGGCGGCGCGGGGGATGGACCAGGCAGCGGCGAGGGTCCTCCCTCGGTCGCCTGCCAGGGCAGGAGGCTCGCCTGGGCTTCCCAGGCCAGCCGGTGCTCCCGGGGGGCCTGGGCCGCAAGCCCCGCGCCCGCGGCCAGGGGTGGGATCAGGATCCCGGCGACCAGCCGCACAGGGCCTCCAGGTTCCGGGTCGTGGCCTCGGCAACGCGGGCCGGAGGGACGCCGCGCAGCTCCGCCACCTGCTCGGCGGTGTAGCGGACGAAGCCTGGCTCATTGGGCTTCCCCCGGTAGGGCACGGGGGCGAGGAAGGGGGCATCGGTCTCCACGAGGATGCGGTCCTCCGGAGCCCAGGCCGCGACCTCCCGCACCGCCTCCGCCTTCCGGAAGGTGACGATCCCGCTGAAGCTCAGGCAGAAACCGAGATCCAGGGCCTCGACAGCGAAGGCCTTGTCCTCGGAGAAGCAGTGGATGATGCCCCGCACCGCCTCCGCGCCCTCCTCCCGGAGGATGCGCAGGGTCGCCTCCGGCGCGCTGCGGGTATGGATCATCAGGGGCTTGCCCAGGCGCCGGGCCAGGCGGATCTGCGCGCGAAAGGCCTCCTCCTGCGCGTCCCGGGGACTCAGGTCGTAGTGCCAGTCCAGGCCCGTCTCGCCGATGAAGCGGACGGCGGGATCCCGGGCCAGGGCCTCCAGCTCGCCGCCGGAGGCCGCGTCCCAGGCCCGGGCCTCGTGGGGGTGCACGCCGAGGCTCGCCTGCACGCCTGGGGCCGAGCGCGCCAGGGCGAGGACCCGACGGGAGTCCTCCAGGTCCGTCCCCACGGCGATGAAGCCCGCCACACCGGCCGCCCGGGCCCGGGCGAGGGTGGCCTCCACCTCGGACTCTGCCAGGTAGCTCCCGGTGAGGTGGCAGTGGGCGTCGACCAGCATCCGCCCATGCTCTCACACCGGCCCGCGGCCCGGCGGCCGCCCTTGTCTTTTCCACGGAGGGCGATAGGTTCTAACACACCCATGTTTCGAGCGCCGGGACTCCTTCGCGCCTGCCGACGGATGACGGCCGTCGCGGGCTTCCTGCTCGCAGGTGGCGTCGCCCTGGCCCAGCCCCTCGCCTTCCGGCGCTTCGGCCTGAACGACGGCCTGCCCCAAAGCCAGGTGTCCACGCTGCTGGAGGACCGGCACGGCTTCGTGTGGATCGGCACCACCTTCGGCGGCGTGGGGCGGCTGAGCGGGGGCAGCTTCCGGGTCTTCGGCGCGGCCCAGGGGGTGAAGGTGCGCTCGGTGGTGGGGCTCCTCGAGGCCCCGGACGGCAGTATCTGGGCCGCCGGCGTGGACAGCGGCCTCTCCCGGATCCGGGGGACCCAGGTCTCCAACTTCGGCACGGCGGAGGGCCTGGCCAACCCCGCGGTCTTCGCCATCACCTTCGACGCGCGGGGCCGCATCCACGCGGGCACCCGCAAGGGCCTGTACCGGGAGGACGGCCGGGGCGGCTTCGAGAAGGTGCCCCTGCCCGAGCCTTGGACGAGCGCCCCCATCTGGAGCCTGGAGCGGGATGCCCAAGGCCGGATCTGGATGGGGACCCGCGGCGGCCTGATCGCGCGCTGGGACGGGGAGCGCCTGGAGGACCATTCCCTTCCCCGGCCCGAGCAGGCCCGGGAGTTCGTCGAGCTGCGCATGGGGCCCTCCGGGGTCCTCCACGCCCTGATGCTGGACGCCCTGTACCGCCTCGACCCCACGGGCTGGACCGGCATTCCCCTGGAGGGGACCCCGGGCAAGCCCAAGGCGAGGAGCATCCACTTCGGCCCCCGGGGCGAGATCCTCGTGGCGCTCCACACCATGGGACTCTGGATCCGCGACGCGGAAGGCGGGGTGAGGCTCCTCACGTCGGCCGATGGGCTCCCCACCGAGAGCATCCTCACCGCCTTCATCGACCGCAGGGGCGTGCTCTGGGTCGGCTCGGACGGCGGGGGCCTCGCCGCCCAGGCGCTGCCGGGGCTGCGCAGCATCTCCGGCGGCGGGGGGCTCGACCTCGGGGCGATCATGTCCATCGTCGAACTCGCGCCGACCCGCTTCCTCCTGGTGTCGAGCAATGGCCTCTGGATGTGGGAGGAGGGCCGGGGCGTCGTGCGCCACTGGACCGGCAGGGACGGCCTGGCCAGCAGCGAATGCTGGGTCGGGCTGGCCGACGGACGGGGCGGCGCCTGGATCGGGACCAACCGTGGGCTGAACCGGCTCACGAAGGAGGGCAGGATCCTTCCGGGGCCGAAAGAGATGGATCTGGCCACGCCGACCGCCCTCCTCGCGTGGAAGGACCGCCTGTGGGCCGCCTGCGACCGCGGCCTGTTCGAACTCGGCCAGGACGGCCGCTTCCTGGCCCGCCACCGCCCGCCGAGGGAGGTGGGCCAGGACCTCGTCTCCGGCATGGTCCCCGCCCCCGACGGGCTGCTGCTCGGCACGCGCCAGGGCCTCTGGCTGTTCCGGGACGGCGCCTTCGAGCGGCGCTTCGCGGACGCCCCCTTCGCCGAGCTGACGGTGAACGGGCTCATGCAGGATTCCAGCGGCGCCCTCTGGCTGGGCACCGGCGACGGCCTCTACCAGCAGAAGGGTCGGGGCTGGAACCGCTACGGTGTCGGCCTCGGGCTGCCGGACGACAACATCTACTTCATCCACGAGGTGCAGCCCGGGCGCATGGCCATCGGCCATGGGAAGGGCGTCACCCTGATGGAGCCAGGCGGCACGTTCCACCTCTCCCGGAACCTGGGGCTGATCTCCGACGAGACGAACCAGGGCGGCGCCCTGACGGACTCGAGGGGGCGGCTGTGGATCGGCATGATCGGCGGGGTGAACATCCTCGACCGGGCCAGCGATTCCAGCCTGAAGGACGCCCTCAGGCCCCTGGTCACGGAGGCGCGCTGGGACGGCGGCTCCAGCCCCTTCCCCGCGCGGCTGGAGATCCCGCCCCGGCCGCGCTCCCTCGACCTGGAGTTCGAGGTCGCCTCGCCCCTGGTGTCGGGGACGCCCAAGTTCCAGGCCCGCCTCGAGGGCGTGGACTCAGACTGGCGCACGGTCTCCGGGAACGTCCTGCAGTACCTCAACCTCGGCCGCGGGACCTACACCTTCCGGCTGCGGGTCACCAACGACGGCGTCCGCTGGATCGAAGCGGAGCCGGTGGCCCTGGACGTCCGCCCGGCCTGGCACGAGCGCTGGCCGGTGCGCATCCTCCTCGCCCTGGCGGCCCTCGGCGCCGCCGGCGGCGCGATGGCCTGGCGCCTCCGCCGCATGGCACGGGAGGCCCACGTGCTCGAGGCCAAGGTCGCGGAGCGCACCGAGGAGCTGGCCGAGCGCAACACCTCCCTCGAGCGCGCGCACATGCAGCTGAAGCGCAGCCTGGAGGACCGCATGCAGCTGGTGGACGCGGTGGCCCACGACCTGCGCTCCCCGCTCACCAGCATCATGCTGCTGGTGGACCGGCTGCGGGACGAGGCCGCGGGGCGCATGGGCGTGCAGGGCGTGCTGCAGTCCCTGGACCAGGAGGCCGCGCGGCTGGAGAGCATCGTGAGGTCCCTCCTGAACCAGTCCCGGGCCACCTCCATCTTCGAGACCATCAATCAGGCCCCCTGCAGCCCGTCGGCCTTCTTCGAGGGCGTCACCGACGTGCTGGCCCTCAAGGCCTCCCACAAGGGCCTCCGCTGCGAGATGGACCTCGACCCCGCCGGGCGCAAGGTGAAGGTGCTGGCCGACGTGACCGCCATGCAGCAGGTGCTCTTCAACCTCGTGGAGAACGCCCTGAAGTTCACGCCGGCGCCGGGCACCGTGGGCATCCGCACCCGCGTGGAGGGCGAGGCGTGGTCGCTGGATGTCTGGGACACCGGGCGCGGCGTGGACGAGGAGGCGGCGCTCACCATCTTCGAACCCTACCTCCAGGCCCGGAGCGCCGACGCGGCCACCGGCTGGGGCCTGGGCCTCAGCATCTGCAAGGCCATCGTCTCCGCCCACCGGGGCACCCTCGAGTTGGTGCGCGAGCCCGGCCGCCAGGGCGCCTGCTTCCGGGTGACGCTTCCCCTCGCCGGGCGGCCCAGCCTGGTGCGCGAGCCCTCCCTGCCGGGCGTGTGAGCCCGCGGCACCTGTGAGACGCTAGGGCGGTGACCCTTCCCCGGACCATCCTCATCGTGGACGACGAGCCCGGCATCCGCCGCTCGCTGGGGGAGAGCCTCACGGAGGAGGGCTACGCGGTCCTCAAGGCGGAGCGCGGCGAGCAGATGCTCCAGCTCCTGGAGGACAGCGAGGCTGACGGCCTCGACCTGGTGCTGCTGGACGTGTGGCTGCCGGGCCTGGACGGCCTGGAGTGCCTCAAGCGGGCCAAGGCGCTGCGCCCCGCCCTGCCCGTGGTGATGATCAGCGGGCACGGCAACATCGACACGGCGCTCCAGGCCACGAAGTTCGGCGCCTTCGACTTCCTGGAGAAGCCCATCGACCTGGACCGCCTGCTGCTGGTGGTGCGCAACGCGCTGAACCAGGGCCGGCTGGAGGCGGAGAACGAGCGCCTCGCCAGCGAGGTGGAGGGCGAACGCTTCTTCCTCGCGGAGAGCCCGGCCATGAAGCGCCTCATGGCGGACGTGAACCTCGTGGCCGGCACCGAGGGCCGCGTGCTCCTCACCGGCGAGAACGGCAGCGGCAAGGAGGAGATCGCGCGCCTCATCCACTCCCTCGGGCCCCGGAAGGACGCGCCCTTCGTGGAGGTGAATTGCGCCGCCATCCCCGAGGAGCTCATCGAGAGCGAGCTCTTCGGCCATGTGAAGGGCGCCTTCACCGGCGCCATCCGCGACCAGAAGGGCAAGTTCCGGGAGGCCTCCGGCGGCACGCTGTTCCTCGACGAGGTGGGGGACATGTCGCTCAAGACCCAGGCCAAGGTGCTGCGGGCCCTGCAGGAGGGCCGCATCGAGCCCGTGGGCGGCGGCGGCGCGGTGGAGGTGGATGTGCGGGTCATCGCCGCCACCAACAAGGCCCTGGCCGAGGAGATCAAGGCCGGGCGCTTCCGGGAGGACCTCTTCTTCCGCCTGGCCGTGGTGCCGCTCCGGGTGCCGCCCCTGCGGGAGCGGGCCGAGGAGCTGCTGCTGCTGGCGGAGGCCTTCCTGGCGCGGTTGGCCAAGCGCCACGGCCGGCCGGCGCGGCGCCTGGGCCCCGACGCCAAGGACGCCCTGCTGCGCCACGACTGGCCCGGCAATGTCCGCGAACTGAAAAACCTCATGGAGCGCGCGGTGATCCTTTCCCGTGGCGCCGACATCGCCGCGAAGGACCTGGGCCCGCTGGCGGCGCGCCACATCGCCGAGCCGGACCCCTTCTCCTTCCCCGAGTTCGCGAGCCTCAAGGAGGCGCGGGAGTGGTTCGAGGGGGTCTACATCCAGCGCGAGCTCAAGGTCCAGAACGGCAACATGACCCGCGCCGCGGAGCGCCTGGGCCTGGACCGCTCCAACCTCTACAAGCGCCTCAAGGCCCTCGGGATCGACGCGAGGGAGGCTTGAGCGCGTCCTCCGCGCCCGCCAAGCGCTGGTTCAAGATCGGCGAGGCCGCCGATCAGGTGGGCGTCTCGCCGAAGGACCTCCGCTACTGGGAGTCCGTGATCCCCGAGATCCGCCCGCGACGCTCGAAGGGCAACCTGCGCTACTACCACGCCGACGAGTTGCCACGCCTGGCGCGCATCCGCGACTGGGTGCGCGAGGGCCTGAGCGCCGTGGACTGCCGCGGGCTGCTGCTCACGGGGCAGGCCGCCCCCGCCCTGGATCTCGGCCTCAGCCCCGAGGACCTCGCGCCCGCGCCGAAGACCCGGCGAGCCGCCCCGGGCGTGAGAGTCGCCGCCGACCTCCAGCCCGCCATCGCGGCCCTGCGGGAGCTGCTCGCCCGCCTCGGCGGAGAACCGAGGCCCGCCCCGCCCTCCGACGCAGGCCCCGCCAAGCCCGCACCGAAGCGGGTCCCCAAGCCCAAACCCGTCCTTGACCCTCCCCCCAGTCTCTTCTAGGATCAAAGGTTCACGGCGCGTGGCGCAGCCTGGTAGCGCACTACCTTGGGGTGGTAGGGGTCGGAGGTTCGAATCCTCTCGCGCCGACCAAAA
>JBDIBF010000050.1:0-22080 GCA_039812765.1 Holophagaceae bacterium
GCGCCCCGGCGGCCCGCCGCGGTGCGGCCCCTGCGCCCGGCGCCCCTGCGGGGCATCGAGGGCGCCCAGGCCCTGGCGCCCTTCCTCGGCGCCCTGGCCCAGGTGGCGGAGGCCCCTTCCGGCCGGGTAGTGCGGGTGATGCAGTTCGGCGACTCCCACACGGCCGCGGACTATTGGACCGGCCGCCTGCGCCAGCGCCTCCAGACCCGCTTCGGGGACGCGGGCCCGGGCCTCCTGATGTCGGGCCGGCCCTGGCGGGGCTACCACCACGACGGCGTGCAGCTGCTGTCCGGCGTGCTGTGGCCCGGGGAGAGCCTGAGGAGCCGGGAGGCCACGGGCTGGGTGGGCCTGGCGGGGGCCGCCGTGGAGCCTCCCCCGGGCGAGCCCCTGCGCCTCCAGGCCCGCTTCGCGGAGCTGCGCGTGCAATTGCTCGGCGGCAGCGGAGACCTGCCCCAGGCCAGCCTGATGCCCGTCGCGCCCGCCGCGGGCGACGCCCAGGATGCGCCCCCGGCGCGGTCCATGGCGGTGCGCTTCGAGGCGGGCCTGCCCGGCGGGGAATGCCTTCGCATCCACGGGCTGAAGGCCGAGCCCGACCCGCAGCCGCGGGAGGTGGCCATCGCCCTGCCCGAGGGCGCGAAGCTCCTGGGACTGGACCTGCGCTCGGGCGCGCCCGGCGTGCTCTACGACGAGCTGGGCCTGAACGGCGCCGAGCTGACGGACCTGGAGCGCTGGAACCCCGACCTTCGCAAGGCGCTCCTCTCCGAGGCGCATCCGGATCTCCTGGTGCTGGCCTACGGCACCAACGAGGCGGGCCGCCGGAACCTGGACCCCGTCGAGTACACCGCCCGCGTCCGCGCCCTGCTGGCTCGCCTGAAGGAGGAGTCCGGCGCCTGCGTCCTGGTGGTCGGCCCCCTGGACCGCCTGGCCCGCCGCGCCCGGCTGCGGGCCGCCGTCGAGGCCGGCGCCACCCAGGTGTCGAGCCTCCTGCGCCAGGCCGCCCAGGAGGCGGGCTGCGCCTACTGGGACGCCCGCGCCGCCATGGGCGGCCCCGGCGCCATCCTGAAGTGGCGCAAGGCCGGCCTCGCCCAGCGCGACCTCGTGCACCTCACCGGGCCCGGCTACCAGAAGCTCGGCGACCTTTTGGCGGACGAGGTGATGAAGGTCTACGACGCGACCGCCACCGTCCCGGCGCCGGCCCCGGCGCCTGGACGGTGACGCGCCTGATCCCCTCAGGGACAATGCTCAGGCCATGCTCCTCCTCCGCGCCCACCTCCTCGACGCCCCGGCCTTCGGGACGCTGAGGTCCGTTCCCGACGGCGCCCTGCTGCTGGACGGCTCGCGCCTCGCGGCGGCGGGCCGCTTCGAGGACCTGGCGCCGCGCCACGCGGGGGTCGAGACGCTGGACCTGCGACCCTTATGGATCCTGCCGGGCCTGATGGATCTCCACGTCCACCTGCCCCAGTACGAGGCGGTGGCGATGGACGGCCTCGAGCTGCTGCCCTGGCTGGAGACCCACATCTTCCCGAGCGAGGCGCGCTTCGCCGACGCGCGGGTGGCCAAGCCCGCGGCGGCGCGCTTCTTCGCCGACGCCCTGGCCTGGGGCACCACCACCGCGGTGGCCTACGGCACCATCCACGCCGAGGCCACGGACGCGGCCTTCTCGGTCGCCGAGGCCTGCGGGATCCGGGCGGCGCTGGGCAAGGTGATGATGGACCGCCATGCGCTGGAGACCCTGCGGGAGTCAACGGAGGCGTCCCTGTCCGACAGCGAGGCCCTGCTCCAGCGCTGGCACGGCGCCGCCGCCGGGCGGCTCGCCTACGCCCTCGCGCCGCGCTTCGCGCCCATGTGTTCGCCGGAGCTCATGCGGGGCGCCGGGCGCCTCGCCGAGCGCCACGGCGCCTTCCTCCAGACCCACCTGAGCGAGAACCGCGAGGAGCTGGCCTGGGTGGCGAAGCTCTTCCCCGAGGCGGCGAACTACACCGACGTCTACGCCCGCCACGGCCTGCTCCAGCGCCGCACGCTCCTGGGCCACGGCATCCATCTGGACGGCCCGGAGCGCGCCGCGATCCGCGCCGCCGGGGCCTCCGTCGTCCACTGCCCCACCTCCAACGCCTTCCTGGCCAGCGGCACCATGCCCCTGCGCCGCTGGCTGGACGAGGGGCTCGCCGTGGGCCTGGGCACCGACGTGGGCGCCGGCACCACCCTCTCGATGTGGCACGAGATGGCCATGGCCTGCACGGCGTCGAAGCTGCGCTGGGCCGACACCCGGGGAGACGCGGACCGCCCCCTGCGACCCGCGGAGGCCCTGCATCTCGCCACCGCCGGGGGTGCCCGGGCCCTGTGGCTGGAGGGCGTGACCGGGACGCTGGACGCCGGCAGCGCCGCGGACTTCCTGGTGGTGGACCCCCGCGTCCCCGATCCCGCTGGACGGAGCGAGGACGCGCCGGAGCGCGTGCTCTCCCGCCTGATCTACCGCGGGGCGCAGGCCATGGTGAAGGCGACGGTGGTGGCGGGACGGGTCTGCCACGGAAGCCTGGCGTGAGGGCCACGGCCCTCCTGCCGCCCTCCTTCTACCGGCGGGACGTGGAGGCGGTGGCCCGGGACCTCCTCGGCCAGCGCCTGGTCCACGGCGACGTGGTCCTGCGCATCACCGAGGTCGAGGCCTACGCCGGCCCCGAGGACAGCGCCAGCCACGCCCGCCACGGTCGGACGGCCCGGAACGCCGTCATGTGGGGCCCCGGCGGCCGCGCCTACCTCTACCTGTGCTACGGCCTGCACTGGATGCTCAACGTGTCCACCGGCGTGCCGGAGGAAGCCGCCGCGGTGCTCATCCGCGGCGCCGAGGTGGAGGCCGGCCTCGACGCGGTGCTGGCCCGGCGGGGCCAGGCGCGGCCCACGAAGGCCCTGCTGGCGGGGCCCGGGAAGGTCGGCCAGGCCCTGGCCCTGGACCGGGGCTTCGACGGGATGGCCCTGTTCCGGGCCGGCGGCCTGGAGCTGCGCGAAGGCGCTCCCCCCGAACGCATCGAGGCCACGCCCCGCGTCGGGATCGGCTTCGCGACGGAGGCCGACCAGGCCCGCCCCTGGCGCTTCCTGGCGCGCTAGAGGGGCAGCTTGTCCCGGCTCACCACGCTGGGCCCGCTGCCCGCGGCCTTCTCGTAGGTCCCGTCCCCGCGGTTCACGTACTTCGTGAGGCCCTTCGAGGCGAGCTGGGAGTCCGAGGGATTGTCCTTGTGGAAGAAGGAGTCCGGCCGCTTCAGGTCCGCCGGCGCGCTCAGCAGCCGGGTCACCGCCCCGCCGCAGGCCGGGCAGGAGGCCGGGTCCGCCTGGCCGGGCCGGAGCAGGACCTCCCGGACCTGGCCGCAGGCGGTGCACTGGAAATCGAAGAGGGGCATGGGTCGGCTCCAAGGGGAGCATACAAAAACCCCGGGTGTGTCGAGGAAGGAGTGTCTGTCTCGGATTGGAAGCGAAGTTTGTCCCCCTGATGGGTCACCAACGCCTTTTTTGGGAGAAAAGGAAACCGACTGGAATGGGGATTTGTCTGATCGTGTTCTCACGGAAGCAAACTATGACTACTCGTGTAGACAGTTTCATAACCTCCTATGATTTAAGACGTTGGCTAAATCTTGGGAGCAGGTGTCAACGGAGAAGAATCGTCATGGTCTACTAACGGCTGACCCAAAACCCGAAAACTGAGCCAGTCGAAAGGTGAAATCCGGGCCTTTGGTGGTCTCCTAAAGGGAGCCCAGCCAAGGAGGCAGCGATGCCGAGAAAGGGTCACAGCGAGGAGCAGATCGTCTTCGCGTTGAAAGAGGTCGAGAGCGGGGCGAAGGTGGCCACGGTGTGCCGCAAGTTGGGGATCGCGGAGCAGACCTTTTACCGCTGGAAGCGGCAGTACGAGGGCCTCGGGATCTCCGAACTGCGGGAGCTCCGCCAGCTCCGGGAGGAGAACTCCCGGTTGAAGCGGCTGGTGGCGGACCTCAGTCTGGACAAGCACATCCTGCAGGAGGTGCTCTCAAAAAAAGTCTGAAGGCCGCCGTGCGGCGCCGGCTCGCGTCCTGGATCCGAAAGGGGTTCGGGCTGAGCGAGCGGCGCGCCTGCGGCCTCGCGGGGCTCTGCCGGGGAAGCGCGAGGTACGTGCCGCACCGGGACCCGCAGACGGCGCTCCGCATGCGGCTCAAGGAACTGGCGGCCTCCCGGGTACGGTTCGGCTACCGGCGCCTGACGGTGCTGCTGCGCCGCGAGGGCTGGCCAGTGAACGCGAAGCGGGTCTACCGCCTCTACAAGCAGGAGGGCTTGATGATCCGGACGAAGGTGCGAAAGAAGATCGCACGGCGAAGGCCGCTGGTCGTGGCCTTCGCCAACGGACCGAACCAGCGGTGGAGCATGGATTTTGTGGCGGCCCGCCTCGAGGATGGCCGACCCCTCCGGATCCTCACCGTGGTGGACCAATTCACCCGGGAGTGCGTGGCGATCCTGGCGAAGCCGAGGCTCAACGGCCTCGATGTCGCGGCGGTGATGGACGAAGCCGTGCGGGAACGGGGAAAGCCGCTCTCCATCACCGTGGACAACGGCAGCGAGTTCGCGGGCAAGGTCATGGATGCGTGGTCCGACATCCACCAGGTCCAGCTGGCCTTCATCCGGCCAGGGAAACCCACGGAGAACGCATTCATCGAGAGCTTCAACGGCAAGCTCCGGATGGAATGCCTCGATATCGAGATCTTCCGTAGCATGGCCGAGGCCCAGGGCAAGCTCGCCGCCTGGCGCTACGACTTCAACCACCGCCGTCCCCACAGCTCGATCGGCGACCTCACGCCGAAGGAATTCGCGGCGAGACATCGCAAACCCCCTTCGCCCTCGGCAGGTGAAGGTCGGCTGGGAGCCGCCAGCGTCAAGGGAGACGCCGCCCTTGACCCTGCCGTCCCCCAGCCGCTCAGGCTCCGCGGTGAGGGCGAAGGGGGCGGATTGCGTGAGGGTGTACTCTGATGTCCACAACCGCTCCCGAAGGCCGGAAACACTGGCCGAGGAGGCTCTCAGAGGCAGGATTCCTCACCTTGGAACTGCGACAGAAAAGCGGGGCGGGTCATTCAACCCTGAACTCCCACTATCCGTGGTCTAGAAGTGGGGAGGACGTCAGGGGGACAGTCGAAGTTCATGATGCCGGGAAACCCGCGGAGCGGTTTTTCTGCTTCCTTGTCTTGGGGGCCTTGAATGACCCCAATCAATCCTATGATCAACGATACAACCCCTGGATTAACATGAATGGCATTGGCATGGATCCGGCGTATCGAATCTGGCATCGAGGGCTTACTGTGTATTGCGGAGCGAATACAAACTACCTAGGTTGGCTGTACGCCATGGCGCATTCTGCCAAGGATTTGTATGGAAACCCCTCCGCCGAGCTCACAGCAGTCCGCGAAGCAGCGAAAGCAATCAATATTAATATTGATGGGTACAACCCGTAAGCCAATTAAGGAGTGGCCTGAATGAGCAGAACAATGTTGAAATATTGGGTCGTAATGATGGTCGTATTTTTCACCGGATGCGGAGGTGGTGGATCCGGCCCGAGAACGACAACTGGTGGACAACTCCCTTTTCCTGTAATCACTACAAATGTACCTGTGGAACACGCTAAAATTGGGCAAACGTGGATATATAATTTTAAAATAGATACAGAACCCCCTGGTGGGTATGTAGAAAAAAGGTTTGATCCGGCCTCTTCCTTGCAGGGTGTAGTAGGAGATATGGCCACCAATAAAATCAGTTTTGCACCTACAGCCAGTGTACCGACAGGAACTCCAATTCGAGTAGGCTGGCTTTTTGCTATTAACCCGAGTGCCACTCTCACCCAGGACCTCTTTGTCGTAGTGGACCCATGACGCGAGGCAAAAGAAAGCGCTCGATCCTATAAATCCGAGGGAATAAAGCTAAAGCGGTGCATTTCAAGGGAAACCTGAAATGCACCGCTGTTACCACTGTGAGTTTATTCGGGGTTTCTCAGGGCCGACTCAGTAGTTCAATCAGGCAGATCCTCGCGGTTTATGATCGCCGGTCCGGACCCAGCTGCCTTCTCGTAAGTCCCATCCCCACGATTTACGTACTTCGTGAGGCCTCGGGAAGCGATCTCGGCGTCGCCGTGGGTCTCCCTATGGAAGAAGGCATCGACCCGCTTCAGGTCCGCAGGAGTGGGGACCAGCTTGTGAACGGTCCCACCGCAATGGGGGCAGGTCTTAGGATCTGCCTGCCCGGGGCGGAGCAGGATCTCCCGGACCTGACCGCAGGTGTCGCACTGGAAGTCGAACAGGGGCATGAGGGAAGGACCTAATAAATAGAGAAACGTGCACTTAGGCTGGATTTGTGGTGGACCAGAAGCCTGGGGGAGCTGGGCTTGAGTCCCGCGTCACCATGTGGGCGATGACGTAGCGAACCATAGTCCGTCGCTTCGTGCCAAGGAACCAAAGTCTGTCATTTGCGACAAACTTTGGTTCCTCGCCACACCGGGAGGGCCCGAAAGCCCTCCCGGGACTGGTGGAGGTGGCGGGAGTCGAACCCGCGTCCAAGACACGCCGGATGGGGACTCTTCACAGGCTTGGTCCGCTCTTGGAGGTCCGGGACGGGGAGCGGACGAGCCGCCGCCGGACCTTGCCCCCCAGTCTCGGCCGCGGTGCGGAGGCGGTTCCCGCGGCCCATCCGGTGCCCCCCTTCGGCAGGCCGAAGCCACCCGTTGGAAGGTTTTACGAGCCCGCTACCCGGAGATCGCGGCTGCTCGCTCGTTGTTTAAGAGAACTTAAGCAGCGAGGGCCAGTTCGAAGTTATCGTTGGCAGTTTTGTTTGGGCGGATTGATAAGGGGGCCATCCGTCCAACCCCCGCCTGCATCCTTCACCCGGAATCATGACCTGTCGAAACCGGTCACCCCCGGCGAAGCCCCCGGTCCTCGGCCCTCAAGCCTCGGGAGGGGAGCCCGTCAGTATCGCGCCCCCGGGGCCGCCCCGCAACGGCGCTTTCCCCTGCCGCCGGTCCGCAAGCACCGATAGGATGGATGCTTGCGTACGGCGGCATGATTCCCCACACCGGCAACGTCTTCGTCATCTCGGCGCCCTCCGGCACCGGGAAGAGCACATTGACCCAGCGCCTGGTGGCCAGCCTGGAGGGGCTCATCTTCAGCATCTCCACCACCACCCGCCCTCCCCGGGAGGGCGAGGTGGAGGGCCGGGACTATTTCTTCGTGGACGGCGACACCTTCGACCGGATGGTGGCCGAGGGTGGCTTCCTGGAGTGGGTGGAGGTCTACGGGAACCGCTACGGCACCGGCCGGGACTGGATCATCCAGCAGCTCGGCAAGGGCGTGGACGTGCTCCTGGACATCGAGACCATGGGGGCGGCGGCCCTCAAGGAGCGCATGCCCGACGCCATCATGATCTTCCTCCTGCCCCCCTCCGCGGCCGAACTGGAGCGGCGCCTGAGGGGCCGGGGCAAGGATTCCCAGGAGCAGATCGGCATCCGACTCGCCTACGCCCGCCACGAGCTGGAACACTTCGCGGAATACGACCACCTCATCGTCAACGACGACCTGGAGTCGGCCTACCGCCAGCTCGAGTCCGTCGTCCTGGCGGCCCGCTCCCGGCGGCCCCGGATGGAGAACGTGGCCCGCCAACTGCTGGCCGAATTCTAGGGCCCAGACGCCCTATGCTTGTGGAGGGCCCGGGAGGCCCGGAAGGATGACCATGGCGCGGTTCGTTTCGAAGCACTGGATGTGGATGCTGGCGGCCGCCACGGCGACGGTCTACGCCCCCCTGGCCGGGCGGGCCACCGACGACCGGGCCCGGCAGCGCAGCCTGGAGACCCTCACGGAGGTGATGACCCTCCTCCAGCAGAAGAGCCCCGAGCCGCCCAAGGCCCAGGCCCTCACCCACGCGGCCATCCAGGGCATGCTGCACACCCTGGACCCACACTCCAACTATCTGGACGAGAACGAGTTCCGGATGATGCGGGAGGACCAGCGGGGATCCTTCTTCGGCATCGGCTCCATCATCCAGCAGCAGGCCGACGGCATCGTCGTGGTGAGCACCGTGCGGGGCGGCCCCAGCGAGAAGGCCGGCATCCGGCCCGGGGACGTGATCCGCGAGATCGACGGCAAGACCACCGAGGGGATGACCAACAACCAGGCCGTCCAGAAGCTCCGGGGGGACAAGGGTACGGTGGTGGAGGTGACCATCGCCCGGGCGGGCTACGCCGAGCCCCTGAAGTTCTCCCTCACCCGGGGCGAGATCCCCTCCAACAGCGTCTACTACAGCTTCATGCTGACGCCCACCACGGGCTTCATCCTCATCAAGGACTTCGGCGAGACCACCAGCGACGAATTCGAGCGCGCGGTGGCGAACCTCAAGCGCCAGGGCATGAAGGAGCTGATCCTCGACCTGCGCAACAACGGCGGCGGCGTCCTCGACGCGGCCATCGGCATCTGCCGCCAGCTCCTGGGCCCGGACCAGCTCATCGTCACCCAGAAGGGGCGCGACGGCCGCGACCCCCTGCCCACCTCGACCCCCCGCGGCGCCGCCCTGGACCCCTTCCCGCTGGTGGTGCTCATCAACCGCGGCAGCGCCTCCGCCTCGGAGATCGTCACCGGCGCCGTCCAGGACCACGACCGCGGCATCGTCGTGGGCACCACCTCCTGGGGCAAGGGCCTCGTCCAGAGCGTGCTTTCCATCAACCGCACCCGCGGGCTCGCGCTGACCACCGCGCGCTACTACACGCCCTCGGGCCGCAGCATCCAACGGGACTACCAGCACGGCCTGGACGACTACTACAACCCCGAGGAGGAGGGCGAGGCCGTCAAGGACGCCAAGGGGCCCGAGTTCAAGACGGACCTGGGCCGCACGGTCTTCGGCGGCGGCGGCATCACGCCGGACCACGTGATCCAGGCCGCCAAGCTGGGCCGCTTCACGGCGGAGCTGCGCTTCCGGACCTCGGCCTTCTTCAAGTTCGCGGTGCTGGAGAAGGAGAAGTTCGGCGTGCGCGCGGGCGAAGTGGCCGACGAGGCCGTGATGGCGCGCTTCCGCGCATGGCTGGAGGAGCAGAAGATCCCCGTCACCGACAAGGAGTGGACGGAGAACCAGGCCGACATGCGGGACCAGCTGACCTACGAGCTCCAGAACGTGGGCTTCGGCATCGAGGCGGGCTTCAAGTACCTCTGCGAGAAGGATCCCCAGGTGAAGAAGGCCCAGGAGCTGATGTCGGAGGCCGGGAGCCTGCTCCAGCGCCGCATGGCCATGGACCGCCTGAAGGACGGGAAGTCCACGGTCGCCTATAAATTCGATTAATGTCCCTATAAATTTTCTTGGGGCCTCGCGGACCGAGGGCTAACCTGGGCTTTTGACCCGGGAGACCCCCATGGACTTCACCCTTCCCGACCACGTCGAAGCCCTGCGCCAGGAAGTGCGCAAGTTCGCCGAGAAGGAGATCCGTCCCCACGTGATGGCCTGGGACGAGGCGAAGACCTACCCGACGCAGGTCATGAAGCAGCTCGGCGAGATGGGGATGATGGGCATCATCTTCCCGGAGGAGTACGGCGGCGCCGGCATGGGCTACCTCGAGTACGCCGTGGTGGTGGAGGAGCTGTCCCGGGTGGACGGCAGCGTGGGCATCAGCATCGCCGCCCACAACAGCCTCTGCGCGAACCACATCTACGCCATGGGCAACGAGGCCCAGAAGCAGAAGTACCTGGTGCCCCTCGCGAGCGGGAAGGTGATCGGCGCCTGGGGCCTGACGGAGCCCGGGGCCGGGAGCGACGCCGGCGCCCAGCTCACCACCGCGAGGAAGGAAGGCAGCCACTACGTCCTGAACGGCACGAAGAACTTCATCACCCACGCCACCGTGGGCGACATCGCGGTGGTGATGGCCCGCACCAGCCCGGGCAAGGGCACCGACGGCATCAGCGCCTTCATCCTCGAGAAGGGCATGAACGGCTTCCGGGCCGGCAAGCAGGAGAACAAGCTGGGCCTGCGGGCCTCGGACACCAGCGAGCTGATCCTCGAGGACGTGAAGGTGCCGGCGGAGAACCTGCTCGGCGAGGAGGGCGTGGGCTTCCGCCAGGCCATGAAGACCCTGGACGGCGGCCGCATCAGCATCGGGGCGCTGGGGCTCGGCATGGCCCAGGGCGCCTTCGAGGAGGCCGCGAAGTACGCCAAGCAGCGCAGGACCTTCGGCAAGCCCATCGCCGAGCACCAGGCCATCGCCTTCAAGCTCGCGGACATGCAGGTGCAGGTGGAGGCCGCGCGCCTGCTCATCTACAAGGCCGCCAACCTCAAGGACCAGGGCAAGCCCTACGGCAAGGCCGCCAGCATGGCCAAGCTCTACAGCTCCGAGATCGCCTGCAGGGTGGCCGACGAGGCCGTCCAGATCCTCGGCGGCTACGGCTACATCAAGGACTACCGCGTGGAGAAGTACTACCGGGACGTCAAGCTCTGCACCATCGGCGAGGGGACCTCGGAAATCCAGCGCACGGTGATCAGCCGGTACCTGATGCAGGAGTTCTGAGGCGCGGCGCCGCGGTGGCACCGGTATCCTTGAGGGTTCACCCGAGGTCCCGATGCGCCTGCACGTCCCCGCCCTGACCTTCCTCCTCGCCGCGCCCCTCGTCGCCGGCCGTCCGCTGCAGGTGGACGATATGTTCAAGGTCAAGCGGGTCGCGGACCCGCAGGTCTCCTCGAAGGGCGACCTCGCCTACCAGGTGGGCACGGTGGACATGGCGGCGAACCGCGCCGTTCCGAAGCTCTGGCTGAAGCGCGGCGGCGAGGCGGCGGCGAAGGAGCTCGACCTCGGCGCCGGCGGGCAGTCACGGCCGCGCTTCTCGCCGGACGGCTCGAAGCTCGCCTACGCCAGCGGGGGCCAGGTCTGGATCGTGGACCTCGCCACGATGGAGAAGCGCCAGCTCACGAAGCTGCCCGGCGGGGCCGACGGCCACCTCTGGAGCCCCAACGGGAAGTGGATCGCCGTCTCCTCGGCCACCGTGCCCAGCGGCGACCTCGCGGCCACCGAGGCCCACCTGAAGGCCCAGGCGGAGTCCAAGGTGAAGGCCCACCACGCCAAGACCCTCATGTTCCGCCACTGGACCGAGTGGACCGACCCCGCCCTGCGCAACCACCTCTTCGTCGTGGACGCCGGCAGCGGCGAGGCGAAGGACCTCACCGCGGGCCAGGACTTCGACGTGCCCAACTTCGCCGACGTCGCGGCCGGGGACGAGATGGCCTGGGCCCCGGACAGCAGCCGCCTCGCCTTCGGCGCCCACGCTGAGAAGACGAAGGCCGACAGCACCAACGGCGAGATCTTCGAGGTCGCTCTGGCGGACGGGAAGGTCCGGAAGGTCTCCAGCAACCCCGCCATGGACACCACGCCCCGCTACTCGCCGGACGGGAAGTACCTCGCCTGGCGCGCCCAGCGCCGCCCCGGCTTCGAGGCGGACAAGTGGGAGCTGTGGATCCAGGACCGGGCCACCGGCGCCCTCGTGCGCGACACGCGGGCCTGGGACCAGAGCGTGGGCCTCTTCGCCTGGAATGGCGGTTCCATCGTCCTGGCCTCGGAGAAGGCCGGCCGGGTGGACCTCTACCGCTATGAGCCCATGCCCGAGCGGATGTTCAAGGCGTGGCCTCAGCCGACGCAGACCACCCGCGGCTGGCACGTGGAGGCCTTCTCCCTGACCGCTGAAGGCAAGGTGCTCTTCCAGCACAGCGACACGGCCACGCCCGCCGACCTCTACGAAGCCGACCTGAAGGACGGCAGGGTCGTCCGCGTGACGGCCCACAACGAGGCCTTCGCGAAGGAGCTGGGCCTCAACCGCGCCGAGGATCTCTGGTTCAAGGGCCCCGCCGGCAAGGACGGCAAGGCCCGGGACGTACACGCGCTCGTGGTGAAGCCCGAGGGCTTCGACGCCTCGAAGCGCTACCCCGTCGCCTTCCTCGTCCACGGCGGCCCCCAGGGCGCCTGGGCGGACGCCTGGAGCCACCGCTGGAATCCCCAGGCCTGGGCGGGCCGGGGCTTCCTGGTGGTGATGGTGAACCCCACGGGCTCCACGGGCTATGGCCAGGCCTACACGGACGCCATCAGCAAGGACTGGAACGGCGTGGTGATGAAGGAGCTCATTGGCGGCCTCGACGCGGCGCTGAAGAGGTTCCCCAACGCCGATCCCAAGCGCGTGGTCGCCTGCGGCGCCAGCTATGGCGGCTACGCCGTGAACTGGCTCATGGGCCACCACGCGGACCGCTTCGCGGCCTTCGTGAGCCACGCGGGCATCTACAACACCGAGAGCATGCAGCTCGCCACCGAGGAGCTGTGGTTCCCCAAGTGGGAGTTCGGGGGCTGGCCCTGGGAGAGCCCGGCCACCGCGGCCCGCTGGCGCAGCATGAGCCCCAGCACCGGCGCGAAGAGCTTCAGGAAGCCCACCCTGGTGATCCACGGCGAGCTGGACTACCGCGTGCCCTACACCGAAGGCATCCAGCTCTACCAGACCCTCCAGCTCCGGGGCGTGCCCAGCGAGTTCCTCTGCTTCCCCGACGAGGGGCACTGGGTCCTCAAGCCCCAGAACTCGAAGCTCTGGTTCGAGACGATGCTGGGCTGGTGCGAGCGCTGGACCCGGCCCTAGCCCGCTAGGCTCCCGCCTTCGGCGCCAGCACCTCCAGCCCCAGGAGGTTCCTCGGACTGTCGGCCCGCTCCACCCACAGGACGTGGGCGCCGCAGGTCCGGGCCAGGGTGAGAAGGCCTTCCTTGGCGTCGGCGGGAAGCAGGGCCCGAAGCTCGGGATGCACCGTGAGGCGGACGGTGCATCCCTTGAGGCGCTCCCCCTGGCGGACCATCTCCCGGTAGGCCTTGAGCAGGATGGTCTCCGGGCTCGGGACGCGTCCGGTCCCTCCGCAGGCGCCGCAGGGGTCCGTGAGCTGGCGGTCCAGGCTGGGCCCCGTACGCTTCCGGGTCATTTCCACGAGCCCCAGCTCGGAGATGCTCTCGGCGCGGGCGTGGTTGCGGTCGCGCTTCAGCTCGTCCTGCAGGCGCGCCAGCACCGCCGCCCGGTGGGGCTGGTCCACCATGTCGATGAAGTCGATGACCACGATGCCCCCCAGGTTCCGGAGCCTCAGCTGGCGGACGATCTCGGGGATGGCCTCGATGTTGGTGAGGAAGACCGTCTCCTCGAGGTCCTTCTTCCCCACGAACTTGCCGGTGTTGACGTCCACGCTGACCAGGGCCTCGGTCTGGTTGATCACGATGGAGCCGCCCCGCTTCAGGTAGACCTTGGGCTGCCGCGCCGCCTCGATCTCCTGCTCCAGTCCGAAGGCCTCGAAGATGGGCAGGTCCGAGGTCCAGAGCTTCACCCGCTCCGCCCACTCCGGATGCAGCCGCTCTGCGAAGGCCACCACGTCCCGGTAGGCATCCTCCCGGTCGATCCAGAAGCTGGACACCTCCTCCCGGAAGAGGTCCCGCAGCACCTTCTGGAGCAGCCGCGCGTCCTGCCAGGCCAGGCTCGGGGCCCGGATCTGGGCGGCTCGGGCCTGGCTCTCTTGCCAGAGCTCCCGCAGGAAGGCGACATCCTGGACCAGGTCCTCGTCCTTCTCGCCGATGGCGGCGGTGCGGACGATGAAGCCCTCGCCGGGCTGGGCGTGCGCGCGGATCAGCTCCCGGAGCCGTTCCCGTTCCTCCGGGTCCGTGATCTTGCGGCTGATGCCCACGTGCTCGATGCCCGGCATGAACACCAGGAAACGGCCTGGAAAGCTCAGGTGGCGGGAGAGCCTGGGACCCTTCGACCCGATCGGGTCCTTGACCACCTGCACCAGGATCTCGTCCCCCTCCTTGACGGGAGGCAGGGGCGGCGGCGCGGGGGGGAAGTCCAGGACCGCTGTGTGCTCGGGCTCCTCGTCCAGTTCCAGCCCCTCTTCGGCGCCGATGCGGCTCGTCTCGGGCTCGTCGAGGTAGAGGAAGCCGTCCTTGGGGCCGCCGATATTGATGAAGGCGCTCTGCATGCCAGGGAGAAGCTTGGCCACCTTGCCCTTGTAGATGTCGCCCACCTGGCTCGCGTGGGTGGTGCGCTCGATGAAGATCTCGCAGATCTGCCCGTTCTCGAGAAGGGCGATCCGCGTCTCCAAGGGGGTCGAATTGACCACCAGGGACCGGCGGTATTCCATTGTGTGTACCTCTGTCGAAGCCGGCGGGGGGCGCGCCGCGCCCTCCCCATGCGTCCGGGCCCTGCCAGGCGCCGGACGGTCCATTCTCTCCGATTCGACGGGTCCGCAGGGGCCGTATTACGCGAAGGCGTCCGCCAGGGCCGGGGTCCGTTCCTGGTGCTCCTTCCCCGTGATCCGGTTGCGCGCGTCCACGAAGACCACCTTCGGGCGTCGGCCCGCGGCCTCCTCCTCCGTCATCCAGCCATAGTTGGCGATGATGACCAGGTCCCCTGCTTTCACGAGATGGGCGGCCGCGCCGTTGATCCCGACCTCCCCGGAGCCCGGGATGCCCGGGATCACGTAGGTGGAGAGGCGGGCCCCGTTCGTCACGTCGTAGATGTCGATCTTCTCGTTCTCAAGGAAGCCCGCGGCCTCGATGAGGAGCGGGTCCAGGGTGATGGAGCCGACGTAGTCCAGGTCCGCCCGGGTGACGACGGCGCGGTGGATCTTGCCCAGCAGGAAGTGGCGCAGCATGGGTGCCTCCGGTCCAGGCTCATGACGAGTCCCGGCCAACGGACAAGGATGCACGCTCCCGGAGGCCGGGGCAAGGGGCTGCCGTCACGGACCCGGACGGACGCTACCCGTTCCCGAAGCTGACGCCTTCGCCGCTCGGGTTCAGCAGGACGTTGTCGATGAGCCGGGTCCGGCCCACGTAGGCGGCGACGCAGAGGGCCGCCGGCCGGTCCACGTCCCCCGAGAGGGCGTCCAGGGTGAGGGCGTCCACCAGCTCGCAGTACTGGACCTGGTCCACCAGGTGCAGGGGGTCGAAGGCGATGGCGGTGAGCATGTCCACGCCTCTCTCCCCGTCCCGGAAGGCGGCCTCCGCGGCGAAGAGCCCCTGGCTGATGGAGAGGGCCCGCTGGCGCTCCGCGTCGCTCAGGTAGCTGTTCCGGCTGCTCAGGGCCAGGCCGTCCTTCTCCCGCACCGTGGGCACCACCACCACGTCCACGGGCAGGTTGAGATCCCGCACCATGCGCCGGATCACCGCGCACTGCTGCAGGTCCTTCTGCCCGAAGAAGGCCAGGTCGGGCTGGACCATGTTGAAGAACTTCGCCACCACGGTGGCGACGCCCCGGAAGTGGCCCGGGCGGAAGCGGCCGCACAGGGGCGCCGCCACCGTGCCGGGTTCGATGAAAGTCTGGAAGTGGCTCGGGTACATCTCCGAGGCTTCGGGCAGGAAGAGGACGTCTACCCCCATGCGCAGGCAGAGGTTCTGGTCCCCCTCCAGGTCCCGGGGGTAGGTGGCCAGGTCTTCGGAGGGCCCGAACTGGGTGGGATTCACGAAGATGCTCACCACCGTCGCGCCGCAGCGCTGGCGGCTGTGCTGCATGAGCGTGGCGTGGCCCTCATGGAGGTAGCCCATGGTGGGCACGAAGCCGATGCGGTGGCCTTCCTCCCGCAGCGCCTTGAGGGCGATGCGCAGTTCGGCGACGCTTCGGACGACACGCATGGCGGGGATGGGCCTCCAGGTGCGGCGCCGGAGCCCCTAGGTGGGAGGGCGCCAGGCGTCGAGGGCGGTGCGGGCGGATTCCGGAAGGGTATAGGACTCCTCCGGGCCGGGGAAGGCCCCGGACCGCACATCTCCGCCCCAGCGGACCAGGGCCTCCCTGAGCTGGCCGTAGCCGTCCAGGTAGCGGCGGACGAATTTCGGCGACGGCCCCGGCACCAGGCCCAGGATGTCGTGGAGGACCAGCACCTGCCCCGAGCAGTGGGGGCCCGCGCCGATGCCGAGGGTGGGCACCGAGAGGACCTCGGTGACCTTCTTCGCAAGGTCCGCCGGCACGCCCTCCAGCAGGACGCTGAAGCAGCCCGCGTCCTGGAGGGCCAGGGCATCGTCCAGGATCCGCAGGGCGGCGTCGGCCTCCCGGCCCTGGACCTTGTAGCCCCCCATGGCGTGGACGCTCTGGGGCGTGAGGCCCAGATGACCCATCACGGGGATCTCGGCCTGCACCAGGGCCTTCACCACAAGCAGCCGGCGGGCGCCGCCCTCCAGCTTGACCGCGGCCGCGCCCCGCTGGAGGAAGCCTCCGGCGTTGCGGATCGCGTCGTCCACCCCGGTGTGGTAGCTCAGGAAGGGCAGGTCTCCCATGAGCAGGGCCCGGGGCCGTGTGCGGGCCACCGCCTCCAGGTGGTGGTTCATCATCGCCAGGGTGACGGGCAGCGTGTTGTCGAAGCCGAGGCAGACGTTGCCCACGCTGTCGCCCACGAGGATCACGTCCACGCCGCCGGCCTCCGCGAGGCGGGCGGTCACCGCGTCGTAGGCGGTGGTCATCACGATGGGCCGGCCCTCGGCGGCCATCCTCGCCAGGGCGGGGATGGTCACCGGTTCCCGCGGGGCGGGGTCCTGGGGCTCGTTCTGGTGGCTCATCAACCCTCGCCGGCGCCACCCAGGGGCGGAATGGAGGCCTGGGTGGGCGTCCAGTCTGCCAGGGGATCCACGCGTTCGGGCAGGATGAAGCGCAGGCCGCAGGCCTCCACCACCCCGCGGAAGCGATGCATGTCGGCCCGGCCGAGGAAGGCCGTCTCCTGGATTTCGGGGATGCGGGTCCACAGCTCCTGAAAGCTCGGGAAGGCGTCCTGCAGGCGGGAGCGCGCCCCCAGCTTCTCCCCGCGCTTCACCAGCAGGTCAGCGCCGCGGGCGCTGGCCTCCAGCACCACGGCGGAGAAGCGCATCTCCCGGGCCGCGGCGAGGGCCTCGCCCCAGGCGTCCAGGGTTTCGAAGGCCACGGCGTCGGAGGTCTCCGCGCAGCCCAGGAGGAGCGCGTGGGCCCGGTGCCACTCCATCTCCAGCCAGCGGGAGCCGCTGCCCTCCACGAGTCCCTTCAGCGACTCGAGCTGGGTCCAGCCCTCCTCCAGGTCCGCGGGCTGGCCCGTGCGGAGCTGGCCTTCCTGGGCTTCAAGGGCGGTGGCCTGGAGGAAGCGCAGGAGGGAGAGGCGCTGGCGGAAGAGCAGGCCCGCGCTGTCGAAGAGGAAGGCGGAGGCCTTGTAGAGCCGCACCGCGTCCTTCCAGGCGGACTGGAAGGCCGCGATCTCGGCCTGGAGGAAGGCCTGTTCCCCCTGTTCCAGGGGGCTGACGCCCTGCTTGGACGCCATGAGGGCCTGCAGGAGGGCGTGCTCCGCCTGCACCGTGTCCCCCAGGGCGGCCAGGGTGCGGGCCTTCCAGACCCGGGTGTGGGTGGCCAGGGCCTGGTCCCCCAGGCGCTGGTAGCGCTCCAGCGCGCGGTCCAGATGGCTGAGGGCGGGCCCCAACCACTCCTGGGTGCTGCGGAAGATGCCCAGGGCGAGGTGGCACTGGGCCTGAAGGGAGATGTCGCCCTGGAGGCGGGAGGAATGCAGGGCCTCCCGCAGGACGGTATGGGCGTTCTCCGGCTGGCCCTGGGCGGCGAAGCTCTGCCCAAGGGCGATGCAGACGCTCACCAGTCCCCGGAAATCCCGGTCGTGCTCCAGGAGCCGCTGGGCGGACTGCAGCATGGTGGCCGCCCGCTGGAACTGGCACTGGCCCGCCAGGGCGGTGCCCAGCTCCAGGGCGATGGCCACCTGGTCCTTGTGCTGGCCCTTGCCGCCGGGCAGGAGCTGGAGGCCCTCCTCGAGGGCCCGCAGGCCCTTCCCGGCGAAGCCCTGGAGGAGATAGATCTTGCCCAGGGCGAGGCGCAGACGCGGCTGCTCGGGATGGTTCGGGTGCTCCGTGAGGCACTCGAAGGCGGCCTGGGTGGAGTCGAAGGCCTGGGGCAGCATGCGCAGGCGGATCTCCTGCATGGCCTTCTTCCGCAGGAGCCGCGCTTTCTGGAGGCGCAGGGCGTCCCCGCCAGGGTCCGGGACTCCCTCCAGGGAGGCCAGGGCGAGTTCCAGCGCCTCCAGGGCGTGCTGGGATGGGGGTTGCCCCCCGGAGGCCTGGGTGAAGAGGAAGCCGCCGGGGAGCCCTTCCGCCCAGGCGTCGGCCAGGAACTCGTGGAGCCGTGACTGCTGGATCGGCGTCGGGTTCAGCTCGAGGGCCTGTTCCACCACCCGCTGGGCCTCCAGGGGCGGGGGCGGATCCTGCTCGATGGCGAGCATGACCTGGGCCAGGGCGGTGGACTCGTCCGAGGCCAGGGACTGCAGGCGCACGGACAGGATGGGCTTGGCCACGCTCTCCTGGACGGCTCCCAGGAGGGCCCGGGCCAACCGCTTCAGCTCGGCCTGGGGGGTGTGGGAGACCACCAGCTCGCGGAGCCGGGGATCGGGCACGGTGGCGCGGCCCTCCTGGACCTGCACGAGCCGCGAGGCCGCCACGGTGGCGAGGGCCTCCTCCAGGGGCTCCGGCCCCAGCGCGAGGGCCCGGCCCAGCACCGCCGGCTCCTGGGCGTGGTCGGAGAGGGCCACCATCCGGGTCATGGCCAGGGCGGCGGGGGTGAGGCGCTGGAGCCGGCCCAGCAGGACCTGGTTGACCAGGTCCTCGTGGGCCTTCACGGGTTTGCCCAAGCGGCCGGTGAACTGCCATCTCCCGCCCCGCCAGGCCAGGGCCCCGTCCTGCTGAGCGAGTTCCAGGAGGCTCTGGAGCAGGCCGGGGTTGCCCAGGGAGCGATGGATGAGCTCCCGCTGCACCGCCTCGGGGATGGCCTCGGGCCCCAGCAGGTCCGAGAGGAGCTGGCGGAGGTCCTCGTCCTCCAGCCGGTTCAAGTGGACGGCGGCCACCGCCGCGTCCCCCTTGAGGGGGGCCAGGAGCGGCTTGAGCCGCGAGCCCTCGGAGCCCGTGGTGATGCAGATGAGCCAGGGCAGGCGGGAGCGCTGGATCAGCTCCCGGAGCAGGGCCACCACGTCGGGTCCCGCGTGGCGCAGCCCCGGGAGGTGGATGAGGCGCGGATGCAGGCCGGTGGCGAAATCCATGGCCTCCAGGGCGGCCTTGAGCTCCTCGGGCTCGACCTGGTCCTCCGCCCCCTTGAGCTTCCGGCCTCCGGTCAAGAAGGCGTAGGAGCCGAGCACCCGGCTGAGGCTGCGGGCCACCTGGGGCTTCATGGCGTAGAGGTCGGCCTCGGTGCCCTGGAGGAGGCTCTGGAGCAGGCGGTCCAGGAAGGCGGCGGGGCCCTCCTCGTGCTGGGGCTCCAGGGCGTGGACCCACAGGCCCTCCGTCTCCGCCGCCGCGACGGACCAGGCCGCGAGGTTCTCCTTCCCGAGGCCCTCCTCCCCCTGGAGGATGACGATGCGCTCCATGGGGGCCGGGGCCGTGAGGCCGAACATCAGGGACTTGAGGTAGGTGAGTTCCTGGGTCCGCCCGCGGAGGGAGCGGCTGCGCACGTCGGAGAGGTCCCGGGGCAGGTCCCAGGGCGCGGGGCCCGCGGTCTCCGGGGGCGGCGGGTCCGGCATGGAGAGCCAGAGCTGGGCCTGGTCCCAGGGCGCCTCCCCCTGGACCCTCGGGATCGCGAGGCGGCCGGGGCGGAGGCCGATGACCTCCGGGCTCAGGAGGCGGGGGTAGCGGCTCTTCGCCAGATCCTCGGAGAGGCGGGCCTGGAAGGCCTTCCGCTGGTCCCGGGTGAGGTCGGGCCAAACCTTCGAGAGGGGCGTGCCCTCCAGGGACTGGAGCAGCCAGACCTCGGACTCGTCAAAGCCGAAATGGGACTCGCCGCCGTCCAGGGGCTCGCGGTCGAGGAATGCGCGGAGGTGGGACTCCTTGATCTGGTCCAGCGCCCGGTCCCCGGGACGCGGGGACCAGCGCTGGAGCAGGAAGCGCACGCCGTCGCTCTCCCGCTTCACCACGTGCCAGGACTGCCCGGCGTCGCCGACCTGGCCCAGGTCCGCCACCCAGCCCACGCGCTGGGCGCCGTACACGGGGCGGGTGCTCATGCGCCGGCCTGGAGGCGGGCCGAGGGCGAGCCCGGGAGGCTCGTGGGCCTGGCCGCTGTCCATGGAGTCATGGGGCGAGTGTATCAGCCCGTCGCGGCCTGGCCGCCGGGCGACAATGGAGGCACCCCCGAGGCCGCATGCCCCTGCCACCAGACCACGACGAGACGCCTCCGGCCCACCCGGCCGGCCCGCGGAGGGAGACCCTCGTGCTGTGGATCCTCTACGCCGGCCTGCTGGCCTGGGCGGCCTACGGCTGGTTCGGCGGCTGAGCCTCCCCCGGCATCCCGATCCACGCCCGCAGCAGGCCGAGCTCCGCCATCAGCGCGCCCATGCGCTCCACGGGCAGGCCCATGACGGTGGCGAAGCTGCCTTCGATGCGCTCGATGAAGAGGGCCGCGATGCCCTGGGCGGCGTAGCTGCCGGCCTTGTCCATGGGCTCGCCGCTGCGGGCGTACCAGCGGGCCTGGGCCTCGCTGATGGGACGCATCACCACGTGGGCGGTGTCCACGAAGGCGTGGACCTCCGCGTCCTCCCCGGGTCCGGCGCCCTGGCGCATCAGGCAGAGCCCGGTGTGCACCTCGTGGGCGCGGCCCTGGATGAGGCCCAGCATGCGCACGGCGTCGTCCTCGTCCTCGGGCTTGTTGAGGGTGTGGTGGTCCACCGCGACGGTGGTGTCCGAGGCCAGCACCCAACGTCCCGGGCGGCGCGCGGCCACGGCGGCGGCCTTCAGCTTCGCCAGGCGCAGCACCAGGTCCTCGGGGTCCTCGCCCGGCCGCGGCGTCTCGTCCACGTCAGGCACGTCGACCTCGAAGGGGATGCGCAGGGCCTCCAGCCACTGGCGGCGGCGGGGGGAGGAGGAGGCGAGCACCAGCATCACCGCAGCCCCCTCGCCTCGAGGTCCTTCACGAGGACGCGCATGTGGATGGTGTCCATGTCCTCCGCCCGCTTGAAGCCGAAACGCGGGTAGAGGTCCGCGGCGTCCCGGGTCTCCAGGACGAAGCGCTGCACATCGCCCACCCAGGGATGGCGCAGGGCCCATCTCACCAGGGCCGTGGCGATGTGCCGGCCGCGCAGGTCCGAGGCGGTCACCACGTCGTAGAGCTTGGCCTCGTAGGCCTGGTCGCTCCAGACCCGCGTGGTGCCCACCAGGCGCCCGCCGCGCCCCCCTTCGGGCACCAGCCGCGCGGTGAGGAGGCGCGAGCAGGCCAGCAGACGCCGCCACTGCTCGAGGGTGCGGTCGGCGGTCCAGGGCACGGCCTCCGCCTGGAAGAAGACCTGCAGTTCCTTCGGGTCCGCCGTCCAGGTCTCGTCGGCGAAGGCCACGCGGCCGGTGGGCGTGTCCAGCGGCGCGGGGATGCGCAGGTCCTCCATCAGGACGCCTCCGGGGCGCCGCCGTCCTCGGGGCGGAAGGGCCGCAGGGCCAGGGCGAGGGTGGCGAGGCCGGTGAGCGCGAACCACATCAGCCGGACGCCAGCCTTGCGGGCGGGCGTATGGACGGGCTCCCAGGCGAGGTGGAAGGCGTGGCTGGCCTTCGTCATGGGCTCGCCCCAGAGCTCCCAGGAGCCGTCGGCCCGGGCCAGGCCGGATTTGCCGGTGAGGGTGGCCCGGAGCATGGGGACGCCCTGCTCCGCCGCCCGCAGCCGGATCTGGTTGAAGTGCAGGTCCGTGGCCACGGTGCGGTCGAACCAGCCGTCGTTGGTGTGGTTGGTGATGAGCTGGGCGCCGCCCAGGGCCACGCCCGCCTGGGTGCGCGCGGCGCTCAGGGCCTCGCTGCAGATGAGGGGGTGGATGCGCAGGCTGCCCTGGGGCGTGGCGACCTCGAAGGTGCTGCGCTCGCTCAGCTCGCCGGGCTCCTGGGACACGAAGCCCAGCTTGCGGTCCAGCCAGCGCCGCATGGCCGGCGGGCCCGGCATCCGCTCGCCGAAGGGCATCGGCTCCACCTTCGCCTGGACGAAGCTCGGCTGTCCGCCGCTCTCCCCGCGCACCATGTTCAGCAGGCCGCCCTCGGTGCCGAAGAGCCACGCCACGTCGCGCCGCTTGGCCTCCTCCTGCAGCCGG
>JBDIBF010000051.1:0-21967 GCA_039812765.1 Holophagaceae bacterium
AGGCCGCGGCGAGGGTGCAGCCGGTGCCCCGCCGCTGGCCGGGCTGGCGGGGCGCCGCAGGGAGGGCCCGGAGGCCCGAGGCGGTGATCCACAGGTCCTGCACCGCCTCCCCGGAGGCGTGGCCGCCCTTCAGCCACACGGCCTCGGCGCCCGCCTCGAGCAGGGGCGCGGCCAGGGCCTCCGGGGCGGCGGCGTGGATGGCCTCCGGGGGCAGGCCCGCGAAGGCGGCGGCCTCGCCGCGATTGGGGCTCACGGTCCAGCCGCCGCCGGGCAGGAGGATGCGCGCCATCCTCCGCAGCCCTTCACCGTCGTGGAGGCCCACGCCGGCGCTGGGGGCGAGGATGGGGTCCCACACGCGGACCGCGGGGGCCAGGCTGCGCAGGGTCGCGGCGAGGCGCCGCAGGGGGCCGTCCTCGAGGGCGCAGAGCCCCAGCTTCACCCCCCAGTGCCCGGCGAGGTGGGGGCCCAGGGCCTCGAGCCGGGTCGCGGGGTCCACGCAGGGCGGCAGGATGCGGGCGCAGGCGATGCCGTTCTGCACTGTCTCCGCGGTGGGGATCGCCATGGGGAGCGCCCCCAGGCCGGCGGCCACCACCGCGTCCCGGAGGATGCCGGCCCCGCCGGAGGGATCCAGACCGCCCAGGAACAGGGCGATGGGCGGAGTGGCGGGCGGCGCGGCGGGCATGGGGAGCACCAGAGTGCCACAGGCCCGTGGAACATGGCTCCGGAGCCGTCCGTGGAACACAAAGCTAGGGATGGCGCGGGTTTCGAGCCTAGGTCGGGGGCGAGAGCCCGTCGACGATATGCAAGTCAAATAGAATCATATTTTTAAATTTAAGAGTGACGAGAATCCCCAGCCCGCCTGGGTTCTGGACTTTTGGAGTATGCAAGAATTTAATGAACAAAAAAGAACAGCCCGATGACTCGGGCTGTTCGATCCAGGAAGACGGGGAGCTTACTTCTTCTTCTTGCCCCCCTTGCCGTTCACGTCGTCGGCCAGCTTCTTGCCGGGCTTGAACTTCGCGACCTTCTTGGCGGCGATCTTGATGGGCTTGTTGTCGCGGGGGTTGCGGCCCGTGCGGGCGCCGCGGGACACCACGGAGAAGGTGCCGAAGCCGACCAGGGTGACCTTGTCGCCGGCGCGGAGGGCGTTGCCGACGCTGCTGATCATCGTGTCCAGGGCCGCAGCGGCCTGGGCCTTGGTGATGCCGGCCTTGTCGGAGATGGCATTGACCATTTCGGCCTTGTTCATGAAAGAACCTCCAGGATCGGGGGACTGTTCCCCCGGGGGTTTGAGAAGACGACCGGACCCACGTGGGAATGGCCGTTTTGAGGGGCTTTGGAAGACTGGATGCCCGGGAAGGCGCGGAAATGCTGGGTTTTCCTAAACTGCCAGGAAGGTACGGTGCGGATCGAGGCCCGTCAAGGGTTTGCGCAGAAAAATTTCCGTAGATCCGCATGAATGGCGGGCTTCAGCATGTTCCACATGTCCGGATGCCCGGAAATCATAGAACGGAAAGCATTGAGAATGTTGAAATCCGCGCCATGACTGCACCTGGAAGGGTGCAATCCTCTCAAACCCTGTTCCACGGCCGTTTCCCGGGTCCGCTCCCCGCCCCACCTACAATGACTCCATGTCCGTCCCCCACTTCCTCCGGGTGGCCTACCTGGGCCGCGACTTCGCCGGCTGGCAAATCCAGTCGGCGCAGCCGTCGGTGCAGGCCTCCCTGTGGGCCTCCCTCCGAGCCCTCGAGCCGGAGGCCCCCCTTCCCCAGGGCACCGGGCGCACCGACGCGGGAGTCCATGCGAAGGCCCAGGGGGTGCTTGTGCGTTTGGGGCACGCCTGGGACGGCTACCGGCTGCTGGCGGCCCTGAACGCCCGCCTCCCCTCCGATGTGAGGGTGGTGGAGGCCCGCCCGGCCCCTCCGGACTTCTGGCCGCGCCACCACGCCGTGGCCAAACGCTATGTGTACCGGCTGGCCCAGGGGCCGGCGGAGGATCCCTTCACCCGGGCGCTGCGCTGGCACGTGCGAGGCGAGGCCCGTCTGGACGCCGAGGCCATGGGGACGGCGGCCCGGCACCTGCTGGGCACCCACGACTTCTCCAGCTTCCGGGCGGTGGAGTGCGCGGCCGAGCACCCCGTGCGCACCCTCTTCCTGGCCGACGTGCGCACGGGCCCCGACGGCCTCGACCTGGTCTTCGAAGGGAACCGCTTCCTCATGCACCAGGTGCGCATCATGGCAGGCACGCTGGTGGAGGTGGGCAAGGGGCGGCGGGCGCCGGCCTCCCTGGCCGAGCTGCTGGAGGCCCGGGACCGGACCCTCGCGGGTCCCACGGCGCCGCCCCATGGCCTCTGCCTGGAGCAGGTCTGGTACCAGGCCCGGTGGGGCATCGGCGAGCCCAGCCCCTGGCCGGAGACAGTCCCGGCCCAGGCGGAAGCGGACGGCTCCTGAGGTTCCGGTCCCCGTGGGGGCCGGCGTTCGACCCGTCCCGTGGGGGGACGGCCTCCTACACCTTCCGGCGCCCCTCCAGGGCGCGGTCGAGGGTGAGGTCGTCGGCGTACTCGAGGTCGGCGCCGATGGGGAGCCCCACGCCGATGCGGCTCACCCTCACACCCACGGGCTCAAGGATGCGGGCCAGCCAGGCGGCGGTGGCCTCCCCGTCCAGGGTGGGGTTGGTGGCCAGCACGATCTCCTGCACGGCGCCATCCTCGAGGCGCCTCAGCAGCTCCCGGATGCGGAGCTGGTCGGGGCCGACGCCCTTGAGGGGCGAGATGAGGCCGCCGAGGACGTGGTAGCGCCCGCGGAAATGCCCGCTGCGCTCGAAGCTCAGCACGTTGCTGGCTTCGGCCACCACCATCAGCACGGAGGGGTCCCGCCGGGGGTCCGCGCAGACCTGGCAGAGCGCCCCATCCGCGAAGGCGCCGCAGCGGGCGCAGAAACCCACGCGGTCCGCGGCGTGGTGGAGCAGGTCGGCCAGGTGGCCCATGGCCTGGGGGCCTTCCTTCAGCAGGTGCAGGGCCATGCGCGAGGCGGACTTGGCGCCGACCCCCGGCAGCTTCTGCAGGGCCTCCACCACGGCCTCGAGGGGCGCCGGGAGCTTCACGGCCTGAGGTCCGCGCTCAGAGCTTGAGGCCCGGGATGTTCAGTCCCCCGGCGAAGCCCGCGGTGTGCTTCTGCATCTCCGCGTCGGCCTTGGCGCCGGCGTCCTTGAAGGCGGCGAGCACGAGGTCCTCCAGCATGGAGGGGTCCTCGGGGTCCATGGCCTCCTTGGCGATGGAGATGGACTGGACCTCCTTCGCGCCGTTCACCACCACCTTCACCATCTCGCCGCCGGCGGTGCCCTCGGCGCGCACGGCCTCCTGGGCGGCCTTGAGCTTGTCCTGCATGGCCTGGGCCTGTCGCATGAGGAATCGGATGTCCATGGGGTCTCCTGTTCGGACCTATTCGGGGTCGGGGACGGCGCTCGCGGCGCCGGCGGCGTGGAGCGCCTTCAGCCGCTTGGCCACGGCGAACATGACGAAGTAGCCGAGGGGGATGGCGAGGAGGGAGAGGAGGAAGCCGCCCACCAGGTAGGGGGCGAGGATGGGCTTGAGCATGGCGAACATGGCCTGGGCCCCCTCCCGGGTGGTGAAGCTGTGCCAGCCGATGGCGGTCCAGTCCACGCCGCGCATGTTCAGGTCCAGCCCCCGGCCCAGGAGGATGTTCCCGAAGTAGGCGGTGGCGGTGGCGATGGGCACCGTGGTCCAGGGGTTGTTCACGAAGGAGGCGGCCAGCATGAGGGGCCGGTGGAGCCCCTTGAAGGCGAAGCAGAGGGTCAGCACCATCGCGAGGTGGAGGCCGAGCAGGGGATTGAAGGCCACGGAGAGGCCGAGGCCGAAGCTCCAGCCCACCTGGTTCGGGGTGAGTTCGGGGTGGACGATGTGGGCCTTGAGGCGCTGCCAGTAGCCGGGTTTCAGGCCGGCCGGGGGCTTCTCGGGCTGATCGGACGGGGTCGTCATGGCGGGGCGAAGTGGTCGAAGCCCCGGACGCGGAGCGGACTTCCATCATAGTGGATCACCGGCGCGGTGCCGCGCGGCGCCACGGACGCCACGGGCTGGAGCGCGATGCCGAGGGCGGCCTCCAGTTCCGCCTGGGGCGCGGAGGCGCCGAAGCAGCGGGCGTAGTCCTCGCCGGCCGCCAACAGGGCCGCGCCTTCCGCCGTGTCCAGGTCCGACCCCTGGAGGGACCGGGGAAGCCGGAGCGTCACGCCGGAGGCCTCGGCCATGCGCGGCAGGTCCGCCGCGAGGCCGTCGGAGAGGTCCATGCAGGCATGGACGGCGGGCAGCGCCGCGAGCCTCACGCCCAGGCCCAGGTTCGGCGCCGGATCCAGGTGGGCCCGCAGGTCGGGGTCGCGGCCGTCCCAGCGCAGGCCGGACTCCAGCTTGCGCTGGCCCGCGGCGCTGCGGCCGAGGGGCGCGTCCACGTAGAGGGTGTCGCCGGGGACGAGGCCCGCGCGGTCCAGCCAGCGCCGCGCCGCGCCGAAGGCGGTGAGCCCGAGGGAGATCCCGCGCCGGCTGCCCACGGTGTCCCCGCCCACGACCGGGACGTTCCACTGGCGGGCGGCCCCGGCGAGTCCCCGGAGGAAGGCGTCGATCCAGTCCATCCCGGTGTCCGCGGGCAGGGCGAGGGTGAGCAGGAAGCCCAGGGGCGCCGCGCCGCTGGCGTCCAGGTCCGAGAGGTTCACGGCGAGGAGCTTGCGCCCCAGCAGCTCCGGCGGATGCCAGTCCCGGCGGAAGTGGACGCCCTCCTCCATCAGGTCCGTGGTGGCGAGGAGCCGGGACCCGGGCGGGGCCCCGGGCAGCGCGCCGCAGTCGTCCGTGAGGGACTCGCCGCCGGGCAGGAGCGCCCGGACGCGGGCGAGGATGGCGGTCTCGACGTCGGTCACAACCAGCATCATGCCTGGGTTCGGGCCCTGGAAGGGGAGGGGGCGCGGATGCTAGGATTTCCGGGTTCCCGGGATGGGCATAAGGAGACGAAGCATGGCGATCACCAAGGTCTGGATCGAAGAGGGCTGCATCGTGTGCAACGCCTGCGAGGCCGAGTGCCCCGACGTGTTCCACGTGACCGACACGAGCTGCAACATCAACGGCAGCGTGCGCAAGGACGGCGTGGACAGCGAGAACCGCGAGGAGATGAGCGAGCTGAACGATGACGTCCAGGAGTCCCTGGCCGACAGCATCGTCGCCGCCGCCGCCGGCTGCCCCGTGGAAGTGATCAAGTACGACCAGGCCTAGGGCGGGGCGTAACCCCCACGCTGGACCGGCGCCCGCGAGGGCGCCGGTTCGCGTTCCGGCCCGCCTTCGCCCTGGGAATGCCTGCGACCTTCAGGCAAAATCAAGGGTTCACCGCGACAGGGACTCCCATGCTCGACCGCCTCCAAGCCGACCTCAAGGCCGCCATGCTGGCCAAGGACGCGCCGCGCACCCAGACCCTGCGCATGGCCCTGGCCGCCTACAAGAACGAGGCCGTGGCCAAGGGCCTGGGGCCCCAGGGCCTCCTGGCCGACGCCGACGCGGTGCAGGTCATCAAGCGCCTGGTGAAGTCCCGGGAGGACAGCGTGGAGCAGTTCACCAAGGCCGGCCACCCGGACCGGGCCGCGGCGGAGCAGGCTGAGATCGCCATGCTCAAGCCCTACCTGCCCGCCATGCTGGAGGGAGTCCAGCTCGAGAACGCCGTCCGTGCAGCCATCCAGGCGAGCGGTGCCGCCACGAAGAAGGACATGGGCCTCGTGATGAAGGCCCTCCAGGCCGCCCATGGCCAGGCCTTCGACGGCAAGGCGGCCAGCGCCCTGGTCCAGTCCCTCCTGAACTGAACTGATCGCCCGGGAGCCGCGCCCCGCGCCCTTCCCGGCGGACAAGGAACCCCCATGAAGCAGAGCAAGCTCCTCCTCCAGACCCTTCGCGAGACGCCCAAGGACGCCGACGTGATCAGCCAGCAGCTGATGATGCGCGCCGGCATGATCCAGAAGCAGGCCGCGGGCATCTACTCCTACTTCCCTCTGGCCCTGCGCAGCATCCGCAAGTTCGAGCAGATCGTCCGCGAGGAGCTCGAGAAGGACGGCTGCCAGGAGATCCTCATGCCCGCGGTGCAGCCCGCCGAGCTTTGGCAGGAGAGCGGCCGCTGGACCTTCTACGGCAAGGAGCTGCTGCGCTTCAAGGACCGCAAGGAGGCCGACTTCTGCCTCGGGCCCACCCACGAGGAGGTCGTGACCGACATGGTCCGCCGCACCGTGCGCAGCTACAAGCAGCTGCCCATGAACGTCTTCCAGATCCAGTCCAAGTTCCGCGACGAGATCCGCCCGCGCTTCGGCCTCATGCGCGGCCGCGAGTTCATCATGAAGGACGGGTACTCCTTCCACGCCACGGACGCCGACTGCGACCGCGAGTACTGGGCCATGTTCGACGCCTACAAGCGGATCTTCTCGCGGCTCGGCGTCAAGTTCCGGCCCGTGGAGGCCGACAGCGGCGCCATCGGCGGCTCCTTCACCCACGAGTTCCACGTGCTGGCCGGGAGCGGCGAGGACGCCATCCTGAGCTGCGACGCCTGCGACTACACCTCCAACATCGAGAAGACCGAGGCGCCGAAGCTGCCGCCGGGGGACCACGGCGCCGCGTTCCCCCTGAAGCGCGACCACTTCGCGACGCCCGGCATCGTGAGCCAGGAGCCCCAGGCCGCCGCCATGAAGGACGCCGAGCACCCGGACGGCATGCCCATCACCCAGACCAGCAAGTTCTTCCTCTACCGCGCCACTTTCGCCGACCAGAGCACCCGCCTCGTGGGGGCGGTGCTGCGGGGCGACCACGAGGTGAACCCGGTGAAGGTGAAGAACGTGGTGGGGGCCACGGACCTGGAGCTCTTCGCGATCGAGGAGGCCGAGGCCTTCACCGGCGCCAAGTCGGGCTTCATGGGGCCCGTCGGCCTGAAGGACGTCCAGATGGTCGTGGACCGCTGCCTGGAGGGCGGCGTGAACTACACCTGCGGGGCGAACCGCACCGACCACCACCACTTCGGCCTGGACCCGGCCCGGGACCTGCCCGGCGCCAGCTACGCCGACATCCGCATGGCCGCCGAGGGCGACGCCTGCACCCGCTGCGGCCGGGGCCATTACCAGGCCTTCCGCGGCATCGAGGTGGGCCAGGTCTTCAAGCTCGGCCTCAAGTACTCCAAGTCCATGGGCTGCACCTTCCTTGACGAGCAGGGCAAGGAGCACCCGATGGTGATGGGTTGCTACGGCATCGGCGTGACCCGCACGGTGGCCGCGGCCATCGAGCAGAACTACGACGCCGACGGGATCATCTGGCCCTGGCCCATCGCGCCCTTCCAGGTGCACCTGCTGAACCTGGACCCCGGCGGCGAGGAGGTCTCGAAGGTGGCCTTCCAGCTCGAGGCCGAGCTGGAGAAGGCCGGCTTCGAGGTGCTCCACGACGAACGCGAGGGCCTGAGCCCCGGCGCCAAGTTCAAGGACGCGGACCTGCTGGGCTTCCCCCTGCGGCTGATGGTGGGCAGCAAGGGCCTGAAGGACGGCGTCGTGGAGCTCCGCGACCGGCGCACCAAGGAGGTGGTGAAAATCGCCCCTTCGGAAGTCGTGGCTTCCGTCCAGGCGGCCAAGGCGCGCATCATGGCTGCGCTGGACGAGGCCGGAGGGCGCTGATGATCCTGGTTGGGGTGGGAGAGGTCCGATGAGCGGCGCCAGCGCGGTGGTGATGACCACCTTCATCGAGGGGGTGCTCGTCCACGGCAAGGAACAGCCGCTCACCCTGCTGGTGCCCTGCCAGCACGCGCCCCACCGGGGCGTCTTCATGCCCCCCGAGGCGCCCTGGGCGCCCGGCTACTTCCCCCCCGGCGTCATGCAGGCCCTGGTGGAGCGCTCCTGGCGCATCCCCTTCCGCTTCCACGACCCCAGCAAGCTGCCCCTGGTCTTCGACGAGCGCACCAGCCGTCTCCCGAACCCCTGGCTCCTGCGGGTGGAGAGCCTCGAGAACCAGCAGCGCCTCTACCTGACCTATTTGCTCCGCACCAAGTCCCCCGACGGCCCGCCGCCGGAAGCTCCCCTGGGCGGCGCGTGGATGAGCGAGCTCGACCTCGCGACGCAGGACATCCTGGTGGCGGTGAGGAAGCTCTGCGAGGCCGCGCTGAAGGCGGTGCGGGAGAGCTGAGGGGAGGAGGCGCCCTCTCTCCGTGCTCCAGCCTGTGTAGGCCCGTTCGCGGCTGGTGTTGGCCTTCCGGGGTCGACGTTGACCTTACGGGGTGGACGTTGACCTTCCGGGGTTGACCTTGACCTCCCGGGGTTGACCTTGGCCTCCCGGGGTTGACCTTGGCCTCCCGGGGTTGACCTTGGCCTCCCGGGGTTGACGTTGACCTCCCGGGGTGGACGTTGACCTTCCAACGGCGCCCCGGATCATCGTGGTTCGCGCGGTTTGCGAACCACGATTAGCCGGGGTGCTGCCAAGCGGAGCGCGGCAGGAACATGAAACCTGTCCTGGCCGGGAGATCGAAGCGGTGTGTCGAACCCATCCTCGGTTTGGCGTTCATGGACACCCCGGACCTCGTCCCACCGTTTCCTCCGGCATGGAGATGCTCCTATCGTCAGGCCCTGCCGCGCTATCGCTTGGCCGCACCTCGATCCGCGAGGGCCGAAGCGCGCGGCCCTCGCGGATCGAGGTGCCTTCGGAAGGTCAACGTCAACGGCGTTACGTCAACGTCAACGGCGTTACGTCAACGTCAACGGCGTTACGTCAACGTCAACGGCGTTACGTCAACGTCAACGGCGTTACGTCAACGTCAACGGCGTTACGTCAACGGCGTTGAATCAACGTCAACGGCGTTGAGTCAAGGTCAACGGCGAAAGGATGGCGCCCAGGACGCACGATGGGCGTTCGGAGCCTCGACCCACGCCCCCAAACACCACGGCGCCCCTTCGGGCGCCGCAGGATGGGACCCGACTCGAAGGGGGTCGCTTGGCCGGGCGGGGAGTCGCCCGAGGGCCCTACAGCAGCTCGAAGGCGTTGAAGAAGTACCCGACCTCGAAGGCGGCGCTCTCGGGCTTGTCGGAACCGTGGGTGGCGTTGCGGCCGATGTTGGTGCCGTACTTCTTCCTCAGCGTCCCCTCGGCGGCGTTGGCGGGGTTGGTGGCGCCCATGAGGTCGCGCCAGCGCTGGATGGCGTTCTCGCCCTCGAGGCACATCAGCACCACGGGGCCTTCGGTCATGAAGTCCTCGAGCTCCTGGTAGAAGCCCTTGCCGACGTGCTCGTGGTAGAAGCCCTTGCAGAGCTCGGGGGTGAGGCGCACACGCTTCAGGCCGCGGATGACGAGGCCGCTGGCCTCGACGGCGCTGAGGATTTCCCCGGCGTGGTGCGCGGCGACCGCGTCGGGCTTGATGATGGCGAAGGTGCGTTCGATGGCCATGGATGCTCCGTCATTCCAATGCTCCAGTATGGCGGCAGGGGCAGGGCAGGCCTAGCGGAACTTGGGCTCAGGACGGCCCGGGCGGCCACCTTCCTCGCTGGGAAACCCTTGGCCGGCAAGGTACACTCAGAGGTTTACGGCGATCGGACTCCCCATGCTCGACTCCCTCCTGAAGAAAGTCATCGGCTCCAAGAACGACCGGGAGCTGAAGCGGCTGTGGACGAAGGTCCAGGCCATCAACGCCCTCGAGTCGGGGATCCAGGCCCTGAGCGACGACGAGCTCAAGGCCAGGACGCCCTACCTCAAGGAGAAGCTGGCCTCCGGCGCCACCCTGGACGACATCCTCCCCGAGGCCTTCGCCGTGGCCCGGGAAGCCTCCCGCCGCGTCCTCAAGATGCGCCACTTCGACGTGCAGCTCATCGGCGGCATGGTGCTCCACGAGGGCAAGGTGGCCGAGATGCGTACCGGCGAGGGCAAGACCCTCACCGCCACGCTCCCGCTCTACCTGAACGCGCTGGCGGGCAAGGGCGCCCACCTGGTGACCGTGAACGACTACCTCGCCCGCCGCGACGCCGAGTGGATGGGCCGCCTCTACCACTGGCTGGGCCTCAGCGTGGGCGTCATCCAGCACGGCCTGGACGACGACCAGCGCCGCGCCGCCTACGCCTGCGACATCACCTACTGCACCAACAACGAGCTGGGCTTCGACTATCTGCGCGACAACATGAAGTGGGACCTCGCCGAGTTCACCCAGCGTGACTTCGTCTACGCCATCGTAGACGAGGTGGACTCCATCCTCATCGACGAGGCCCGCACGCCGCTCATCATCGCGGGCTCCTCGGAAGAGGACACCTCGAAGTACTTCCGCATCGACGCCATCATCCCGAAGCTGAAGAAGGACGTGGACTACAAGGTGGAGGAGAAGGACCGCCAGGTCATGCTCACCGACGAGGGCATCCGCCACGCGGAGGAGCTGCTCGGCGTCCCCAACCTCTACGACCCCGGCGCCATCGAGACCCTCCATGGCCTGAGCCAGGCCCTCCTCGCCCACAACCTCTACAAGCTGGACGTGGAGTACATGGTCAAGGAGAAGGAGGACGGCCGCGGGATGGAGGTCGTCATCGTGGACGAGTTCACGGGCCGCCTCATGCCGGGCCGCCGCTGGTCCAACGGCCTCCACCAGGCCATCGAGGCCAAGGAGGGCGTGGAGGTCAACGCCGAGAACCAGACCCTCGCCACCGTGACCTTCCAGAACTTCTTCCGCATGTACGAGAAGCTCGCCGGCATGACGGGGACGGCCGAGACCGAGGCCGCCGAGCTCCACCAGATCTACAAGCTGGACGTGGTGGTGGTGCCGACCAACAAGCCCATGATCCGCCGAGACATGGCCGACGTGGTCTACGCCACCGCCAAGGGCAAGAAGCGCGCGATCGTCGAGGAGATCAAGGAGCTGAACGCCAAGGGCCAGCCCATCCTCGTGGGCACCGCCAGCATCGAGAGCAGCGAGGCCCTGAGCGAGGAGCTGAAGAAGGCCGGCGTGAAGCATGTCGTGCTCAACGCCAAGCACCATGAGAAGGAGGCCGAGATCATCGCCCAGGCCGGGCGCCGGGGCGCCGTCACCATCGCGACCAACATGGCCGGCCGCGGCACCGACATCCTGCTGGGAGGCAATCCCGAGGGCCTGGCGCGCATCGAGGCCAAGAAGCGGGGCATCGAGCTCTACGACGAGCAGGGAATGGAGACGCCTGAGTTCGCCACCCTCGTGGCCGAGATGTCCCGCCAGACCGAATCCGAGAAGCCGGAGGTCATCGCCGCGGGCGGCCTGCACATCCTGGGCACGGAACGCCACGAGAGCCGCCGCATCGACAACCAGCTCCGCGGCCGCGCCGGCCGGCAGGGCGATCCTGGATCCAGCCGCTTCTACCTCTCCCTCGAGGACGACCTGATGCGGATCTTCGGCGGGGACCGGATGAAAGGCCTGATGGCCACGTTGGGCCTCAACGACGAGGAGCCAATCGAGAGCCGCATGGTGGCCAACGCCATCGAGAAGAGCCAGAAGCGCGTCGAGACCCAGCACTTCGAGATCCGCAAGCACCTGCTCGAATACGACGACGTCATGAACAAGCAGCGGATCTTCTTCTACAACCTGCGCACCGAGATCCTGAAGGGCAACACCAAGGAGTACGTCCTCCAGATCAGCGACGAGATCGCCGAGGGCCTGGCCTTCGACTACCTTCCCGAAAAAGGAGAGCGGGACGTGTCCGGATTCAAGGAGCGCGTCGAGCAGCTCTTCGCGATCCATGGCGACGCGCTGGAGGGGATCGCGGGCCTGCAGACCTCGGAGGCGGTGACCGCCCTCCAGGCCCTGGTGAAGGAGGCCTACCTCGACAAGGAGGCCCGCCTCGGCAACGAGGACATCCTGCGCTGGCACGAGCGCGTCGCCATCCTGCAGATCATCGACTCAGCCTGGAAGCGCCACCTCCTGGTCATGGACCATCTGAAGGAGGCCATCGGCTTCCGCGGCTATGGACAGAAGGATCCGCTGGTCGAATACAAGCGGGAGAGCTTCGAGTACTTCGAGCAGATGCGCTTCGGCTACGAGGACGAGATCGTCAGCTACCTCTACCGCGTGGAGCCGCAGCCCGCCTTCGTCCCCATGGACGAGGAGTACTTCCGCGAGCCGGCAAACGTCTACGAGATGGGCCCCGACGAGCAGGGCCAGCTGGTCAACGTGGACAGCGGCGAGGGCGTCCAGCGCGTGATGCGCTTCAACGTGGGCGGCGTGGACGACGAGGACGAGGGCCCCAGCGGCTGGAAGGGCTGATCCCCCTCGCAGGAGCCAACGACCGTGAAGCTCGTCCCGGCGGACCGCCACCTGCAGCCTTCGAAGCGGCTGCTGGTGGGGGTGGCCGTCCTCGCGGCGGCCAGCACGGCGCTGCTCTGGCCGGCCTTCCACCGCCTCGCCCTGCTGGTGTGGGTGCTCTGGCTGCCGGTCCTCGGCTTCGCCCTGCGCTACGTGGCGGGCTCCTGGGTGCGCATCAGCGCCCAGCGCGGCCTGAGCTGGAAGCTGGCCCTGCCCTTCCGCACGACGCTGGGCTCGGTGGAGCTGCACGCCGCCGACATCCGGGAGTTCCGGCTGGACACCGCCCTCTTCGGACGGCTGCTGGGCCTCTGGACCCTCCAGGTGATCCCGCGGGAGGGCGCGCCCCACCCGCCCCTGCGCTTCTTCCCCGGCATGGACCGCCTCGCCGAGGAGCTGCACGCCTACCTCTCCCAGAAGGGGTAGGCCGAGGCCTGATAGCCTGATGCCCATGGATCTCATCGTGGTCACGGGCCTCTCGGGAGCGGGCCGGCGCTCGGTTCTGGGCGCCCTGGAGGACATGGGCTGCATGGCCCTGGACAACGTCCCCGCGCGGCTTCTGGAGCCCCTCCTGGACCTGGAGGCGAAGCTGAACCCGTCCCGCACGCGGCTGGCGGTGGGCATGGACAGCCGCCACCGGGAGTTTCCCGAGGAGATCGGGCCCCTCCTGGACCGGCTGCGGGCGCGCGGCCTGCACGCCGAGCTGCTCTTCGTGGAGGCCTCCGAGGAGGCGCTGCTGCGCCGCTTCTCGGAGACGCGCCGGCCCCACCCTATGGCGGGGGACGAGGGCGTGGCGGTGGGCCTGAAGCGGGAGCGGGGCCTGCTCGAGCCGGTGCGGGCCCTCGCGGGGCTGGTCATCGACACGTCGAACCTCACGCTGTCCGACATGCGCGCGAGGCTCCGGACCCTCGTGCCCGACGCGCCGGAGGGCGGCCTCTGCCTGCGCCTCATGTCCTTCGGCTTCAAGAAGGGCCTGCCGGCGGAGGCGGACGTGGTGCTGGACGCGCGCTTCCTGCCGAACCCCCACTACGTGCCCGATCTGCGCCCCCTGACGGGGCGGGACGCGGCGGTGCGGGACTGGCTGCTGGCGGGGGAGGACTTCCGGTCCTTCCTGGACCGGGCCGAAGCCTGGATCCGCTGGAGCCTGCCGCTCATCGAGCAGGAGGGCCGCGCCTACCACACGGTGGCCATCGGCTGCACCGGCGGCCAGCACCGCAGCGTGGCCCTGGTGGAGCTGCTCCACGCGCGGCTGGAGGGCGCGGTGCCGAAGGCCGCGGCCCTGCATCGGGAGCTGGTGCCGTGAGGCTGCTGGCCCCGTCCCGGTACACGGACCCCGCGGTGGCGGAGGCGGAGCGGGAACGGATCTTCGGTCGGAGCTGGCAGTTCGCGGGGAGCCTGGAGGACCTGGCCGGGCCGGGCTGCTTCCTCGCCTGCGAGGTCGCCGGGGAGCCCGTGGTGGTGGTGAACGAGGCCGGCCGCCTGCGGGCCTTCTCGGCGGTGTGCCGGCACCGGGCGGGGCGCGTGGCGGGCGGGAAGGGCTGCGCCAAGGCCCTGCGCTGCGCCTACCACGGCTGGACCTACGGCCTGGACGGGGCGCTGCTGGGGGCGCCGGAGATGCCCAGCCTGGACCGCGGCCAGGTCTGCCTGCCGGAATTCCGGGTGGAGGCCTTCGGGCCCTTCGTCTTCGTCTGCCTGGATGCCTCCACGCCGGCCCTCGCCGAGGCCTTCGATCCCATCGGCGCCGATCCCGCGGTGGCGCGGACCGCGGGCTACCGCTTCTTCCGCCGCCATGATTACGTCCTGGCCTGCGACTGGAAGGTCTACGTGGACAACTACCTCGAGGGCTACCACATCCCCGTGGCCCACCCGGAACTGAACCGGCAGATCGACTACGGTGCCTACCGCGTGGAGACCTTCGCCAAGGTGAGCCGCCAGCACGCGCCGGTGAAAGGGGCGGACACGCTGTACCACCGGGACCTCGCCGAGGGGCAGGAGGCCGAGGCGCGCTACTGGTGGATGTTTCCCAACCTCATGCTGAACCTCTACCCCGACCACGTGCAGCTCAACGCCGTGCTGCCCGAGGGGCCGGGGCGTTGCCGGGTGCGCTTCGAATGGTTCGTGCCCGATCCGCCGCCGGCGGACTGGGGCGCCAGGTTCGAGGCCAACTTCCGGTTCAGCGACATCGTCCAGGCGGAGGACATCGCCCTGTGCGAGGCCGTGCAGCAGGGGCTGGCGTCGCGGACCTACACGGACCCGATGCTTTGCGAGGCCCGGGAGAACGGCGTGGCGCATTTCCACGGGCTGTGGCGGGAGGCGATGGGGGAGGCGCCATGACCGAGGCATCAAGGCCGGGATGGTGGAGCCGGAACTGGAAGTGGGTGGTGCCGACGGGGTGCCTGGGCATGGCGCTGGCATTGGCCTCCCTCGTCGTCCTCATGGTGTGGAGCGTGGGCCGGATGATGAAGTCCTCCGACGCCTACCGCATGGCCATCGCCCGGGCGAAGGCCAACCCCGAGGTCGTGCGGGCCCTGGGCGAGCCCATCGAGGAGGGCTTCTTCGTCTCCGGTTCCATCCAGACCGCCGGGTCCTCCGGCAGCGCCAGCCTCACGTGTCCCATCCGCGGCCCGAAGGGGAAGGGCACGGTGTACGTCGAGGCCGTGCGCTTCGCCGGCGAATGGCGGTTCCGGGAGCTGAAGGCGGGCCTGCCGGGTCAGGCGGGGCTGGTGGACCTGATGGAGGCCGGGATCGAGGCGCGCTGAAGGTCCGGGTCGCGCTCCAGGGATTCACGGGGCCGGTGCGCCCTTCACCTTCCGGTACACGCCCTCGAAGCTCCGGGTCCAGGTCTTCCCCTCGTCGGCGCTGTTCTCCCAGACCTGGACGACGCTGCCGTCGGCCTGGGGCGTCCAGGTCATGCGGTCCAGCACCGGGCCCTTGGGGGTGGCCCGGCGGCCCTCCAGGCGCATGCGGCCCTCGGCGAAGGCGCCGTCGAACTGGATGAGCCCGCCCTGGCCGATCCAGGTCTGGTGCCAGGTTCCGGTGGAGGGCAGGTAGGCATTGAGGCTCTTGCCACTCCCTCCGCCGGCGCCGGTCCAGTGCTCCAGGAGGCCGAAGCCGCCGGCGATGGACTCCACGCGGCTATGGCCGACGACCTTGCCGGAGGGGTCGCGCACCTCCCATTCCCCGAGCCAGAAATCGAACTGGTGGTGGCCGGGCCCGGGCTGGGGCCGGACGGACGGCGAGGGTGTCGCCGGCGGCGCGGGCGGCGTCTGGGCGAGGAGCAGCAGGGCGGCGGGCAGCATGGGGACCTCCGGCTCCAGGGTCCCGGAATCCACTCGGACGCGGCAGCGACGCTGGGGCCGGAGGCGCCCGGGGCGGGGCGGGCCGTGGCTCAGGAATCCCGGAACACCACGTCCCGGGCCGCCAGTTCGTGCCGGATGAAGTCCCAGCCGCCCGGCTCGAGGCCGATGAATTCCGGGGGCGAGATGCCCTTGCGGGTGAAGCGTCCGCTGGCCACCAGGCGCACCGCCGCCGTGCAGGTGTAGCCGGTGGTGCGGGCCATGCTCGTCACGCCGGTCTTCGGGTCGTAGTGGTCCACCATGTCCAGCACGCGCCGGGCCGGCTTGCCGTCCTTCACGCCCTCCACCGTGACCCGCAGGACGGTGACGTCGGCGTCGCCCTCCTTCATCTGCCACATGGGGAAGAGCAGGGCGGTGGTGAGGTCCAGGGGGCTGACCATCTGGCCCTTCACGTCGATGGGCTCCTTGCGGAAGAAGCCCGTCTCCCGCAGCACGCGCATCAGCGCGATGTGGCCGGGATAGCGCAGCGTCTTCTCCTTCATGTCCGGGATCTGGGGGAAGCTCTTGATGACGCTGCGCAGGCCGTCGGTGTTGAAGCTCTCCAGGGTGCCGAGGCCCTCGAAGTCCAGCAGCTCGGGTTCGCTCAGCGCCGGGAAGGTGACAACCCTGCCCCCCGCGACGTAGCGCGCCGGCCGCGTGTACTCCTCGATGACGTCGATGGGCGAGAAGCCCGCCTGGTACTCGTAGGGCCACCTCCGCACCTTCGGCAGGCCGCCCACCAGGCATTCGAAGCGGTCCACCCGGTCCCACTGGCGCACCGTGTCGCCCAGGATGATGTTCCCCGCCCCCGGCGCCACGCCGCAGTCGACGATGGCCACGAGGTCCCTCTGCTTGGCGAGCTCGTCCAGCTCGTAGCAGTCCTCGTCGAAGAAGGAGATGTCCACCAGGGTCTTCCCGGCCTCCAGCACGGCCTTGGCGGTCTGGAAGCCCATGAAGCCCGGCACCGCGCCCACCACGAGGTCCGCGTCCGCCACCGCCGCCGCCACGCCCTGGGCCGAAGCGAGGTCCGCCGTCCGGGTCTTGATGGTGGTGCCCCGCAGCCGCGCGAGGGCCGCCTCGCTGCGGTCCGCCACCGTCACCGTGAAGTCCCGCGCCAGATCCAGCGCCATCGCGCCGCCCACGCGGCCTGCGCCGAGCACGACGATGTGGGTCATGGGAGCCTCCTATCGCTCAGCCCTACAGTGTCGCCGAGGACGCGCGGCGCCTCCAGAGGTAGACCGGGATGCCCGCCGCGACCATCACCAGACCCGGCCACGTGAAGGCCGGCTTGTGCCGCAGCAGCAGGACGAGGATGGCCCCGCCGCCCACGATGTAGATGAGCGGGACGACGGGGTAGCCCCACACGCGGTAGGGCCTTTCCAGGTCGGCGCGGGTGCGCCGCAGCACGATCACGCCGGCGATCATGGCCACCACGAAGAGCAGCTGGGCGAAGGTGCTGTAGTCCACCAGCTGGTCGAAGGTGCCGGTCAAGGTCAGCACGCAGGCCCAGCCGCCCTGGATCCAGAGCGCCACCGCGGGGACGCCATGGCGGTTCAGGTCCCCGGCCCGGCCCGCGAAGAGTTCGTCCTCGCCCATGGCCTGGTAGACCCGCGCGGTCGTGAAGGTCGCCCCGTTCACGTAGCCGAACATGGAGACGCAGATGGCGCCCGCCATCAGCGCCTCGCCCTTGGGCCCGAAGAGCGCCCCCAGGGCCGCCGCGCCCACCCGCTCCTCCGGCGCCGCCGCGATGCCGCCCGGGCCCAGCAGCTTCAGGTAGGCCAGGTTGGCCAGCAGGTAGAGGGCGATCACCGCGCCGGGGCCGATGAGCAGGGCCAGGGGCAGGTTGCGCTTGGGCTCCTTCACCTCCGCCGCCACGTTGCCCACGAAGCTCCAGCCCTCGCAGGAGAAGAAGGCGCCCACCTGGGCCACCAGCAGGGCGGTGAGGAGCATGCCCGTCCCCGCCAGGGGAGGCGTTCCCGCCGGCGGGACGTAGGCGCCGGCCGGAGGCGTCGAGGGGGCCAGGGCCAGGCCCAGCACCACCAGCGCCCCCAAGGCCGCCAGCTTCGCGACGGAGAAGGTGTTCTGGATGAGCGCCCCGAAGCGCACGCCGAAGGTGTTCAGAACCGTCACCAGCAGGATCACCCCGATGCCCGCCAGCCGCGCCGGCGTGAGGCCGAAGGCGTAGGGCCCCAGGTCGATGCCGAGCGGCAGGTGCCACACCGGCGTGTCCACATGGGCGCCGATCCAGACCGAATCGCTGAGGCGGGGCCAGAAGGTGCCGGCGTACTTCGCGCAGGCCACGGCGACGGCGGCGATGGCCCCGCTCTCAATGATGAGGAAGCAGGACCAGCCGTAGAGGAAGGCGGGCAGCGGCCCGTAGGCCTCCTTGAGGAAGACGTACATTCCGCCGGCTCTCGGCAGCATGCCCGTCAGCTCGCCGTAGCTGAGCGTCGCGCAGAGCGTGAAGAGCCCCGCCAGGGCCCACACCAGCATCAGCATCGGGCCCGTGTGGACCTCCTTCACGATGCCGGCGCTGACGACGAAGATGCCCGAGCCCACCATGGAGCCCGCGACGATCATGGCGGCGGAGAACAGGCCGAGCTCGCGGCGGTAGCCGGAATTCATGGCAGCTCCTTCGGAGACTCGAGCGGGCGGGGATGCGTCGCGATCGTCTCGCGTATCGCCGCAGGCGATACCGAGAAGATGCCCGAGCCCACCATGGAGCCCGCGACGATCATGGCGGCGGAGAACAGGCCGAGTTCGCGGCGGTAGCCGGAGTTTTCGGGCATGAAGACCTCGAGGGAGTGCCTGAACCCTAGCACGGGCGCGGGCTCCCAGGCTTCGGGGCGGCCGTGGTCCGGGTTAGCCTGGGGGATGCCCAAGGCCCGAACCTCCCGCCGCCTCCTGGTCGCCACGGCCCTCCTCGCCCTGCCGCCGGCCTGGGCCGCCTGGAGCTGGACGCGCTCGGGGCCCACGGCCGAGGTCCGCACGGTGCTGGTGAAGAAGGGCGCCACCGTGGACCAGGTGGCCTTCCAGCTGGAGCGCGACGGCGTCATCCGTTCCGCGGCCATCTTCCGCCTCTGGGCCCGGGCCCGCCAGCTCCAGGTAATCCGCGGCGAGTACACCTTCGCGCCCCGGGCCAGCCTGTCGGACATCGCGGGCAAGCTGCGCAAGGGCGAGATCACCTGGACGAATGTGAGCATCCCCACCGGCGCCCACGCCTGGTCCGTGCAGAAGAAGGTGGCCGCCTTCGTCCCCGAGGACGTCTTCTGGACGCTGTGGAAGAGTCCCGCCCTGGCCCGGGCCGCGGGCTTCCCCGAGGCGCCGAGCCTGGAGGGACTCGTGGCCCCCGCCACCTACCGCTTCAACCACGCCCTCGAGCCCGAGGACGTCATGCTCCAGCTGGTGGAGGCCTTCGCGAAGCAGGTGAAGCCCCATCTTGCGGGCGGCGAGCTCGGGCCCTACGAGACGCTCATCCTGGCCAGCCTCGCGGAGAAGGAGACCAACGTCCCCGAGGAGCTGCCGAAGGTGGCCGGCGTCTACGCCCTGCGGTTGAAGAAGGGCATGCGCCTCCAGTGCGACCCCACCAGCCTCTACGCCCGCTGGCTGCGGGGCGACCTGCGCTTCACCGCGCCCATGAAGGACGACATCGACGCTCCGCACCCCTTCAACACCTATTCCGTGGCGGGCCTGCCGCCGACGCCCATCGCCATCCCCAGCGCCGCGGCCATCGAGGCGGCCAAGGCGCCCGACATCACCGGCGACCTCTATTTCGTCGCCACCGGCACCGGCGGGCACAACTTCTCGAAGACCCTCAGCCAGCACAACCGCTACGTCGCGGCCTACCGCGCCGAGATGGCGCGACAGGCCCGGGCGGCCAGGGCGGTTTCAGCCTCCAGGGCTCCGGTTCAGGCTTCGTAGACCCGCGCCAGGCCTCGCGAATCCCTGGAGACCTGGTCGTGTCCCGCGTCGCAGGGGACCCGTGGCATGCTCCGGGCTTCCGTGCCTGGAACCGTCCCGGGAGGCCCCATGACCACCACCGATTCAGCCCTTCTCGGCGGCGCCTTCCTCTGCGCCCCCCTCGGCAGCCTCCCCCAGTTCACCCCCGAGGATCTCGACGATGACCACAAGGCCATCGGCCAGGCGGCCCGGGACTTCGTGGAAGGCGAGGTCCTGCCCCGGGACGCCGACATCGACAAGCTGGACCTGGACCTCTCCCGGGAGCTGCTGCGCAAGGCCGGCGAGCTGGGCCTCCTGGGCCTGGAGATCCCGGAGCCTTACGACGGCCTGGACCTGGACAAGATCAGCGGGCTCCTTGTGCTGGAGCAGATCGGCCGCCAGGCGAGCTTCTCCGTCACCTACGGGGCGCACACCGGCATCGGGACGCTGCCCATCGTCTACTTCGGCAGCGAGGCCCAGAAGGCGCACTACCTCCCGAAGCTCGCCGGCGGCGAGCTGGTCGCGGCCTACGCCCTCACGGAACCCGGCGCGGGCAGCGACGCCATGAACGCCAGCACCACCGCCGTGCTGGAGGACGGCGCCTGGGTGCTGAACGGCTCCAAGATGTGGATCACCAACGCCGGGTTCGCCGACCTCTTCGTGGTCTTCGCCAAGGTGGAGGGGCGGAAGTTCTCGGCCTTCCTCGTGGAGCGCGGCGACCCTGGATTCAGCATCGGCGCCGAGGAGCACAAGCTGGGCATCAAGGGCTCCTCCACCCGGGCCCTGGCCTTCGACCGCTGCCGCATCCCCGAGGATCGGCTGCTGGGCGAGATCGGCAAGGGGCACCGCATCGCCTTCGGCATCCTCGCCATCGGCCGCTTCAAGCTGGGCGCCGGATGCAACGGCCTCGCCAAGGAGGTCCTGAAGGCGACGCTGAAGTACACCGGCGAGCGCCGGCAGTTCGGCCGCAGCGTGGACAGCTTCGGCCTCATCCGCCGCTACCTCGCCGCCATGGCCACCCGCATCTTCGTGGCCGAGAGCCTGAACTTCCGCACCATCGGCGCGATCAACGACGGCATGCACGCGATCCCCTGGGACGGGCCCGACGCCGCGGCCCGCAAGCTGGCCATCATGGAGGCCTTCCAGATGGAGGCCTCCATCATGAAGGTCTGGGACTCCGAGGCCTTGGGGCGCATCGCCGACGAGGCGGTGCAGTGTTTCGGCGGCTACGGGTTCTCCACGGAATACCCGGTGGAGAAGGTCTTCCGCGACAACCGCATCAACCGGATCTTCGAGGGCACCAACGAGATCAACCGGCTCATCATCGCCGGGCAGGTCTTCAAGAAGGCCGCGGCGGGGGACCTCGTGTTCCGCCGCGACGCCGGCGACCTGCCCGTCGCGGAGGCCGGCCACCTCGGGGCCGCCGCCCACGCGGTGGCGCTGGCGAAGCGCCAGTTCCAGTTCGCCGTGGCCGAGGCCCTGGAGGCGAGCGGGTCGAAGCTCATCGAGAACCAGGAGGCCGCGGCCCTGGCCGCCGACATGGCCATGGCGCTCTACGCGATGGAGTCCGCCGTGGTGCGCGCCCGGAAGATGGCCGACGCCGGCCACCGTTGGGCGGCCTTGGCCCGGGACCTGGCCGAGCTCGCGGTGGGAGAGGGGACCGCCCAGGTGGCCGGACAGGCCCGGAGCCTGCTCGCCGAGGTCCATGAAGGCGTGGCCCTCCGCGAGGTCCTCCAGACCCTGCGCGCCTTCGACGGCGCACTTCCGGCGGCCGGCTCGCGCCTGCAGGCTCGCGTGTCGGAGGCGCTCATCGCGCAGGGGGCCTATCCCCTCGAGTCGTTCTAGAGCCGGAACCACGGGCCTGCGATGCTGGGGGATCCCTCCCGGCCTGGAGCCCTCCATGCACCGCCGCGCCCTCCTCCCCGCCCTCATCCTCCTCACCGCCTGCGGCCTGCCCCTGGGCACGAAGTCCATCGCCGACGTGCGCGCCGCGGCGCCCTCCCTGGAAGGGAGGACGGTCCGCGTGAAGGGCAGGGTGGAGACCACGAACCAGTTCCCCCTCCTGCCCACCCGCTTCTACAAGCTCAAGGACGGCACGGGGGAGCTGTGGATCGCCACCCTGGATCCGCTCCCGGCGGTGGGGGAGTCCCTGGTGGTCTCCGGCGAGCTGCACAACGCGGCGGTGATCGGCGGCTCGAGCCTGGGCATCCAGGTGAAGGAGTCCAGCCGCGCCAAGGCGCTGTTCTCGTGGTGAAGCTCCGGCTCGACCAGCTCCTGGTGCAGCGCGGCCTCGTGGAAAGCCGGAGCCTGGCCCAGGCCCGCATCCTCGCCGGCGACGTGCTGGTGGGCGGCCATCCCGTCACCAAGGCCGGGGCGGCGGTGGGCGAGG
>JBDIBF010000052.1:0-21552 GCA_039812765.1 Holophagaceae bacterium
TGCGCTCGGCGGTCTTCTGGCCGACCTTGGGGAGCTGCATCAGCTCCGTCACGGTCGCGGTGTTGAGGTTCACCGGGTGCGCCGGCGCCTTCGCCTTGGCCTTGCCGGCCGCCGCGAGGGGAAGGGCCAGCGCGAGGATGCCGGCCAGGGTGAGGTGTTTCAGGGTGTTGTTCATGATCGCCTCCTTTCAAGGGCGATCACAGAACATCGAGTTTGATGCCAATTTATAACTTAAAATATATATGTAATTAATGTTAGATAGATTCAAAATAAATTAATAATATTATTACAAATTTTAAAAAATATTTGACAATTTATCTTATTTTAATGTTTATAAAAATATAGTATTGCAAGTCAAAATTTTGCATTTATGACTAATTTATAGTGCCCGGTGCACGGCCTCCCCGAACAGCCCTGCCACGTGGCTGGCGTCGTTCAAGCGGACGACTTGAAGGGAGTCCACCGTCTCACCTTCCAGCAGGTTCAGCGTCGCGGGCGCCTGGCGGAAGGTCCAGAGCCGGGCCATGGGCAGGCCGAGCACCCTGCAGACGAGGGCGCGGTTCACGGCGTCGTGGGCGACCACGAGGAGCGTGTCCTCGGCGCCGAGGCCCGCCGCGATCTCCTGGAAGGCCCTCCAGCTGCGGTCGAGCACCTGGTCCATGGACTCGCCGCCGGGCATCCGCACGAGGTGGGGCGCGTCGCGCCACTGGGCCAGGCGCTCGGGATCCTTGGCGCGGATCTCCGAGGCCAGCATGCCTTCCCAGTCCCCGTGGGCGATCTCCGCCAGCCCGCGGTGCAGGGAGAGCATCCCCGCCCGTTCGCCCAGGGCCAGTTCCGCCGTCCGCTTCGCGCGGGAGAGGGGCGAGGCCACGGCCTTCGTGATCGCCACGTCCCGCAACCGGTCCCCCAGCGCCCGGGCCTGGCCTTCGCCGACCTCGGACAGGGGGATGTCCATCTGCCCCTGGTAGCGGCCCTGGGCGTTCCAGGGGGTCTCGCCGTGCCTGCAGAGGAGGATGCGCATCAGACCATCTCCAGGGCGACGATGCCGGGGACGGCGCGCAGTGCCTCCACCTGCTTCTTCGGCACCACGCGGTCCACGGTGATCGCCGCGATGGCGTTCCCGAGGCCGGTGGCGCCCAGGGAGAAGTTGATGATGTTGATGCCCGCGGCGCCGAGGTGGGAGCCCACGAGGCCGATGACGCCGGGCTTGTCCTCGTTGCGCATGAGCAGGAAGTGGGACCGCGGGTCGAAGTCCAGCTCCACGCCGTCCAGGCGGACGACGCGGGGGCCGCGGTGCAAGGTGGCCTCGATCTCGCGGACCGAGCCGCCGCCCTCGATGCGCACCCGGAGGAGGCGGTCGAAGCCGTCGCCGTCCCCGCCCAGGGTCTCGCTGACCTCGAGGCCGCGCTGGGCGGCCTCCTGCAGCGCGTTCACCGGCGTGACCCGGCCCGAGGCCGAGCCCAGGAGCGCGGCCACCAGCATCCGCGTGAGGGGCTTGGGGTCCAGGGCCTCCACCCGGCCGGCGTAGGTCAGGTGCAGCTTCACCGGCGCGGGCACGAGGCGCACGCAGAGCTTGCCGAGGCTGGTCATGAGCGGCATCCAGGGGCCCATCTCCCGGGCGGCCTCGGGCGAAAGGGGCGGCAGGTTCACGCAGCCCGCCACCGCGCCGCTCTGGAAGAAGTCCAGCACCTGCTTGGCGAGGATGGTGCTCACCGCCTTCTGGGCCTCGGAGGTGCTGGCCCCCAGGTGCGGGGTGAGGATGAGGCGCGGATGGCTCCGGAGCGGGGAGTCCGCGGGCAGGGGCTCGTGGACGAAGGTGTCGAGGGCCGCGCCGCCGAGGTGGCCGGCGTCCAGGTGCTTGAGCAGCGCCTTCTCGTCCACCAGGCCTCCTCGCGCCGCGTTGATGAGGCAGGCGCCCTTGCGCATCCGCTTGAGGCGCTTGTCGTCCAGGAGGTTGGTGGTCTCCGCGGTGCGGGGGATGTGCAGCGTCACGACGTCCGCCCAGTGCAGCAGGTCGTCCAGCTCCATCATCGGCACGTCCATGCGGGCGGCCACGGCGGCGGGGAGGAAGGGATCGAAGGCGGCCACCTCCATGCCGATGCCCCGCGCCTTCCGGGCCACCGTGGCGCCGATGCGGCCCAGGCCGATGATGCCGAGCTTCTTGCCTTCGAGCTGGAAGCCCGTGAGGCCGCCCTTGGGCCACTCGCCGGCCTTCATGCCTGCGTCCGCCGACGGGATGTGGCGGGCCAGGGCGAAGAGGAGGGCCAGGGCGTGCTCCGCGGCGGCGAGGGTGTTGCCGTCCGGTGCGTTCATCACCGCGATGCCGCGCTCGGTGGCGGCGTCCACGTCGATGGTGTCCACGCCGGCTCCGGCGCGGCCGATGACCTTCAGCTTCTCGGCCCCCTCCAGCGCCTCGGCGGGCACTCTCGTGGCGCTGCGCACCAGCAGCACGTCGGTGTCCTTGAGGGCGGCCCGGAGGGCCGCGGGATCCTTGATGGGATCGGAAATGGCCACCGACCAGCCGGCGGTCCGGAAGGCTTCGAGGCCGTCTTCGTGGATGCCGTCGCAGGCGAGGATGCGCATGGGGGACTCCTGTCGGATGCGGGATCGGGAACGGACCCGCTGCGGCGTGCTCGACGCCGCGTAGCAAGGGTGGTGAGCTCAGATCAGGCCTTGAAGTGCGGCGCCAGCACGTCCTGGGCGGCCTCGCAGCCGCTGGCGGCGACCCTGATGCCGTGGGCCTTGAAGGCCGCCTCCAGGGTGGACACCACCATGAGCGTGTCGAGGGCGTCCACGTAGCCCAGGTGCGCCACGCGCACCATGTGGTTCTCCAGCTCCCCCTGGCCGTTGGCGAGGCTGAGGCCGGCCTTGTCCCGCAGGGCCTTCAGGAGGGCGCTGCTGCCCTCCACGGTGACGGCGGTGAGGGCGTTGCCCGGCGCCTTGGAGAAGAGGGGCAGCTCCCATCGGGCGAGGGCCGCGCGGAAGGCCCTGGCCTGCAGCTCGGCGTTGGCGATGAGGGCCTCCACGCCGCCGATGCCGTCCAGCCAGGTGCAGGCGGCGTCGAGGGCCGCCACCAGGCCGATGGCCGGCGTCCAGGCCGTGCCGCTGTCGGCGTGGGCCTTGAGTTCGGAGCGAAGGTCGAAATAGAAGCGGGGCAGGTGGGGGGCGTCGAGCTGGGCCAGGTAGCGCGGGCTGAGGGCCACGAAGGCGAGGCCGGGCTGCAGGGCCAGGGCCTTCTGGCTGCCGCACACGAGGGCGTCGATGCCGTCGGCCATGCGCACGTCGTGGACGCCCACGCCCGTGATGCCGTCCACCAGGACGAGGCACTCGGGCTGAGCCTCGTTCAGGACGGCGACGAGCTCCTTCACCGGGTGGCGGACGCCGGTGCTGCTCTCGTGCTCCTGAACGCAGAAGGCCTTCAGCTTCGGGGCGGTCTTGAGCGTTTCGCGGAGCTGGTCCGCGGTGAAGGTCTCGCCGTAGGGGACCTTGACCTCCACCACTCCGAGGCCGTAGCCCTTGGCGATCTTCACCCAGCGCTCGCCGAACTTGCCCGCGTGCATCACCAGCACCGTGTCGCCGGGGGCGCAGGCGTTCACCAGCGCGGCTTCCAGGCCCGCCGTGCCGCTGCCGCTGAGGATCACCACCTCCTCCCCCTCGACGAGGCGGAAGAAGCGTCGCAATCCCTCCCGGGACTTGCGGAAGAGGGCCTTGAAGGCCGGCGTCCGGTGATGGATCGTGGCCATCGACTGGGCGGAAAGACCCTCCGGCAAGAGAGGCGTGGGGCCGGGGGTCAGAAGGCGGGGCTTCGCGAGCATGGGCTCTCCTGACTGGACCTTCAGCCTCGGTCCGGAACCCGCGCAGCTCAAGACGCGAAAGCGATTTTTATTTCGGCTATCCTGGGGTGTTTGCCGCGTCCTGGCAGGGGATGCAGACGAACCGGCACGCGGACGGGCGTCAGGCCCTCGGGGCCACGTGGCCGCGCTCCGCAAGGCGCGTGGCCAGGCGCTCCGCGAGGTCGATGGCGTAGTCGATGTCGGCGTCGGAGAGGCCCAGGTTCCCGGCGGCGGCCATGCCGTTGAGGATGGCGAGGGCGTAGTGCTCCACGCGGTGGAGGTTCGACTCGGGGGCGGGGGCGGCGGCGGGATCGCTCATGGCAGGCTCCGGCCCAAGGGTAGGCCGGCCGACCTCAGCTCTCCAGGCCCTTGAGATGGACCTGGGTCCCGTCCAGGGTCTCGTGGTCCTTGATCATGGCCACGTTCATCAGGATCTCGGTGATGGGCAGCTCCATGGTGCGGTGCATGCGGCAGGTCTCGACGAAGTCCACCTCGGGCCGGTCCCAGCCGAGGATGGTGTAGGCCGCCGGGATGCCCTCCTCCTGCTGGTAGGCGGCGTGGATGAGCTCTCCGTGCTTCACATAAAGGTAGCCGGTGTGGGGCTGGCCCTTCCCGTCGTGGTGCCGCACGGTGAGGGTGCAGGACTTCTGCTCCCAGTTCATGAGCTGGAGGAGGCTGCCGAGGGAGATGCCCTTCACCCGGCCGGTGGGCTCGTGGGTGGAGGCGGCGCGGATCTCCTCCATGAGCACCGAGAGCTTCATGGGCTTGTGGAGGATGCGGATGCCCTTGATCTGGTGCACCTCGGGCTTCATCTCGCCGTCCCCCATGCCCGTGATGACGAGGATCGGCACGCTGGGGTAGTGGCGCGTCATGTGGGCCACCAGCTTGTAGCCGTCCATCACCGGCATGTTCAGGTCCGTCATGAGGACGTCCACCGGCTCCTTCTGAAGGATCTCCACCGCCTGCTGTCCGTTGGCGGCGGCGATGAAGCGGAACTCCTGCAGGGGCCGGAGGCCGGTCTGGTAGAAGCGCATGGTGAGGTCGTCGTCCTCGACGACCAGGAGGGTCTTCTGGGCGCTGGGTTCCGGCTTGGCCGCCATGGGGGGAAGCATAGCGCGAGGCGCCCCGGGCCCAAGTCCAAACTGCGGAGTCCCCGAGCCTTACCGCGCCCGTCCCTTCGGGATCCTGCGGGCGGGCGCCGGCTCCCTGGCCAGGATGGCCAGGGCGGCGGCCCGGTCGGCGGGGCGGGCGGCCTCCCACTCGGCCACCCAGGCGGGCAGGACCGCGTCCTCGTAGTCCCGCAGCCTGCGGTGCTGGGCGGCCAGGGTCTGGACCACGGCCTCCTGGATGTTCTCGGGCTTCGGCGGGATGTGCCCCTCGAAAATGGGCTGGGCGAAGTAGTCCCGCACCACGGCCTCCACCGGCTTGTCCCAGATGGCGTAGGTGCGGTCCTGAAGGCCCCCCACGGGCTTCACGTTGAGGTTCTCCCCGTAGAGGTAGTAGAAGACGGCCTCGCCGTCGCTCCAGTTGCGCAGCACGTCGAATGCCCCCTTCACCAGCAGTTTCTGCAGGTCCAGGTCCAGGGGCTTCTCGGTGCGGAAGTCCCAGGGGCCGACATGGGCGTGGGCCACGGAGGGGTAGCCCACCTCCGTGATCATCACCGGGCGCTTGAAGCGGGCCTGCAGGGTGCGGGCCTTGTAGACGACCCACCACCAGGCGTCCCGGATCTGCTGCTCGGTGGGGTAGTCGTCGTACTTCGCGATCGGGTCGTAGGTGTTCATCCCGATGACGTCCAGGGCGTCGCCGAAGGTGAAGCTGTCGTGGCTGTCGAAGTTCACGCTGTAGGTGACCTTGCCGGGGTAGACCTTGCGCACTTCCGCGCAGAGCTTCCGCCACCGGTCCGGGAAGCGGTGGGTGCTCGCCATCTCCGTGCCCACGCTGTACCACTCCACGCCCTCCTCGCCGGCGATACGGGCCAGGGCCACGTTGAAGGCCGTGTAGTCCTTCCACCAGGCGTCCCAGTCCCTCGGCTGGATGTTGCCCCGCCACCACTTCGCGTTGTCCGCCTCGTCCCGGAGGTTGATGGTGGGGAAGAACATCATGCGCAGCCCGAGCCCCCTGGCCTGACGGAAGGTGCGGCGCAGGCTCAGCTCCGTGGGGCTGCTGGTGGGGTGCCGGCGGATCTCGGTGCTGTGGTAGTGCTCCATGCGGTAGATGGCCTGGAGGCTCACGGCGGTGGCGCCGGTGGCGCGGATGCGGGCCAGCTCCTCGCCGTAGTCGTAGTCGGGGAGGCCGGCGTACAGGCCCAGCACCATGCCCCTGGGCTGGGGCACGAGGCGGTTGCGCCGGATGCGGCGGACCACCAGGAGCAGGGCCGGCAGGGCCAGCAGCGCGGTGATCGCCAGGAGGGTCCGGAGCGGCGAACGCCTCACGGCGCCTCCGTCGCCGGGGGCGGCAGTTCCACCCGCACCTGGGCCACCCTGTGGCCGTCCATGCGGGTGACGGTGAGCCGCGCGCCCCCGGATTCGACGCGCTCCCCCGGCGCGGGGACGCGGCCGAGGAGCGCCATCACGAGGCCGCCCACCGTGTCGAAGCCGTCCCGCTCGAAGGGCAGGCCCAGGCGGGCCTCCAGGTCCTCCACATGGGTCTGGCCGCTCACCAGGAAGACGCCCTCGCCGGCCTCGACGAAGTCCTTCTGCCCCTCGTGCTCGTCCTGGATCTCGCCGAAGACCTCCTCCAGGAGGTCCTCGGTGGTGGCGACCCCGGTGACCGTGCCGAACTCGTCCACCACCACCGCGAGCTGGAAGCGCTCCCGCTGGAACTGCCGGAGGAGGTCCAGCACGGGCATGCTCTCGGGGACGAAGACCGGCTCGTGCATGAGCTCCGAGGGGCGGGCCTCTTCCGGCGGCACCTGGATCAGGTCCTTGAGCAGCAGGACGCCCTTCACGTGGTCGATGCTCCCCTCGAAGAGGGGCAGCCGGGCGTGGCGCGTCTCCCGGAAGGCGTCCAGGGCCTCCGCGCCGGTGCAGCCCAGGGGCAGGGCCTTGATGCGGGTGCGGGGCGTCATCACCTCCCGGACCACGGTGTCCCCGAAGGTCACCACGTTGCGGATGAGCTCCCGGTCGGACTCCTCGAGGATGCCCTCGGCCTCGCCCTCCTCGAGGAAGGCGGTCACCGCGTCCTCGGTGACGTCCTCCACCTCGTCCTCCTTGGCCTTCTCGAGGACTTCCCGGCGCCGCTCCAGGACCCGGGCGACGGGCATGAAGAAGGGGGCGAGGAGGCGGTGCATGGGCCCGTAGAAGGGGAAGAGGCGCGCGATCCAGCGGGCGGGCTCGTGGGCGGTGAGCAGGGTGGGCAGGGCGAGGTCCAGGGCCCAGACGTACACGACGATGAAGGCCGCGAGCATCCACACGCCGCCGGGCAGGGAGAGGCTGAGGGAGAGCAGGAGGCCCAGCAGCAGCACCAGCAGCCCCTGGTTCCAGAGGTTCAGGCCCATGCCCAGGAGGTGGGGGTGCTCCAGCAGGTCCCGGAGGAGGGGATCGGAGAAGGCCCCTTCCTCCAGCAGGCGCCGGCGCTGGAGGCTCGGCAGGGCGTGGAAGGCCGCCAGCAGCGCCGCCATGGCGGCGCGGTAGGCCAGCACCAGCAGCACGCAGGCGATGAGCAGGACGCGATATCGGTCGCCGGAGAGTTCGGTCACGGGAACAGTCTACTGGTCCTGGGCCCCGGGTCCCCGGCGTCCCTGGCCGAGGGTGGCGTCGGAGACCCTTCGCCCGCCCCGGTCTCGCGATCTTCCGACCTGGTGAAGGACCGGGGGCCTTGGCTCCTCAAGGCTTCCGCGCCCGGATGGCCTCGGCGATCTTGGCCTTCGCCAGGTCGTTGATGCGCACCTTCCGCCGGGCGGCCTCCCGGAAGTACTCCTCGGGGTCCCGGGTCAGCCCGTCCGGGGTCGGCGCCAGGCCCTTGCGGGCGCGGGCGGCGTTGAGGAAGGGGTAGGGCTCCCGGGCCAGCTCCGGGCTCTGGAGGTAGTGGCGGAAGGTCCACCAGCCGCCGGCGAGGGACCACAGCGCCAGGGCCGCGAGGCCCGCCCGTTGGAGGGACCGCATCCGCTCCGGGGTGGCCCGCACCCGCTGCCAGGCCACGCCGGCGGCCAGGCTCGCCCCCGCGATGAGCAGGGTGAGCAGCACCGCGGCGGGCCAGCCCTGGCTGTTCCACTCCAGGCCGGTCAACGCCACGACGGCGGGAGGCATCAGCACGCCGAAGATGAGGTTCAGGTGCAGCATGTAGAGGAGCAGGCTCTCCTTGGCCGCGGCATCGAAGGGGTTCGGGCCTGGCCAGCGGGGCCGCTTCAGCTCGATGAAGCCCAGCGCGGCGCCCCCCATGCAGATCCAGCCCAGGCGCTCGGCGACGGAGGGCAGGGTGGTGTTGTGGAGGGCCTGGAGCTCGTTCCATGACCAGGTCCCGAAGCGGCCCACGAGGCGCCAGCCGCCATCGGCGAACTGCTGCCAGGTGCCGTCCCAGAGCCAGGTCTCCTTGAAGCGCCAGCCGAGGAGCATCATGCCGAGGCCCAGGACGAAGAGGCCCGCCAGGAAGCGCGGCTCGGCGAGCTTCGCCCGCCCCTCCACGGCCTCCACCCGCGTCAGGCGGTAGAGGCCGCCGAGGAAGGAGCCGAAGGCCACGAAGGCCAGCCAGGGGAAGAGGGGGAAGAGGGCCTGCACGCCCCGGTCCGCGTTGCCGTTCAGGAGGCCGCGCACCGGCAGCCACAGGCCGTCGCCCACGCCGCTGGCCCACAGGTAGGGCGAGATGAGGGCCACGTAGCCCGCCAGCAGGCCCGCCACGACGGTGAAGAGCCGCGGATGGCGCAAGGCCCGGGCGAGCCCCTGGAGGATGAGCAGGGAATAGACCGTGCACTGGAGCACGTCGATCTTGAAGAGCTCGCGGCCCTTCTGGACGGTGTTCAGCACGGTCCAGTCCGCGAGGGTGAAGCCCGGGGCGTGGAGCGCGTAGGCGCAGAGCAGGATGAAGGCGTAGCGCCCCAGGCTGTCCTTGAAGGGCCGGATCGTGCCGTCCGGGCGGAAGGTGCTGAGCACGAGGCTGAATCCCGCGCACATCAGGAAGCTCGGCGCCACCAGGCCGTTGAGGTAGTTCAGCCAGTCCGGGCGCAGCTTGAGGTCCAGCCAGGTGTTGACGCAGTGCACCTCGATCATCACCAGCACGGCCCAGCCCCGGAGCTGGTCCACCCAGTCGCAGCGGCGGGCGGGAGCCAGGGCGTCGGTCATGCGGGGCCTCGGGGAGAATCCCTAAGACTGCCGCAGGTCTGCACTTCCTTCCAGCCGGGGCGGCTGGCTGGGGCCCGATGCCTCGCAATGCTTGGGTTCCCGACCCCTTCCTTGCTAAGGTTTTCGGATTGTCAGCCCCCATAAACCCGACGCAGGAGGAAGGTCCATGGCAGGACTGTTCGTGAAGAAGGATCTGGATCGGCTCATCGCTGACGCCGGCGACCCCAACGCTTCCGAAACCGGCCACGGGGGAGGCACCCTCAAGCGCCACCTCGGTGCCTTCAACCTGACCATGCTCGGCATCGGCGCCATCATCGGCGCCGGCATCTTCTCCCTGACGGGCACCGCGGCGGCGAACTACGCCGGCCCCGGCATCGTCTACAGCTTCGTCATCGGCGGCATCCTTTGCGCCTTCGCCGGCCTCTGCTATGCGGAGATGGCCGCCATGATCCCCGTGGCCGGCTCGGCCTACGCTTACTCCTACGCCACCATGGGCGAGTTCATCGCCTGGATCATCGGCTGGGACCTCGTGCTGGAGTACGCCTTCGGCGCGGTGACGGTGAGCGCGGCCTGGTCCGGGTATCTCTACTCCATCCTCCACAAGACCCTCGGGATCCAGTTCGCCGACACCTTGATCCGGTTCACCAAGGGCCCGTGGGAGATGGTGACCCTGGGCAACGGGGCCCAGGTGGGCGGCGTGTGGAACATCCCGGCCACCTTCATCGCCCTGGTGGTCGCCGCGGTGCTCTACAAGGGCATCAAGGAGAGCGCCGCGGTCAACAACATCATCGTGGTCATCAAGGTGACCATCGTGGTGGTCTTCATCATCCTCGGCATCGCCATGATCAGCGGCGCGAATCTGCACGTGAATCCCGCCGGCAGCGCCCTGACCTCCCTCGTGCCGCCCCAGGAGGTCGTGAACGGCGTGAACCGCTACGGCTGGCTGAACGGGGGCGTCCTCACTGGCGCGGGCGTGGTCTTCTTCGCCTACATCGGCTTCGACGCGGTCAGCACCACGGCCCAGGAGGCCAAGAACCCCAAGCGGGACCTGCCCATCGGCATCATGGGTTCGCTGGTCATCTGCACGATCCTCTACATCCTGGTGGCCCTCGTGCTCACGGGCGTCGTCCCCTACAAGCAGCTCGGCGTGCCGGACCCCATCGCCGTAGGCATCGACAAGATCGTCGAGCTCCGCGGCTGGTCCCCCTTCGCCCAGAAGGCCTTCACCTTCGTCATCAAGCTGGGCGCCATCTCGGGCCTCACCTCCGTGATCCTCGTGATGATGCTGGGGCAGACCCGGATCTTCTACGCCATGAGCAAGGACGGCCTCCTGCCCTGGTTCGGCAACGCCCACCCCACCTTCGGCACGCCCCACGTGGCGACCGTGATGACGGGCATCTTCGTGGCCCTCTGCGGCGGCCTCATGCCCATGAGCCTCGTGGGCGAGCTGGTCTCCATCGGCACTCTCCTCGCGTTCGTGCTGGTCTGCATCGGCGTGCCCCTGCTGCGGGTCGCGAACCCGGGCATCGAGCGTCCCTTCAAGGTCCCGGGCGGAATGTTCGGCGCCTGGGCCATCGGCCTGGCCGGCGCGGCCTCCTGCGGCTGGGTCATGAGCGGCCTGCCCCACGACACCTGGATCCGGCTCCTGCTCTGGCTGGAGGTCGGCCTCGCCATCTATGCCGCCTACGGTTGGAGGAACAGCCGGACCGCCGAATCGAGCGAGGCGAGGAAGAAGCTGAACCTGGGCGTGATGGCCCTTGCCATCGCCGGCTTCATCCCCACCCTCATCTGGGCCATCAAGACCTTCGGCCACAACTGAGGCCACGCTCCCTGCTGAAGCTCCCCGGCGCCCCGGGGAGCTTCTTCGTTAAGCTGGACCGATCCATCCCGAGGTGACCATGTCCGAAGCTGGCTACCAGCGCCATGTGGGGCTCTTTTCCGCGACGATGCTGATCGCGGGCTCCATGATCGGCAGCGGCGTCTTCATCGTGGCCTCCGACATGATGAAGGACGGGGGCTCGGGCTCCTTCCTGATCTGGGGCTGGGTGCTGACGGCCTTCCTCACCGTCGCCGGCGCGCTGAGCTACGGGGAACTGGCGGGCATCTATCCCCACGCGGGCGGCCAGTACACCTACCTCAAGGAGATCTACGGCCCGCTGGTGGGCTTCCTCTACGGCTGGACCTTCTTCGCGGTCATCGAGTGCGGCACCATCGCCGCGGTGGCGGTGGGCTTCGGGAAGTACCTGGGCACCTTCTGGCCCGCGGTCTCGGAATCCCGCTGGCTGCTGGGGCCCTTCCACGTGGCCCCCTGGCTGGTCACGAAGGACATCGTCGTCGGGCCTTACGACCTCGGCCTCACCACCGCGCGGCTCTCGGGCATCGCCATCGTGCTCTTCCTCAGCTACGTCAACTTCCACGGCGTGAAGCTGGGCGCGCGGGTGCAGAACATCTTCACGGTGACCAAGATCGCCAGCCTCGCCGGCCTCATCCTCCTCGGCCTCGTGCTGAACCCCGCCGCCGCGCCGGATCCTGCGCCCCTGCCCGGCGCCCCCTCCGGCACCGCCTGGCTCGTGGCGCTCCTCGTGGTCCAGACCGGCAGCCTCTTCAGCGCGGACGCCTGGAACGCCATCACCTTCATCGCCGGGGAGGTGAAGGAGCCGAAGCGGACGATACCCCTGTCGCTCTTCATCGGCACCAGCCTCGTGTGCGGCCTCTACATCCTGGCCAACATGATCTACGTGAAGGTGTTGGGCCCGGCGGGCATCGCGAACGCGCCCAGCGCCCGCGTGGGCGCTTCGGCGCTGCAGGCCGTGCTCGGCCCCGGCGGCGGGAAGCTCATGAGCGGCGCCATCCTCGTCTCCATGTTCGGCTGCGTGAACGGCCTCGTGCTCAGCGGCGCCCGGGTCTACCAGACCATGGCCTCGGACGGCCTCTTCCTGAGGAAGGCCCAAGGGCTGAACGCCGCGGGCGTGCCCGCCTTCGCCCTGGCCATCCAGGCCGTGTGGACCTGCCTGCTGACCATGACCGGCAGCTATGGCCAGCTCCTGGACTACGTGATCTTCGCCGCGCTGCTCTTCTACGTGCTCACCGTGGGCGGCGTCTTCCTCCTCAGGTTCCGCCAGCCGGACCTCGCGCGCCCTGTGAAGGCCTTCGGCTACCCGGTGCTGCCCGCCCTCTATCTCCTGGGCGCCCTGGCCATCATGGCGGCCCTGATGGTGAAGAAGCCCTCCTTCACCTGGCCGGGCCTGGCCCTGGTGGCCCTGGGCTTCCCTCTCTACGCCCTCACGCGGCGGAGCGCGAAGGGCGCCTGAGATGGGCGTCCCCTGGGCCGCGCGCCTGGGCGTCCCCTGCCGGGGCTGCCTCGGGGCCCTGGACGGGGCCGCCGAGGCGGGACTCTGCGGACGCTGCTGGTCCGGCCTCCTGCCCCTGCCGGAGACCCGCTGCCCCCGATGCGCCCTGGTCCATGACGGCGACTGCCCCGAGCCCGTGGCGTGGGCGCTGGGCGACGCGCTGTGGGACTACCACGGCGGCCGGCCCGCCCTGGGCGCCCTGCTCCTGCCCGCCATCAAGGCCGGGGAGTGGGGCTGGCGGCGGGCCCTCCTGGATCGCCTGGGCCGCGCCGCGCTGCCGGCGTGGCTGGGCGAGGCGGACCTGGTGACGGCCGCGCCCACCTTCTGGTGGCGGGATCTGCGCCGGGGCGGCGACTTCGCCGAGGATGCCGCGAGGCGCGTGGCGGAGCGGGCGGGCCTTCCCTTCCTGCGGACGCTCCGGAAGCACTGGCGCGCCCAGGGTCAGACCGGCCGCCCCGAGTCCGAGCGGCGGCGCCTGCCGCGTAGGGCCGTCACCGCCCGTCCAGCGGCCGGGGTCGAGGGCCGCACGGTCCTGCTGGTGGACGACGTGTGGACCACCGGGACCACCCTGCTGCGCTGCGCCCAGGCCCTTCACGCGGCCGGCGCGGCGGAGGTGCGGGTGCTGGCCCTGTTCCGGGCCCTCTGAGTCTCGGCCCTTCGGGAGGGATCCACGGCCCGTCGCAACCTGTGACCGCGGTGACGTCGAGAAACCAATCCCCTCCGCGGAACCACCCTCCGGCACGCAAGGTGCCTATGATGCCTCTGGGAATCCCCCCGACCATCCTCAGGAGGCACGCATGGGCAACCTCAAGGGCACCAAGACCCACCAGAACCTCAAAGACGCCTTCGCGGGCGAGAGCCAGGCCAACCGCCGCTACCTCTATTTCGCCAAGGTGGCGGACATCGAGGGCTATCCCGAAGTGGCGGGCAACTTCAAGGAGACCGCCGACGGCGAGACCGGCCATGCCCACGGCCACCTGGACTACCTCAAGCAGGTGGGCGATCCCGCCACGGACCTGCCCATCGGCGACACGATGCTGAACCTGAAGGCCTCCATCGCCGGCGAGACCCACGAGTACACCGACATGTACCCTGGCATGGCCAAGGCGGCCCGGGAGGAGGGCTTCCCCGAGATCGCCGACTGGTTCGAGACCCTGGCCAAGGCCGAGAAGAGCCACGCCGGCCGTTTCCAGAAGATGCTGGACAGCATTTCCTAGGCTGGACGGAACCCGGAGGGCGCGGCCCGCCGCGCCCTCCGGCGCCTTCGGGAGGACGCCATGGCCGAGCACTACGAGGTGGGCGACCACGAACGCCCCGAGACCACCCCCGGGCACCGCATCAGCTACCTGGCGGGGCCGTCCACGGTCTACGACCCCTCCGACCCGGCGTACTGGGACGAGGCCCTGCTCAAGGAGGAGGTCGAGCGGGCCTTCGAGATCTGCCACGGCTGCCGCATGTGCTTCAAGTACTGCGACAGCTTTCCCAACCTCTTCAAGGCCCTGGACGACAAGCACCACGGCGACGTGCGCGCCCTCTCAGAGCCCGAGCGGGACGCGGTCATGGACGACTGCTTCCAGTGCAAGCTCTGCGAAGTGCAGTGCCCCTACACGCCGCGGGAGGGCCACGAGTTCAAGCTGGACTTCCCCAAGCTCGTGCACCGCTACCAGGCCATCCGCTGGCGGAAGAAGGGCGGCAGGCTCCGGGAGAAGGTGCTGGGCAACCCCGACCTCGCGGCGAAGATGGCGCGGGCCAGCTTCGGGATGGCCAACGCCATGAACCGCGTGGCCCTGCACCGCTGGTTCATGGACAAGGTGCTGGGCGTCCACCCCGAGGCCCACCTCCCGGACTTCGCCTCCGCCACCTTCGAGAGCTGGGCGGCGAAGAGCGGGAAGATCGCCGAGAAGCCCGGGACCGAGGCCGTCCTCTTCCAGACCTGCTTCGTGCAGAACAACGAGCCGCAGATCGGCAAGGACACCCTGGAGGTGCTGGAACGGAACGGCTGCGCCACGGGCTGCGTGAAGGGCCTGCAGTGCTGCGGCATGCCCGCCTGGGAGCACGGCGACCTCGACTCGGTGCGGAAGCAGGCCCGGGCCAACCTCGACGCCCTCATGCCCCACGTGGAGGCGGGTGCCAAGGTCCTCGCCATCAACCCCACCTGCGCCATGATGCTGCGCCGGGAATACCCCGAGCTGCTGGAGGGGGCCGACCGCGAGCGCGCGAAGAAGCTGGCGGAGGCGGTGCGGGACCCCGGCGAGTTCCTCTGGTCCATCCGCAACGAGCCCCGGGCGGACTGGAAGTTCCAATCCAGCCCCGGCCCCATCGCCTACCACGCGCCCTGCCACCTGCGCGCCCAGGCCGTGGGCTTCAAGGGCCGCGACCTCCTGCGGAAGATCCCCGGCGTCACCCTCGCCTCGGTGATGGAGTGCTGCGGCCACGACGGCACCTACGCCATGAAGTCGGAGTCCTTCGAAGCCTCGAAGCGCGTCGGCCAGAAGGCCTTCGCGGGCATGCAGGCGCCCCTGCCCACCGGGGAGTCGGCCCAGGTCTGGGTGAGCGAATGCCCCCTGGCGGGGCTGCAGTTCGAACACCACGCCGGGAAACGGGCGCTGCATCCCATGACCGTGCTCGCCCGCGCCTACCGCAAGGACGGCTTCCCGAACCCGGTTCCCGAGGAGACCCCGTGAGGAAGGTGGAACGCGCCGAGATCCTGGACTTCGTCACCTACGGCGAGCGGCGGGAGGCGATCCGCGCCGCCGCCATGGCCGCCAAGGCGCCGCGCCGCGTGCACCTGGGCGCCCACCTCACCTTCCTCTTCGAGAACGCCGACACGATCCGCTACCAGGTCCAGGAGATGGTGCGCGTGGAGCAGATGGTGCGGGAAGCCGACATCCTCCACGAGCTGGAGACCTACAACGCGCTGCTGGGCGGGCCCGGCGAGCTGGGCTGCACCCTCCTCATCGAGATCGACGACGAGAAGGCGCGGGCCGAGCTGCTCCGCCGCTGGCGCCACCTGCCCGACCACGTGTGGATGACCTTCGCCGACGGGAGCCGCGAGAAGGCCCGTTTCGACGAGGAGCAGATGAACGAGGAAAAGCTCTCCTCCGTGCAGTTCCTGAAGTTCAAGGTCGGCCACCGCACGCCCGAGGGCCTGGAGTGCGACCTGCCTGAGCTTCCGGCCGTGGCCGCCTTCAGCCCGGAGACCCGGGCCGCCCTGGTGGAGGACCTGGGCGGCATCCGGGTGGGGGGCTGAGGGACGGCGTGGCCCCGGACCTCAGAGGCCCAGGGCCTTGCGGACGCAGGCCTCCAGGCGGCCCGGGGCCTGCTCCTCCAGCTCGTAGGTCACGCGCACCATGGGCTTGCCCACATTCAGCACCCGGGTGATGTCGATGGGCGTCCCGCTCACCACCACGTCGCAGGGCGTCGCGGCGATGGTGGCCTCCAGGTCGCGCACCTGGTGGTCGCCGTAGCCCATCGCCGGCAGGATGCCCTTCGCGTTGGGATACTTCCGGTAGGTTGCCGCGATGGAGTCCACGGCGTAGGGGGAGGGATCCACCAGCTCCGAGGCCCCGACGGCCCGCGCGGCCACGACGCCGGCGCCGTAGGACATGGAGCCGTGGGTCAGGGTGGGGCCGTCCTCGATGACCAGGGCCTTCTTGCCCTTCACCAGGGCAGGGTCGGACACGGTGACGGGGCTGTCGGCCCGGATGACCGTGGCGGTGGGGTTCACGGCCTTGGCATTGGCCTCCACCAGGGCGATGTCGGCCTCGGAAGCCGTGTCGCACTTGTTGATGACGATGACGTCGGCCCGGCGGAAGTTGGTCTCGCCCGGGTGGTAGGCCAGCTCGTGGCCCGCGCGGTGGGGATCGGCGATGCACAGGTGCAGGGCGCAGGCGTAGAAGGGCAGGTCATTGTTGCCGCCGTCCCACAGCACCACGTCGGCCTCCTGCTCGGCCTGGCGGATGATGCGCTCGTAGTCCACGCCGGCGTAGACCACGAAGCCGTTGTCGATGTGGGGCTCGTATTCCTCGCGCTCCTCGATGGTGCACTCGTGGCGGTCCAGGTCGGCGTAGGTCTCGAAGCGCTGGCAGGCCTGCTTCGCCAGGTCGCCGTAGGGCATGGGGTGGCGGATGGCGACCACCTTCTTGCCGAGGCCCTTCAGGATGCGGCTCAAGTAGCGCGTGGTCTGGCTCTTCCCGGCGCCGGTGCGCACGGCGGTGACGGCGATGACCGGCTTGGCGCAGGCCAGCATGGTGCTGCCGCAGCCCAGCAGCTTGAAGTCCGCTCCGGCGGCCATGCAGAGGCTGGCCAGGTGCATGACGTGCTGGTGGGTGACGTCGGAGTAGGAGAACACCGCCTCGTGCACCCGCTCCCGGCGGATGATGACGGCCACGTCCGCCTCGTCGTAGATGGGGATGCCCGCCGGATAGAGCGCGCCCGCCAGCTCCGGCGGATAGGCGCGGCCCGCGATGTCGGGGATCTGCGTCGCGGTGAAGGCCACGACCTTGTACGCGGGATTGCCGCGGAAGACCGTGTTGAAGTTGTGGAAGTCGCGGCCGGCGGCTCCGAGGATGAGGACGCGGCGGGGCTCGGTCATGGCATCTCCTGGGCGGTCCCGCGACCGCACCCCCGTGGTGGGGAGACCTGGCCCGGGATCCTCGAGTGTCCGCAGGGTAGGCTGCGCGGAAGGCCCCGGGCATCACGAGCTCGCGGGCCTGGATCACAGGCTGCACGAGGCAATTCGCATGGAACACGGATCTTCGCGCATGAAGAAAAGCGGGCGCCTCTCGGCGCCCGCTCGTGGCAGATCCTGCCATTCGGCTCCTACTTGCTGGCCGCCCACTCCTTGAGGCCGGCGGCGTTCGCCTTGGCTCGGACCTCCGGTCCTCGGGGCTGCGCCCCCGCCATCGGCGGCGCCGATGCGGCCCCATCCTCCCTGCGCTCCGCTGCGGTCGGATGGTCATGGCCTGGCGGCCATTCCGGCAAGCCGCCTTCCCCCTGGCACACCGCGGGCGCCTTTCGGCGCCCGCTCGAGGTGCGTGAGGGATCGTGGCCCCTACTTGCTGGCCGCCCACTCCTTGAGGCCGGCGGCGTTCGCCTTCATGGCCTTCTCGCCCTTCTTCCAGTTGGCGGGGCAGACCTCGCCGTGCTCCTCGCTGAAGTCCACGGCGTCGAGGACGCGCAGCACCTCGTCCACGTTGCGGCCCAGGTCGTTGTGGTTCACGGTGATGTGCTTCAGCACGCCGTCCTTGTTGATGATGAAGAGGCCGCGCAGGGCGATGCCGCTGGGCAGGAGGACGCCGTAGTCGGCGGCGATGGTCTTGTTGAGGTCGGCCACCAGGGGGAAGGTGATGCCCTTGATGCCGCCCTCCTTGCGGTCCACCTGGGTCCAGGCGTGGTGGCTGAACTTGCTGTCCACGCTCACGCCGATCACCTGCGTGTTGCGGGCCTCGAACTCCTTGATGGCGTCGCTGAAGGCGAGGATCTCGGTGGGGCAGACGAAGGTGAAGTCGAGGGGGTAGAAGAAGAGCACGACCTTCTTGCCCTTGTAGTCGGACAGGGAGAGCTGCTTGAACTCCCCGTTGACCAGGGCATCGGCCTTGAAGTTGGGGGCGGGCTGGGTCACGAAAGCGGTCATGGGGTGGCTCCAGGAAGGGGGCGAGGGCCCCGGGAATCGTCAGAATCCCTAGATTATCAACGGTTCCGTCTTCTTCAAGGGCAAAGTCCGACCAAAGCGGTAAAGAATCACGCCTTGAATGATATGCAAAAAATTGCTGCATATGCATAGCCAGGCTAGGCTGGTGGATTCCACTTGGTGACCCATGTCTCCCGCCGCGCCCATCCAGCTTTCGGTGTTCTCCGAGATCCACCGCCTGAAGCAGGTGGTCGTCCACAGCCCCGGCCCCGAGGTGGACCTGATGGTCCCCGCGATGATGGAGCAGCTGCTCTTCGACGACATCCTCCACGGCACCCACGCCCGCTCCGAGCACCGGCAGTTCCGCCAGGTGCTCGCCCGCGTCGCCGAGGAGGTCCTCGACATCCGCGACCTGTTCATGGAGGCCCTCGTGGATGAATCGGTGAAGGAGGCCTTCATCGAGGACCTGCGAAGGCTCGTGGACCTTCCCGAGGAGGCCACCCAGCGCCTGCGGGCCATGTTCCCGGTGGAGGTCGCCACCAGCGTGATCACGGGCATCCCCTGGCCCGACATGCAGCACCACACCCACTGGCGCCGGGAGTTCGACTACATCCTGAAGCCCATCCCCAACCTGCTCTTCATGCGCGATCCCGCTTCCGTGGTGGGCGACGGCTACTGCGTGAACGCCATGGCCACCTGGGCCCGCCAGCGCGAGCCGCTCATCCTCAGCTACGTCTTCAGGCACCACCCGCGCTTCCGGCACCTCACGGACAACGACAAGTGGTTCGACCAGGTGACGCCCCTCATCCGCGGCGAGATCCGGTCCCCCCAGAGCCTGGAAGGCGGCGACACCCTGGTCCTCAGCGACAAGGTGCTGGCGGTGGGCTGCTCCGAGCGCACCACCACCGACGCCATCCACCTCCTCGCGGAAAGCCTTCGCCAGGACTTCCGCCGCGGCGAGGGCACTTTCGAGCACCTCTTCATGGTGCTGATGCCCAAGAAGCGCAGCGCCATGCACCTCGACACCATCTTCACCCGCATCAACCACCACGAGTGCCTGGTCTACCCGCCCTACTTCACCGACGGCTCGCCGGAGCTGCTCAACGTCGTGAAGATCGACCTCCGCCACGAGGAGCTGCGCTTCACCACGCAACCCAACCTGCTCACCGCCCTGAAGGAGGTGGGCATCGACCTCAAGCCCATCTTCTGCGGCGGGAACGACTACATCCAGCAGCAGCGGGAGCAGTGGACCGACGGCGCCAACGCCTTCGCCCTGGCTCCCGGCGTGATCGTGAGCTATTCGCGAAACCTCGCCACCGCGGAGGAGCTCTCCAGGGCCGGCTACCGGGTGCTCGCGGCCCGGGAGCTGCTGGCGGATCCCAAGATCAACCTCCTCGACCGGAAGAAGTACCTCGTCCTCCTGGAGAGCGGGGAGCTCAGCCGGGCCCGCGGAGGCCCGCGATGCATGACCATGCCGCTGTCCAGGGTGGAGAAATAAGAGCAGGACGGGACCTGTTAAGACGGCTTAACCGCAATTAACAACTCTTAACTGGGAGGCGGAGGGGCGGCGGGGGCATCGTCATCCCAGTCCTCCCCGCTCCTTTCCACATCCCAGGCCAGGTCCGCCGCTCCGTTCCCGGATGCCACCAGGGAACCCGGAGGCGGCCATGGCCGTCTCCCAACCCTCCTTCCCGGAGTCCCCATGGCGACCCTGCCGTCCCGCCTCTCCCTCCTCGCCGCGCTGCTCGCCGCCGGCCCCGCCTTCGCCGAACGCCCCGCGAACGCCGAAGCCATCGCGCAGCGCAACGCGCAGCTCGCCGCGAGCCGCCTGATGCAATCCCGGCCCGAGATGGGCCTGGACGCCGACCACGGCTTCCGGATGCTCCGCAGCGGGATGGACGACCTCGGCCAGACGCACACCCGCTTCCAGAAGACCTACCAGGGCCTGAAGGTCTGGGGCGGCGACCTGATCGTCCACACCGACGAGTCCGGCCGGCAGCTCGGCCTGAACGCCGTCCACACCGAGCGGATCTCCCTCAACACCACCCCGGTGATCACCGAGTCCGAGGCCCTCGCCGCGGCCCACCGCGCGCTGAACCCCAAGGGCCCCTACGCCTACCAGCCCACGGTCGAGCTGGTCGTCTACCCCGAGACCCTCGAGATCCGCCGCCCCGGGAAGGCCTTCGTCCTCGACCAGGAGCTGAACGCCGAGGACATGACCCGCTTCGTGGTCCGCCACGTCCTCGCCTACCACGTCCACGCCCAGCTCGAGAACGGCGCCGAGGAGACCATCCACCGCGACTTCATGGTCGACGCTCGCACCGGCCGCGTCCTCACATCCTGGAACACCCTCCACACCACCGCCGCCACCGGCACGGGCAACAGCCAGTACAGCGGCACGGTCAGCATCACGACGAACTCCGTCACGAGCGGCTATGAGATGCGCGACACCGTGCGCAGCATGAACATCGCCACCTACAACCTCAACCACGCGACCAGCGGCCAGGGAACGATCTACACCGACGCCGACAACAGCTGGGGCGACGGCGCCAACTACGTCGAGGGGTCCTCGACGACCGCTGCCAACGGCCAGACCGCCGCCGTGGACGCACACTACGGCACCGAGGTCTCCTTCGACTTCTACAACACCGTCTTCGGCCGCAACGGCATCGACGGCGCCGGCCGCGCGACCTACAACCGCGTCCACTACAGCAACTCCTACGACAACGCCTTCTGGGACGACACCTGCTTCTGCATGACCTACGGCGACGGAAGCAGCTTCACCACCCTGACCGCCCTGGACGTGGCCGGCCACGAGATGAGCCACGGCGTCTGCGCCAACGAAGCCAACCTCACCTACAGCGGCGAGTCGGGCGGCCTCAACGAGTCCAACTCCGACATCCTCGGCAACACGATCGAGATGTACTCCCGCGGCGGCCACGCCTTCCCCGCCTCCGTGGCGAACACCGACAACGGCTGGAAGCTCGGCGAGCAGCTCAGCTCCACGCCCCTGCGCTACATGTTCAAGCCCAGCAAGGATGGCGCCTCCCCCGACGCCTGGTCGTCCAGCATCGGCACCAAGGACGTCCACTACAGCTCCGGCCCCAACAACCGCATGTTCTTCTTCCTGAGCCAGGGCGCCAGCAGCACCTCCAGCAGCGACTACTACTCCTCCTACACGCCCGGCGGCTTCACGGGCATCGGCCTCGAGAAGGCCGTGCGCATCTGGTACCGCGCCCTGGCCAACTACCTGACCTCCTCCTCGAACTACGCCGCCGCCCGCGCCGCCTGCATCAGCGCCGCCAAGGACCTCTACGGCGCCGGCGGGGCCGAGGAGGCCGCGGTCTGGAACGCCTACGCCGCCATCAACGTGGGTTCGGCCTGGACCGGCGGCGCCACCGCGCCCTCGATCACGGGCCAGCCGAGCAGCGTGACGGTCACGGCCCCGGCCACGGCCACCT
>JBDIBF010000053.1:0-21356 GCA_039812765.1 Holophagaceae bacterium
CCCTAGACTTCCCCCGACCAAGGAGTCTGCCGTGGGCAACGTCGTCGAGTACAAAGTCCTCCACCTCCATTCCCAGGATGCGGTCGAGAAGGCCGTCAACCAGGCCATCGCCGAGGGCTGGGAGCCTTCGGGGAGCCTGCAGGTGGTCACCTTCCACAACGCCAATCCCTGGTGGATCCAGGCGATGGTCCGGCGGGCCTGAGGGGCCGCGCCTCGTTCAGCCCTTCCAGGCCTTCAGGAAGGCCGCCATCTTCTCCCGGCTGTAGCCCTTCCCGTCCTCCAGCACGCCGGTGTCCTGGCTGTGGAGCAGCTTGCCGTCGGCGTCGAGGACGAAGAAGTGGGGGTAGCCCTTGACCTTCGGGAACTGGCCCAGGAAGGCTTCGTTCTTCTGCTCGGGGCTGTAGTTCACGAGCAGGGTGACGAAGTGCCTGTCGCGCAGCTCGCGGAGGTCCTTCTGCTCGCCGTAGAAGCGGTCCATCAGCCGGCACCAGCTGCACCAGTTGCCGCCCACGTCGAGGAGGATGCGCTTGTGGGTCCGCTTGGCCTCCACCTTGGCGGCCTCGAAGTCCTTCGCCACGTCACGCGAGGCGTCGAAGGGGCCCGCGGGGGCCTGGGCGAGGGCCGGCAGGGCGGCGGCGAAGGCGAGGGCGAGGGCTCGGGACATGGTCGGCTCCTGGACCGGAGCATAGCGCGGGCGGAGCCGGACCGAGATCGCGTTGACGGGGCGTCAGACGGGCCTGGACCCCCGGGCGGCCCGCGAGCACCATGGCTCCATCCCCCGGAGCCCCCATGCGCACGCCCGCCCGCCTCGCGACGGCCCTCCTCCCGGCCGTCCTCGCCGCCATCGTCCCCACCACCCTCCAGGCCCAGGCCCCGAGCCTGCAGCCCGTCTATGACCAGATCCGCGCCAGGCACGCCGAGTCCGTGAAGCGCCTCCAGGACTGGATCTCCCTGCCCTCCATCGCCGCCGAGGACCTCAACAGCGAGGCCGGCGTCGAGAAGCTGATCGCCCTGCTCAAGGAGGCCGGCTTCCAGAAGGCCGAGCGCGTGCCCACCCGCGGCAAGCCCGGCGTCTTCGCCACCCTCGACGCCGGCGCCGCGAAGACCGTGGGCCTCTACTTCATGTACGACGTGAAGCAGTTCGACCCCAAGGAGTGGAGCAGCCCGCCCCTCGCGGCGCGCATCGTGGACAAGCCCGGCTTCGGCAAGGTGATGGTGGGCCGCGGCGCCGTGAACCAGAAGGGGCCCGAGGCCGCCTTCCTCGCCGCCCTGCATGCCCTCAAGGGCGCCGGCGTGAAGTGCCCCGTGAACCTGGTGCTGGTGGCCGAGGGCGAGGAGGAGATCGGCTCGCCCCACTTCGCCGACGTGGTGCGCCGCCCCGACATCGAGGCCGCGCTGAAGCGCACCATGGGCGTCTTCATGCCCAACGCTTCCCAGGGCAGCGACGGCGAGGTCACCGTCTCCCTGGGCGCCAAGGGCGTCGTGGAGCTCGAACTCGTGGCCGACGGCGCCACCTGGGGCCGCGGGCCCGCCAAGGACGTGCACTCCTCCAACCGCGCCCGCCTCGACAGCCCCGCCTTCCACCTGGTGCAGGCCCTGGCCACCCTCGTGGACGCCGACGGCAACCCCGCCATCGAGGGCTTCGCCGAGAAGGCACTGCCGCCCTCCGCCGCCGACATCGCCATGATCGACGAGGCGGCGAAGCGCCAGAGCGAGGCCGCCGCCAAGGCCCAGATGGGCGTGAAGGCCTGGGCCCGCAACGCCGCCTGGCGGGACTCCCTCCTGGATTTCGTCTCGCGGCCCACGGTGAACATCGAAGGCCTCGTGGCGGGCTACACCGGCCCCGGCGGCAAGACCGTCCTGCCCCACCGCGCCGTGGCCAAGCTGGACCTGCGCCTCGTGCCCGGCATGACCTTCGACGGCGCCGTGGCCGCCCTCAAGGCCCACCTGGCGAAGCAGGGCTTCGGCGACATCGCCGTGAACCCCAGCGGCGGCTACGACCCCACCCAGACCCCCGCGGACGCCGCCCTCATCCGGAAGCAGGTCTCGACCTACGCGTCCTACGGCCTCACCGCGCCCCTCTGGCCCCGCAACGCCGGTTCCTACCCCGGCTGGGTCTTCACCGGCGCCCCCCTGAACCTCGCCGCGGGCCACTTCGGCCTGGGCCACGGCAGCGGCGCCCACGCCCCCGACGAGTACTTCCTCATCGAGAGCGCGAACCCGAAGCTGAAGGGCTTCGACGACGCCGTGCGCTCCTATGTGGACTACCTCTTCGAATTGGCGCGCTGAGGCGCTGGCTGGCGCCCTGAGGCACGGGCTGGCGCATTGAGGCTGCCGGCCCACCCGCCGACTTGACGGGCGTCATAGTTGGGCGGCCCCACCTTGGGGCTGCCTCTCCACGTTCCTGGGGAAGCCCGCAGGAATCCGCCGTCCTCCCGGCCCGCCGGGAGGCAGGAGCTCCGCGCCTGCATCGACCGGAGGTGCCCATGACGGCCCTGGCGGTGATCCTCGCCCTCCTCACCGGCGTGCTGGGGGGCGTGTCCATCCTGCTGGCCCTGGAGGTGCGCCGCCTCTCGGCCCGCCTCCAGGCCTTCCTGGACGCCAGCGAGAAGGCCATGGCCTCCGTGGTGCAGGACGCCCGGGAGGCCCGCCTGCGCTGGGACCGCCTCTCGGACCAGGTGGAGGCCGCCGCCGCGCCCCTCGCCAGGGCGGGCGCCCTGGCGGACCGCGTCGCCGGCGACCTCGAGGCCGCCCGGGTCCAGTACCGCGAAGGGCTGATCTCCGCCTCCCATCTCGCCGGGTGGGCCGCCGGCGCCTTCCATCTCGTCCAGGACCTCCTGGCCCAGCAGCGCACGGCACGTCCGCCCGGGCCCGCGCCCGCGGCGCCGGCGCCCGCCGAAGCGCCCGTCCCCGAACCCGCCCTCACCGGGGCCACCGCGGCCCCCGCTTCCCAAGGAGACTTCCCATGAACCAGACCAACGCACCCCCCTTCGGCACCCTCGCTCTCGTCTTCCTCGCCGGCGCCGCCGTCGGCGCCGTGGTGATGGCGCTGACCACCCCCAAGACCGGCCCCCAGGTGCGCGACGACCTGAAGGACCTGGGCATCCGCATCCGCTCCAAGGCCGCCGGGCTCCTCCCCAAGGACCGGGAGGAGGCCCAGACGCCGGTGTAGGAGGGATGCCTCCCGGGGAGCCTCCGCCCCGGCGGGGGCTCCTGCGTTCCGGGGCCGCCGCGGGGGCTCCGCCGCCGGGCGGGGATTCCCCCCGGCCCGGCCTTCGGGACCATCCGCCGGGCCGGGACCCTCGGGGTTTGAGGTAGTCTGGCCTCCCCATCCCCGGCCTTTCCAGGCAGGAGCTTCCGGAGCCCCCATGCGCCCCTTCCCCCTCTCCCTCCTTCTGGCCGCCGCGCCCGCCCTCGTGGCCCAGGCCCCGGCCCTCACCGCCGACCAGGTCATCGCCAAGCATCTGGAGGCCGAAGGCGGCGTGGCCCGCATGAAGGCCGTGAAGTCCCGGCGCCTGTCCGGACACCTCGTGGGCGCCCCCATGGAGATCCTCCTGGTGGCGGAGAACCGGCGCCCCGCCTCCTTCCGCGTGGACGTCATGCTGCAGGGGCAGACCCAGTCCACGGGCTTCGACGGCAAGTCGGGCTGGCGGGTGAACCCCTTCGCCGGCTACGGGGGCAGCAAGGCCGCCGAGCCCATGACCGCCGACGAGGTGAAGGACGCGGAGGTGCAGGCGGACATGGACGGGCCGCTGGTGGACTACGCCGCCAAGGGGCACAAGGTGGAGTACCTCGGGACCGAGTCCGTGGAGGGCGCGCCCGCCCACAAGCTGCGGGTGACCCTGAAGAACGGCAACACCACCACGATGTTCTTCGACGCGGACTCCTTCCTGAAGGTGAAGGAGACCTCCAAGCGCGTGATGCGCGGCCAGGAGGTGGAGATCGAGAGCGTCTTCGGCGACTACAAGGAGGTGGGCGGGCTCCTCTTCCCCCACTCCGTGGAACAGGGCGCGGTGGGCGCGCCCCAGCGCCAGAAGATCCAGATGGACAAGGTGGAGCTGGACGTGGCCATCGCCGACGACCGCTTCCGGACCCCGCCGGCGCCCGCCCCCAAGGCCGACGAGGCCAAGCCCGCGGCCCCCAAACCCGACGCACCCAAATCCGACGCACCCAAGACGGACGCGCAGCCCGCCGGGAAGAAGGGCTGAGGGCGCCATGCGGAACCGCCGCCTCCCCGCCTCCCTCCTGATCGGGGCGGCCGCCGCCCTCGTGGCCCCCCTTCCGGCGCAGGCGCCTCCAGGGACCTCTGGGCAGGCCCCCCAGGACGCCGTCCGCCTCGACGCCGACGCCCTCTCCGGCCTCCAGGCCCGGAGCATCGGGCCCGCCGTGATGTCCGGCCGCATCGCCGCCATCGAAGGCCACATGGACCAGGGCCGCCTCACGCTGTACGTGGGGGCGGCCAGCGGCGGGGTGTGGAAGTCGCAGAACGGCGGCACCACCTGGAAGCCGGTCTTCGACAAGCACGCCATGAGCATCGGCACCATCCGCGTGGACCCCTCCAACCCGAAGACGGTGTGGGTGGGCACCGGCGAGCCCTGGGTGCGCAACAGCGTCTCGGTGGGCGACGGGGTCTACAGGACCACCGATGGCGGCGAGACCTGGACCCGCATGGGGCTGCCCGACAGCGAGCGCATCGCCGGCATCGTGGTGGACCCCACGGACGGCAACACGGTCTACGTCGCGGCCATGGGCCACCTGTGGAGCCCCGGCGGCGAGCGCGGCCTCTACAAGACCACCGACGGCGGCAAGACCTGGGCCCGCGTCCTCCACTCCAACGAGGACAGCGGCTGCGCGGCCGTGGCCATGGACCCGAAGGACCCGAAGGTGCTCTACGCCACCCTGTGGCAGCACCGGCGCCGGCCCTGGGCCTTCGAGAGCGGCGGCCCCGGCGGCGGCCTCTTCAGGTCCACGGACGGCGGCGCCACCTGGACGAAGCTCAACGGCGACCCGAAGCGCGGGCTCCCCATGGGCGAGGTGGGCCGCATCGCCGTGGCCGTCGCCCCCTCGGACCCGAAGCACGTGTACGCCGTGGTGGAGGCCAAGGACGGCGCCATCTTCCATTCCAGGGACGGCGGCGAGACCTGGGAGCGGGGCAACGCCGGACCCAACATCATCGTCCGCCCCTTCTACTTCTCCCTGGTGATGGTGGATCCCAAGGACCCGATGAAGGTCTACAAGCCGGGCTTCGAGCTGAGCGCCTCCGAGGACGGCGGGAAGAGCTTCGCCACCATCGCCCAGGCGACCCACAGCGACCACCACGCCCTCTTCTTCCACCCCCAGAACCCCGAGGTGATGTACCTCGGCACCGACGGCGGCGTCTTCGTCAGCGAGGACCGGGGCAACAAGTGGCGGATGGTCCCCAACCTTCCGGTGGGCCAGTTCTACCACGTGAGCGTGGACATGGCGCGGCCCTACCACGTCTACGGCGGCCTGCAGGACAACAGCAGCTGGCGGGGCTCCTCGTCGGTGAACCTCTCCAACAAGCACTGGACCAACCTCTACGGCGGGGACGGGTTCTGGGTCTTCCCCGACCCCACGGACCCGCGCTACGTCTACGCCGAGTCCCAGGGCGGCGAGATCGGGCGGGTGGACACGAAGACCATGACCTCGCGCAACGTCCAGCCCCAGGCCGCCGCCGGCGAGCCGAAGTACCGCTGGAGCTGGAACACGCCCATCCACATGAGCCCCAACGAGCCGGGCACGCTCTACACCGGCGCGCAGTACCTCTTCCGGTCCCGGGACAAGGGGGCGAGCTGGGAGCGGCTGGGCGGCGACCTCACCACCAACGACCCGAAGAAGCAGCAGCAGGAGGAGAGCGGCGGCCTCACCATCGACAACAGCGCCGCCGAGACCCACTGCACCCTCAATTCCATCTCCGAGAGCCCGCGGAACGGGAAGGTGATCTGGGTGGGGACCGACGACGGCAACCTCCAGGTGACCCGGGACGGCGGGAAGACCTGGTCGAACGTGGCCGCCAACGCCCCCGGCGTGCCCAGGGGCACGACCGTGTCCTGGGTGGAGGCGGGCCCCCACGCCGAGGGCACGGCCTTCGCGGCCTTCGACGGCCACGCCGCTGGGGACATGCGCACCTACGTGCTGCGCACCGACGACTTCGGGAAGACATGGACCAGCCTGGCCACCGCCGACCTGCAGGGCTACGCCCACGTGGTGAAGCAGGATCCGGTGAAGCCGGACCTCCTCTACCTCGGCACGGAGCGGGGCCTGTTCATCAGCGTGGACGGCGGGAAGGCCTGGGCCCAGTTCAAGGGCAGCGACATGCCGGCGGTGGCGGTGCGGGACCTGGCCGTCCATCCCCGGGAGCACGACCTGGTGCTGGCCACCCACGGCCGCGGGATCTGGATCATCGACGACCTGACCGCCCTGCGCGCCCTCACCCCCGAGACCCTCCAGAAGGAGGTGGCCCTCCTGCCCACGCGGCCTAACGCCAAGCTCGACATGGCCAGCGACGGCTGGATGGAGGGCGACGCGGCCTACGAAGGGCAGGACCGCCCCGGCGGCGCCGCCATCGCCTACTGGCAGCGCAAGCGGCACCTCGTGGGGGACCTCCGGGTGGAGATCCTCGGCGCGAAGGGGGAGGTCCTCCAGACCCTGTCGGGGAACAAGCGGCGGGGCTTCAACCGCATCTACTGGAACCGGCTGATGCAGGCGCCCCGGGCCGCCACGGGGGCCAACCTGTTCGACGGCTTCATCGGCGCCGGACCGGAGGTGCTGGAGGGGACCTACACGGTGCGCCTCACGAAGAACAAGGAGGTGCTCACGGCGCCCCTGGTGATCGAGGCTGACCCCCAGTCCCCCTGGACCCGCAAGGACCGGGAAGCGAAGTTCGCCACCGGCATGGCCATGTTCGCCATGGTCGAGGACCTGGCCTTCCGGGCCCAGCAGGTGCTGGACCTCCAGGCGGGGCTCGCCGAGCGCCTCGCCAAGGCCTCCGACCCCGCCCTCCAGGGCCGGCTGCAGGCGTTGGCGGCCCAGACGGAGACGGTCCGCGGGGTCCTCGTGAGCACCAAGGAGGCCGGCGGCGCCATCACCGGGGAGGAGCGCCTCCGGGAGAAGCTGGCCAAGCTCTACAACCGGGTCCTCTTCCAGCCGGGGCCGCCGAGCCCCTCCCAGGTGGACCGGGTCGCGGCCCTGAGGGCCGAGCTGTCCGCCGCCTTCGCGGACCTGGACCGGCTCAGAGGAAAGGGGCTCGCGGAGCTGAACGCCGAGCTGCGGAAGGCCGGGCTCGAACCCGTCGCGCTGCTCGAGCGCGCGGCCTGGGACGCGCGGACGCGGAAGTAGGTCCGCGTCCCGGGAAGCTGGAAGGGGGCGCCGCGGGGCGCCCCCTTCCGCGCCGGCCCCGCGGGGGCCGTCAGCCCAGCAGGCCCTCCAGGAAGGTGCCGGGGTACACGCAGCCCTCCCGCCGGTCCGGGCCCGTGCTCAGGTAGTCGATGGGCACCTCCACCGCCTCGGCCAGGGCGTCGAGGTAGGCCTGGGCGGAGGCCGGGAGCTCCCCGCGGGCCTGGAGCCCCCGGGTGGTGCCCCAGCCCTCGAAAAAGCGGACTTCGGGCCTCAGCTGCTTCCACTCCGAGGCGCAGCTCGGGAGCACGCGGCTGAGGCCGCCCTCGCCGTCCCGGTAGCCCACCACGAGGCCCACCCGGTCCAGGCCGTCCAGCACGTCCAGCTTCATGATGGCGAGGCCGTCCACACCATTGGTGCGGCAGGCGTGGGCGGTGATGGGGGCGTCGAACCAGCCACAGCGGCGGGGGCGGCCGGTGGTGGTGCCGAACTCCCGGCCCACCTCCCGCAGGCGGTCCCCGGTGGCGTCCAGCAGCTCGCTGGGCATGGGGCCCGCGCCCACCCGGGTGGTGTAGGCCTTGGCGATGCCCAGCACCCGGTGCAGGGCCTTGGGGGGCAGGCCGGTGCCCGTGAAGAGGCCGCCCAGGGAGCAGTTGGAACTGGTGACGAAGGGATAGGTGCCGTGGTCGAGGTCCAGGAGCGTGGCCTGGGCGCCTTCGAAGAGGATGGGCTCGCCCCGCTCCCAGGCGGCGAGGAGGTGGCCCTGGGCGTCGCCGATGGCGGGGACCAGGGGCTCGGCGAGGCGCAGCAGGTCCGCCACCAGGGCCTCCAGCTCCGGCAGCCCGGCCCCTGCCCCCAGGCGCAGGCGGACCTCCTCGTAGCCCGGGCGGATGCGCTCCGCGAGGGTCTCCGGGTGACGCAGGTCGCCCAGGCGGATGCCCATGCGGGCGGCCTTCATCTCGTAGGCCGGGCCGATGCCGCGACCGGTGGTGCCGATCTTGCTGGCGCCACCCTCCCGCCAGAGATCGAGGGCGATGTGGTGGGGCAGGATCACGTGGGCCCGGTCGCTCAGCAGCAGCCGGCCCTCCAGGTCGAAGCCCCGGTCCTTCAGGCGGGCCAGCTCCTGGTTGAAGACCTCCAGGTTCAGCACCACGCCGCTGCCCACCACCAGGAAACAGCCCGGGTGCAGGGCCCCGCTGGGCACCTGGTGCAGCGCGATGCTCTTCCCGTCCACCACCACCGTGTGGCCGGCATTGTTGCCGCCCTGGAAGCGCACCACGTGACGGAACCTCGGGGCCAGGAGGTCCACCACCTTGCCCTTGCCCTCGTCGCCCCATTGGAGGCCAAGGATGGCGAGATTCTCCGCTCTGCTGCCCATGGCGCGCTCTCCAATGTTCCAGACTAACGGGCCTTTCCCACCCTTCCCAGCCCGGATCCCCTTCCTGCCGCGCGGGATCAGGCCGGGCAAAGGCTGGACCGCCGCGCTACCCTGGAAGCGCCGGGTTCCCGTCCGCGGGAACCCGGCAGCCCGTCCGGAGCACCCGGCGGAGGGAGCCCCCATGTTCGAAAAATTCACCGAGAAGGCCCGGCGGGTCATGTTCTTCGCCCGCTACGAGGCCAGCCAGTTCGGTTCGGAGAGCATCCAGAGCGGCCATCTCCTGCTGGGGCTTCTGCGGGAATCGGAGAAAACCAGCACGCAGCTGCTGGAGCGGATGGGCGTCTCCATGAGCGGCCTGCGGGAACGCCTGGTGGCGGCCCTGACCCCGAAGGACAAGAAGATCGTCCCCAGCTCCACCTCCATCGACATCCCCATGGAGGAGGAGGTCAAGCGCATCCTCCAGCACGCCACCGCCGAGAGCGCGAAGCTCAACCACAAGCACGTGGGGGCCGAGCACCTGCTGCTGGGCATGCTGAAGGAGGAGGCCTCCCTGGCCGGGCGGTTGCTGAAGGAGGGCGGGGCGGACCTCATCGCCGCCAAGGAGATCCTCCTGGAGGCCACCAAGGAGGAGAAGATCGCCAAGAAGAAGAAGGAGCACCCGCTCCTTTCCGAATTCGCCCGGAACCTCTCCGAGATGGCCGAGCGGGGCATCTTCGACAACCTCATCGGCCGCGAGACCGAGGTGGAGCGCATCGTCCAGATCCTCAGCCGGCGCCGGAAGAACAACCCGATCCTGCTGGGCGAGGCCGGCGTGGGCAAGACCGCCATCGTGGAGGGCCTGGCCCAGCGAATCTACGAGGGCAACGTGCCCGCCACCCTGGCGGACAAGCGCATCTACGCCCTGGACCTCAGCCTGGTGGTGGCCGGCACCAAGTACCGCGGCCAGTTCGAGGAGCGGCTGAAGTCCATCATCGCCGAGGCCTCCAAGGACCCCAGCGTGGTGCTCTTCATCGACGAGATCCACAGCCTCATCGGGACCGGCGCCGCCGAGGGCAGCCTGGACGCGGCCAACATCCTCAAGCCCGCGCTGTCCCGGGGCGAGATCCAGTGCATCGGCGCGACCACCCACAAGGAGTACGTGAAGTACATCGACAAGGACCGCAGCCTCGTGCGCCGCTTCCAGCCCGTGGCGGTGAACCCGCCCGACGAGGCGGAGTCCCTGCGCATCCTCAAGGGCATCAAGGAGCGCTACGAGCTCTTCCACCGCGTCCGCTACTCGGAGAAGGTGCTGGAGGCCTCGGTCTATCTCTCGAACCGCTACATCACCGACCGCTTCCTGCCCGACAAGGCCATCGACCTCCTGGACGAGGCCGGCGCGCGGGTGAAGCTGCGGGGCGGCGCGCCTGTGGGCGAGAGCCACGCGGCGGAAGAGGAGTTGCACCGGGTCATCAACGAGATGAACGAGGCGGTGCTGGCCCGGGACTTCGAGCGCGCGGTGCTGCTGCGCCAGAAGGAGCTGCAGCTCCGCGAGGAGGTGCAGAAGAGCCGTCCCGAGGCGGGCGAGGACTACGCCCTCTTCCCCGAGGTCACCGAGCGCGACATCGAGGACGTGGTGGCCTCCTGGACCGGCATCCCGGTCACCGCCCTGAAGAACGACGAGAAGGCCAACCTGGCCCACATGGAAGAGAAGCTCAACACCCGCGTCATCGGCCAGCTCGAGGCGGTCTCGGCCGTGAGCCGGGCCGTCCGCCGGGCCCGCACCGGCCTCAAGAACCCCAACCGGCCCATGGGTTCCTTCCTCTTCCTGGGCCCCACCGGCGTGGGCAAGACCGAGCTGGCCAAGAGCCTCGCGGCCTTCCTCTTCGGGGACCCCAAGAAGATGATCCGCTTCGACATGAGCGAGTTCATGGAGAAGCACGAGGTCTCCAAGCTCCTCGGGGCGCCTCCCGGCTACGTGGGCTACGAGGAAGGCGGCATGCTGACGGACCGCATCCGCCGCAATCCCTACTGCGTGGTGCTCTTCGACGAGGTGGAGAAGGCCCATCCGGACATGATCAACATCCTGCTGCAGATCTTCGACGACGGGCAGGCCTCGGACGCCTTCGGCAACATGGTGGACTTCAAGAACACCATCATCATCCTCACCAGCAACGTGGGGAGCCGCGAGCTCCTGAACGACAAGAACCTCGGCTTCATCGAGCAGGACCAGAAGCCCGACGCCAAGAGCGCTGACGCCATGAAGGTGCTGCGCCGCAGCTTCCCGCCGGAGTTCCTGAACAGGATCGACGAGATCGTGGTCTTCAACCGCCTGGGCGACGAGGAGCTGCGCCTCATCGTCCGCCTGCTCATCGAGGACCTGAACAAGACCCTCGAGAAGCACCACCTGGTGGTCACCCTCACGGACGCGGCCTGCGACTGGCTGGTGAAGACCACCGTGCGCGACCGCGCCTACGGCGCGCGGCCCCTGCGGCGCGCCATCCAGAAGCAGATCGAGGACCCGCTGGCCGAGCTCATGGTCAGCCGGGACGAGGTGCCCGCCGGCGTGGTGCACTTCGACCTCCAGGACGGAAAGCTGGTGCCCGCCTTCTCCGAGGCCGCGGCAGAGATGGCGGGAGTGAACGGATGACGAAGCTGGAAGCGATGTTCCGCCGGGCGGGCGCCGGGCGGGTCGGGAGGGTGCTGCCCCCCGCGCTGGTGCTGATCCTCGCGGCCGGGGGTCCGGCCCGGGCCCAGGAGAGCGAGACGATCCGCAAGATCGAGGTGGTGGGGGCGGTCAAGCTCACCCCCGAGACCGTGATCTTCCGCTCCGGGCTGAAGGTGGGCGACGACCTGCGGAACGTGGACCTGACTGCGGTGCTTGAGAAGCTCTGGGCCGTCGGCACCTTCGACGACGTGAAGTTCGAGATCGAGGACGAGGCCGGCGGGAAGAAGCTGATCATCCGCGTGGCCGAGCGACCCCTCGTCAAGGAGGTGGACTACCGGGGCGGCACCGAGGTGGGCGTCACGAACCTCAAGGACAAGGTCAAGGAGAAGAAGCTCGAGATCAAGCCCGACAGCCCCTACGACCCCGAGGCCGCCCGGAAGATCAAGGCCCTGATCGTGGAGCAGGCCGCGGAGAAGGGCTTCCGCAACCCCGTGGTGGACGTGAAGCTCGAAACCCTCGGCGCCGGGACCGCACGCCTCGTCTTCGACATCAAGGAAGGCGGGAAGGTCCGGATCTACAGGGTGGTATTCCGCGGCAACAAGGTCTTCAGCCAGGGCCAGCTCGCCTCCGCGATGGAGAAGACCCGCAGGCACTGGATGTTCTCCTGGCTCTCGAGCCACGACCTGCTGGTGGACAAGAACCTCGAGGAGGACCTCAAGAAGGTGAAGGAGCTCTACTGGCGGGAGGGCTACAAGGACGTCTTCGTCGGCCAGCCGGTCATCGACGTTGTGGACAACACGAGCCCGCGGCAGCAGAAGAAGAACGAGAAGCGGGCCCAGAAGGGGCTCTCTTCGAAGTACGACCTCCGCGCGACCATCACGATCCCGGTCCTGGAAGGCGAGCGATTCTACGAAGGAAAGCTGAAGATCGAGGGCAACGAGAAAGTCTTCAACGAGACCTTCTACCGCCGGAAGATCGCCGAGGCCAAGCGGGACAACCGCTCCTGGCTGGCCAAGGTCCTGAACCTGAAGCCAGCCACCGAGGACCTTCCCGAGAACCGCCGGCGCCCCTTCGACCTGGACGCCCTGAACAAGGGTCTGGACAAGATCAAGGAAGCGTACTCCGACGCTTCCTACATCGCCTTCCGTACCGACAGGAAGCTGGACGTCCGGGAGGAAGGTGGCATCAAGAAGGTGGACGTGACCTTGAAGGCCGACGAGGGCGAGCCCTTCACCATCCGGCGCATCACCTTCGAGGGGAACACGACCACCAAGGACAAGGTGCTCCGGCGCTCCATGCTCCTGAAGGAGGGGGATCCCTTTGGCGCCGCCGCTTTCAAGGACTCCTACACGGGCCTCGGCCAGCTCGGCTTCTTCGACGTGAAGAACCAGGAACCGAAGATCGACTTCGTCCCCGACAAGCCCCAGGTGGACATCACCATCAAGGGCGAAGAGGCCGGGGTCAACGAGCTGCTCTTCCAGGGCGGCTACGGATCCCTCTTCGGGTTCTCCCTGGGCCTCAGCTTCAGCACGAAGAACCTGGGAGGCGGTGGCGAGGTGCTGTCCTTCTCCTACAACGGCGGCAAGTTCCAGCGGAACTTCTCCGTCGGCTTCACCGAGCCCTACGTCTTCGACCTGCCCTACTCCTTCGGCGCCAGCGTCGCCAACGGCACCACGGAATATGACGCCAGCCGCGTGGGCGCCGACCTCGCCTACAAGCAGTACACCCGCTCGTTGGGCGTCTCCACCGGCACCCGGCTGTCCACCTTCTTCCCGGGCCGCGCCGCCTGGACCTTCTTCACGTCGGTGGGCTTCGGCTACAACTTCTCCATCGTCCGCATCGAGGGCGGCCGCAATTTCGCCTTCCGCGACACCAGCAGCCAGCTCACTTCCACGGTCAGCACCAACGTCACCTATTCGACGGTGAACCACCCCTTCAAGCCCACCTCGGGCAGCAAAGTGGGCGTCTTCCTGGAATACGGCGGCTGGCAGTTCGCCACTGACAAGCCCTTCATGCGGACCACGCTGGAGTTCAGCCGTTTCGCCAACATCGCGGACCGGCACATCTTCGCCTTCAATGCCACCTACGGGTATCTCCGCAACCTCGGGAAGAGCGACCTGCCTTACTACCAGTACTTCCGCCCGGGTGGCGAGAACACGGTGCGCGGTTACCGCTACGGCCAGATCGGGTCCCTGATCATCGACCCCACCCGCCTCGTGCCCACCATCATCGGCGGCAACAAACAGCTCGTGATGAACGCGGAGTACCAGTTCAAGATCGCCGACGAATTCCGGACGGTGCTCTTCTACGACGCGGGAAACGCCTGGGGACCCGGGACCCGGGTGTTCTCCCGGGACACCATCAGCTACGCCTACGGCACCGAGACCCGGAGCTACAAGAACCCGGACCTGCTGCGGTCCGCTGGCATCGAACTGCGGTTCTTCCTCCCCATCAGCCCGGCCCCCCTGCGGCTGATCTGGAGCCGCAAGCTCAACCCCTATCCATTCGACCCGGAATCCCGGAGCGACTTCCAGTTCTCCATCGGCACCACCTTCTGAGTCCGCCGCGCTGCGGGTTCCGGGCGCGAAGTTCCCGGGAATCCAGGCGCAATTGGCGCTTCGCGGATGCCCCGGCGCGGGATAGACTGGACCTTTTGGGAGCATCCATGCGCCGTTTCCTCTTCGCCGCGGCCCTCGCCGCGCTGCCCGTGATGGCCCAGGACGTGGCCACGGCCCGCATCGCCATCTTCGCCCCCGACCAGGTCATCCAGGTCTCCAGCCGGGGCAAGAAGCTTTTCGCCGAAGTCGAGGCCAAGGGGAAGGAGCTCCAGGAGCGGCTGAAGGTCCGCGCGGACGCGCTCCAGGCCAAGGAGCAGCAGCTCAAGTCCACCAGCCTCTCGGACGAGGGCCGCGCGAAGCTCCAGCGGGAGCTCCAGGACGGCGAGATCGAGGTCCGCCGGATGCAGGAGGACAGCCAGAAGGAGTTCAACAAGGTCCAGGAGAAGGTGATGAAGGTCTTCCAGGAGGAGGTGGGCCCCATCGTCAAGGAGGTCTCCGAGGAGTGGAAGCTCCAGCTCCTGATCCAGTACGGCCGCGAGTCCGCCGGCTTCCTGCTCCCCGTGGACGACAAGTGGGCAACCGCCTTCACCGCCGAGGTGGTGAAGCGCTACGACGCCAAGTACCCCGAAGGCGCCTCGACGGCCAAAACCCCGGGCAAGCCCGCGGCGGCGCCCGCGGCGAAGCCCGCGCCGGCTCCCGCGAAGAAGAACTGAGCCCAAGCCCCTGATCCCGGAGCGGCGCCGGAAGGCGCCGCTTCCGCGTCCGGGCGGTCCTCAGCGCCCCGTGGATCCGTAGCCGCCGGCGCCCCGGGCCGTCGCGCCCAGGTGCTCCGGCGAGGCGGCGGGTGCCCAGTCCCAGGCCTCGCAGCGGGCCAGGAGCAGCTGCGCCACCCGCTCGCCGCGGTGCAGGTCGAAGGGCGCGTCGCCGTGGTTCACCAGCAGCACCTGCACCTCGCCGCGGTAGTCCGCGTCGATGGTCCCCGGCGCGTTGAGCACCGTGACGCCGTGGCGCAGGGCGAGGCCGGAGCGGGGCCGCACCTGCCCCTCGAAGCCCGGCGGGATGGCCATCACGAGACCCGTGGGCACGAGCCGCCGCTCCCCGGGCTGGAGCATCCAGGCCTCCTCCACGGGGATCGCCGCGCGCAGGTCCATGGCGGCGGCGTGCTCGGTGGCGAAGGCGGGGAGTTCGAGGCCCTCGCCGTGGGGCAGGACGTGGACGGGGACGCGCAGCATGGCCCGGGCTCCCTTCACTCGAAGACGACGGTGCGGTTGTTGTAGGTGAGCACCCGGCGCTGGAGGTGCAGCCGCACGGCCCGCGCCAGCACCACCCGCTCCAGGTCCCTGCCCTTGCGCACCAGGTCCTCCACCGTGTCCCGGTGGCTCACGCGGATGATGTCCTGCTCGACGATGGGGCCCGCGTCGAGGTCCGGCGTGACGTAGTGGGCGGTGGCGCCGATGACCTTCACGCCCCGGGCGTGGGCCTGGTGGTAGGGCATGGCGCCCGCGAAGGCCGGCAGGAAGCTGTGGTGGATGTTGAGGATCGAGGGGAAGGCCTGGACGAAGGCGTCGCTGAGGACCTGCATGTACTTGGCCAGCACCACCAGCTCGATCCCGCGCTCCCGCAGCGCCTGCAGCTCCAGGGCCTCGGCCGCGGCCTTGGTGTCCGCCGTCACGGGCACGTGGAGGAAGGGCAGGCCGAACTGTCGGGCCACGGGCTCCAGGTCCGGGTGGTTGCTCAGCACGAGGGCCATGTCGCAGCGCAGCTCCCCGGCCTTCCAGCGCCAGAGCAGGTCGAGCAGGCAGTGGTCCTGCTTGCTGCACCAGAGCGCCACCTTCGGCACCTCGTCGGAGAAGTGCAGGGACCAGCTCCCGCCGAAGGGTCCGGCGACGGCGCGGACCCGCTCCGGCAGCGCCTCCCGGGACAGTCCGAAGCCCTCCAGCTCCCACTCGATGCGGCCCAGGAAGCGTCCCGCGGCCATGTCCGAGTGGTGGTCGGAGTCCACGATGTTGCCGCCGTGGTCGAAGACGAAGGTGGACAGCCGCGCGACGATGCCCCGCTGGTCCGGGCAGTTGATGAGCAGGGTCGCGGTGGCCGTCACGCCTTCTCCTTCACGAGCTGACCGCAGGCCGCCTGGACGTCCCGGCCCCTCGAGCGGCGCACGGTGACGAAGCAGCCGTGCGCCTTGAGGCGCGCGGCGAAGGCCTGGATGCGGGCCTCGGCCGGCTCATGGAAGTCGCTGGCGGCGTGCTCGTTCATGGGGATGAGGTTCAGGTTGTGGATGCGGCGCAGGTCCCCCAGCCACTCGGCGAGGCGGTCCGCGTCGGCCTCGGTGTCGTTCTCCCTCGCCAGGAGCACGTACTCGAAGGTGAACTTCTCGTTGGGCCGCGGGCCCCAGTCGTCCAGGGCCTGGCGCAGCCGCGCCAGGTTCCACACGCGGTTCACGGGCATGGTGCGCGAGCGGGCCTCGTCGGTGGTGGCGTTGAGGCTCAGGGCCAGCAGGGGGCGCGGCGTCATCCGGGCGAGCTTCTCCAGGCCGCTCACCAGGCCCGAGGTGCTCACGGTGATGCGCCGGGCGGGGATGTCGAGGCCGGCCTTGTGGGTGAGGATGCGGATGGCGCGATGCAGGTTGTCGAGGTTGTGGAGGGGTTCGCCCATGCCCATGAAGACCAGGGTCACCTGGGAGCTCTGCACCGGGCCCAGGTCGCGCATGAGCCCCAGCACCTGGCCCACGATCTCGCCGGCGCTGAGGTTGCGCACGATGCCCATGGAGCCCGTGGCGCAGAAGGTGCAGCCCATGGCGCAGCCCACCTGGCTGGAGATGCAGTAGGTGACCCGCGGGTTGCGCACGCGCCGGGGCATGTGGACGCACTCGATGCGCCTGCCGTCGGTGAGCTCCAGGACGCACTTGGTGGAGCCGTCGCCCGAGGGCAGGGACTCGGCGATGCGGGGCAGGCCCAGGTCAAAGCGTTCCTCGAACCAGGCCCGGGCGGCCTTCGAGAGCCAGGGGGCGCCGTCCTTCCAGGTCGAGGGCCGCTGCAGCCGGGCGAAGAGGTGCTCCGGCCGGCCCGGCGCGCCGAGGGCCTCCAGGTCCTCCGGCAGCAGCCCGTAGGCCGAGGGCAGGCCCCCCCGCTCGGGGGCCGCGACGTCCCAGGGCTGGAGGGCGGTTCCGGACATCCCTGCAGTCTACCTGCGGCGGGCTCTGCGATCCTGGGGCATGGATTCCCAGGCCCTCTCCGCGCGCGCCTTCCGTCTCCGCGTCGCCCTCCTCGTCGGCCTGGCGGTGGGCATCGGCCTCGGGGTGCTATTCGTGCCGCCGGTGGCCCAGGACCCGGCCTACCACGCCTTCGCCGACGGGCGCACGATGCTCGGCATCCCGAACTTCTGGAACGTGGCGTCCAACGCGCCCTTCCTGCCCTTCGGGATCTGGGGGATCCTTGCGCTCCGCAAGGCCCGCTTCCACGAGCCCCGGGAGGCCCGGGCCTACGCCGTCGCCTTCGCGGCCACGGTCCTGGTGGGCCTGGGGTCCAGCTACTACCACTGGCATCCGGACAACCACACCCTCTTCTGGGACCGCCTGCCCATGACGCTGGTGTTCATGGCGCTGCTGAGCGCCGCCATCGCCGAGCGCGTCCACGCCCGCATCGGCGCGGCCCTGCTCTTCCCCTTCCTGGTGCTGGGAATGCTGGCCATCGACGTCTGGCGTCGCGGGGAACTCACCGGCGTGGGCGACCTGCGCTTCTACATCCTCGTGCAGTTCTACCCCATGCTCATGATCCCGCTGCTCATGGGGCTCTTTCCCGCCCGCTACACCCGCACCCGGGACATCGGCTGGATGGTGGCCTGGTACCTCGTCGCCAAGCTCCTGGAGCTGGAGGACCCCGCAGTCTTCCGCATCCTCGGGGGCCAGATGGGCGGCCACGCCCTCAAGCATGTGGCGGCGAGCCTCTCTGTCGCCGCGCTGGCGGTGATGGTGGCGCGCCGGGAGCCGGTGGGAGCCTGAATCAGGCCGCGGCCTCCACCGGCTTCGGAGCCCTCGGCAGCACCAGCACGTTCCCGGCGAGGCACAGCGCCGCGCCCACGGCCAGGGTCCATTCCCACCGCAGGCCCTCGAAGGCCGTGGAGAGGGCCAGGGCCACCAGCGGGATGGCTACCATGGCGTAGCCGGCGCGGCCGGCGCCGATGCGGCCCACCAGGGTGAGGTAGGCCCCGAAGGCGAGGATGGAGCCGAAGACCGCGAGGAATGCGAGGGAAGCGAGGTAGCGGGGGGAGGGGTCGAAGGTGAAGGGCCGGCCCAGGGCGGCGCAGGTGGCGGCCACGAAGGCGGCACCGTAGGCCATGCTGACCGCGTTGCCCTGCATGACGGGGATGCCGCTGCCGTGGTTGCGCTGGGCCACCAGGTTGCTGGCGCTGGCGGCCACGGCGCCCAGGAGCCCCAGGGCCAGCCCGGCCCGGGCATGGGCCCCCTGGATCGCGGCGGCGCCGGGCAGGAAGAGCAGGGCCACCCCCGCCACGCCCAGGGCGCCGCCCCCGAAGGTCCTCCAGGCCAGGGGCGTCCCGAACCAGAGGCGCGCCCCCAGGGGGTTGAGGATGGCCAGGAGGGAGAAGATCACCGCCATGAGGCCCGAGGGGATGTGCTGCTCCGCCACGTAGACGCAGACGTAGTTGATCCCGAACATCAAGACGCCCTGGAGGGCCAGCCAGCCGTGCTGGCGGAGGCTGAAGCGCAGGCTCCGGCCCGTGGCCAGGCACCAGGCCGCGAGGAGGACGGCCGCCAGGGCGAAGCGGTACGCCACGGAGACCTCGGGGGCGACCCTTCCGTACTGGAAGGTGATGGCCAGCCAGGTGGAGCCCCAGATGAGCACCGACGCGAGGTAGAGGGAGAGGTTGTTCATGGCGGTCCCGAGGGCGTGATCACGCCTTCGCGGCGAGGTGGGCGAATTCGGCCTGGAAGGACGCGTAGTCGGGCATGGCGCCCGCGGGGCGGGGCAGCTCCCAGGCGTTGGGCAGGAGCCGCCAGCCGAGGTGGCCGTAGTAGTCCTTCGCGATCGGCGAGGCCAGCAGGATCCAGTGGATGTCGGGCCCCAGGCCCGCGGCCTCGTCGAGCAGGCGGCGTCCGAGGCCCTGGCCCTGGAAGCCCGGGTGGATGGCCAGGTCGCAGACGTAGCCGTCGAAGGCGAAGTCGGTCCAGCCCCGCAGGAGGCCCACCAGCCGCTCCCCGTCCCAGGCCGAGATCACCACGTTGGCGTGCTCGAACATCCTCCGGAGCCGGTCGAGGTCTCCGATGGGACGGCGCAGGGGCGACGCGGCATAGAGGATGCGGATGGCCTCCAGGTCGGGGCGGCGGTCGTGGGTGACGGTGATCATGCGTCCTCCGGGAGGTCGAGGCGGAAGCCCACGCCCAGGCGGTTCCAGCCATTGATGGAGACGATGGCGAAGGTGAGGGCGACGATCTGGCGTTCCGTGAAGTGGGCCTTCAGGGCTTCGAAGGCCGGGTCCAGCTCGGGGCGGGAAGGCAGGTCCGTGAGGGCCTCGGCCCAGGCCAGGGCCGCCCGTTCGGGCCCCGTGAAGCAGTCGGTCTCCCGCCATCCGGCCAGCACCGCCATCCGCCGCGGCGTCTCGCCCGCCTTTGCCAGGTCCGCCGCGTGCATATCCATGCAGAAGGCGCAGCCGTTGATCTGGGAGACCCTCAGGTCCAGGAGGTCGAGGAGCCTGGGGTCCAGGCCCGCGGCGCGGGTCTGCTTCCAGAGGCCGAGCTGGGCCTGGTAGAGGTCCGGGGCGAGGTCGCGGTAGGCGGTGGACAGGCGCATTGGGTCGTGGGCCTCCAGAAGGGAATCTCCAGGATGGATCCGCCATGGTCTATCCAAAAGATCCAATTCTGAAAAAATGGACAGACCATGAGCCGCCCCTGGTCCTTCCCCGTCGCCCTGGATCCCGAGTCCCGGGAGCCCCTGGCCCAGCAGATCGCCCGGGCCGTGGCCGGGGACGTGCGGCGCGGCCGCCTGCGGGCCGGGGCCCTGCTGCCGGGGTCGCGCAGCCTCGCCGCCAGCCTCGGCGTGCACCGCAACACGGTGCTCGCCGCCTACCGGGAGCTGGCGGCGGAGGGCTGGATCGAGGCGGGACAGCGCAGCACCCGGGTCGCGGAGGCCGTGGCGGTGGAGCGCCGCGCCGCGCCCCGGGCCCCAGGACCGCGCGCCGAGCCGGGCTTCGCCTTCGAGACCCTGGACCTGGCCCTGCGCCCGGAGCCGCGCCCCCGGGGCGCCCTCTTCCTCGGCGGCGGCTTCCCCGATGTGCGCCTCGTGCCCGCCGACCTCCTGGCCCGGGCGGTGCGGAGGGTGCTGCGGGGCCGGTCCGCGCCCCTGGGCTACGGCGACCCCCAGGGCGACCTCCGCTTCCGGGAGGCCCTATCCCGCATGCTGGCCGAGGCCCGGGGCCTGGCCTTCGGCCCCGGGGAGCTGGTGGTCACCTCGGGCAGCCTCATGGGCCTGGACCTGGTGGCGCGCACGCTGCTGAAGCCCGGCGAGGCGGTGGCGGTGGAGGACCCCGGCTATCCCCAGGCCTGGGCCACCCTGCGGGCCGCGGGGGCCGAGCTGGTCCCGGTGCCCGTGGACGCCCAGGGCCTCGACGTGGAGGCCCTCGAGGCCCTACTGGCGAGACGGACGGTGCGGGCGGTCTACACCACGCCCCACCACCAGTTCCCCACCACGGCGACGCTCTCGGCGCCCCGGCGCCTGCGCCTGCTGGAGCTGGCGCGCCGGCACCGCGTCGCGGTGATCGAGGACGACCACGACTTCGAGTTCCACTACGAGGGCCGGCCGGTGCTGCCCCTGGCCAGCGCCGACGGGGGCGGCGTCGTGGTCTACCTGGGCTCCCTCTCCAAGGTCCTGGCGCCGGGCCTCCGCCTGGGCTACGTCGGCGCGCCGGCGGCCCTGGCCACGGCGCTGGCCGCGCGGCGCGCGGTCACCGACTACCACGGCAACCAGGTCTTCGAGCGGGCGGTGGCCGAGCTGCTGGAGGACGGCCTCCTTCAGCGCCACGTGCGCAAGGTGCGCCGGACCAACCTGGAGCGCCGGGACGTGCTGGTGGAAGCGCTGCGGCAGCGGCTTCCGGACCGCCTCCAGGTGGAGGCCCCGGGCGGGGGCATGAGCCTCTGGGTGCGGGTGGAGGGCCTGCCGAAGGGCCGCTGGTCGCGGCGCTGCCGCGAGGAAGGCGTCCTCTTCCCCTGGGGCTCGGCCTTCGACTTCCACGGCGAGGAGCGCCCCTTCATCCGCCTCGGCTTCACCGCCCTGGACCCGCGGGAGCTGCGGGAGGCGGTGCGGCGCATGGCCGCCGCGATGTGAAGGCGCTCAGGCCGCGTCGAGGTCCGACCGGCGGATCTCCTTGCCCTTTCGCGTGCCGAGGGCACTGAGGCCGAGGCGCGCGG
>JBDIBF010000054.1:0-21232 GCA_039812765.1 Holophagaceae bacterium
CGGCAGCCTGCGGGGGCGCCGCCGCCGGGGTGGGCCGAGGCTCGGCGGGGCGCCCAGGCGCGTTGCCCCGGGCCTTCTCCTGGGCCACCAGCCATTCCACCCACTGCTCGAGGCGAGCGAGGCGCTTCTCCAGGCTCTCCTGGCTGCGGTCCGGGTCCTCGGGCGGGACGGTCATGGGCGCTCCGGCGTCGGGCTTGCGGTGGATTGGCTTCCGCATCATACCCGGGGGCCTTCAACCCGCCGGGCAGGCCCGGGGTCGAGAGGGGCAGGAGAGCCCATGGGTCCGAGACGCACGTTCATCACAGCCATCGTCCTGGCCCTGGCCCTGGCCCTGGCCTGCGGCGGCGGTTCGGACGCCGGGGGCGGCACGTCGGGCGGCGGCAACGGCGGCGGGACGGGCGGGGATCCCTGGGCGCCCGTGACCACCGCGATCCAGGCGGCCCAGTCCAACTTCCCCGGGGGCCTCGCCGTGGAGGTGATGACCCCCGCCGGCGTCGTCTATTCCAAGTCCTTCGGGTCCTTCTCCACCACCACCTACGCCGCCGTGGCCTCCAGCTCGAAGATGGTGAGCGGCACGGTGCTCCTTCAGCTCGTGGACAAGGGGATCCTGAGCCTCGACACGAAGACCTCGGACCTGCTGAGGGACCGCCAGGGGCAGCCCTGGTCCGGGGCCATGGGCCAGATCCGCCTGCGCCACCTGCTCAGCTTCACCAGCGGCATCAGCGGGGAGGTGCCGTCCTCCGATCCCAGCGACATCACGCTCGACGAGGCCGTGATGCGGATCTACGAGGACCAGCGCTCCACCGCTTCCACGCCGGGCTCCTCTTTCTATTACGGCAGCACCCACCTCCGCATTGCGGCCCGCATGGCGGAGATCGCCACCGGGAAGCCCTGGCGGACGATCTTCAACGAGCAGCTCCAGGGGCCCCTCCAGTGGGGCGCCCTCAGCACCTACGGCGGCGGCACGAACCCCAACCCGGCGGGCAGCCTGGCATGCACCGGCACGGAGTACACGCGCTTCCTCATGATGCAGCTCCGCCGAGGCCTGGACGGCTCGAACCGGCTGCTCTCCGAGGACCTGATCGCCCAGCAGCGGAGCGACGGCTTCGGACCGACCACCACGATCGCCTACACGCCCTATGCCCTCACGGGCCGGGTGAACCACTACGGCTTCGGCGGCTGGGTGGAGGCCGCGAACGGGGCCGCGCCCTCGGCGACGAACCCCGTCCAGCGCTTCAGCAGCACGGGCAAGTTCGGCTGGGCGCCGTGGGTCGAGGTGGGCAACGGGCAGACTTGGGCCGCCGTGATCATGTGCCAGCAGGCGGACCTGCCGCTCTCCTACCTGCCCTCGGAGAACCTCAAGCTCCAGCTGGCCGGGCTGATCCCGGGAGCCCTGGCCCAGAACCCGCCGGTGGTGCGCGCGGTGCCCTGAGGGAGCTGGGCCGCCCGGCGCGGCCCGCCTACACTGGAGCCGTGACGTCCACGGCCCCGGAGGCGCCCCTGATCCTGCTCCGCAACGCGGAGCTCTTCGCGCCGGAGCCCCTGGGGCTGCGGGACCTGCTCGTGGGCGGCGGACGGATCCTCTGGATCGGCCGCGACGCCGGGGACCTCGGCGCCGTGAGAGCCGACACCGTGGACCTCGAAGGGCGGACCGTCATCCCCGGACTCATCGACGGCCACGCCCATCTCACCGGTGGCGGCGGGGAGGCGGGGGCGCACACCCGCGTGCCGCCGGTGGCCCTGTCGCGGTTCACCCTCGCCGGCGTCACCTCGGTGGTGGGCACTCTGGGCACGGACTGCAGCACCCGCACCATGCGCGACCTGGTGGCCACGGTGAACGGCCTGCGCAACCTCGGTCTGGGCGCCTGGTGCTGGACCGGCGGCTACACGGTGCCGCCCACCACCCTGACCGGGTCCGTGCGGGACGACCTGGCCTTCGTGGAACCCATTCTCGGCGTCGGCGAGCTGGCCATCTCCGACCACCGCTCCAGCCAGCCGACGCTGGACGAGCTGCTGCGCATCGCCGCCGACGCCCACGTGGGCGGCCTGATGACGGGCAAGGCGGGGATCCTGCACCTGCACCTGGGCAACGGCCCGCGGGGGCTCGACCTGGTCCGGCGGGCCCTGCAGACCAGCGAGCTGCCGCCCCGGGTCTTCCATCCCACCCACGTGAACCGGCGCAAGGCCCTGTTCGACGAGGCGTTGGACCTGGTGAAGGCCGGCTGTTCCGTCGACCTCACCGCCTTCCCCGTGGAGGAGGGCGAGGACGCCTGGACCGCGGCCGAGGGCCTGCGGCGTTATTGGGCCAGCGGCGCCCCGCCCCACCGGGTCACGGTGAGCTCCGACGGCGGGGGCTGCCTGCCCCACTTCGACGCCGATGGCCGCATCGCGCGCATGGGCGTAGGCTCCCCCGCGGCGCTGATGGCGACGCTGCGGGAGCTCGTGGCCTCCGGCGAGCCCCTGGAACGCGTCCTGCCGGCCTTCACGTCCAACGTGGCGGACCTCCTGCGCCTGCCCCGCAAGGGCCGGCTCGCCGTGGGCGCGGACGCGGATCTCGTGGTGCTCGGGCCTCCCGGTTCGGCCTCGGGCGCCGGGGATGTGATGATGGGAGGCGCCTGGGCCGTGCGCTCCGGCGCCGCGCTCCGGCGCGGCCTGTTCGAGGAGTCCTGATGAGTCCCAGTCGAGTGCCCGAGGGCGAGGAGCGCGGCTTCATCATCCCCATCGGCGGCGCCGAGGAGAAGGAGCACGACCCGCGCATCCTGCGCCGCTTCGTGGACCTCTGCGGCGGACCCAGCGCCGACATCGTGGTGATTCCCACCGCCAGCCGCCTCAAGGACACCGGGAGCCGCTACGAGCGGATCTTCGCGGAGCTGGGGGCGGCACGGGCCACCGCCCTGGACTTCGACACCCGCCGGGACTGCTTCGAGCGCGGCCGCCTGGCCCGGATGGAGGAGGCCAGCGGCATCTTCTTCACCGGCGGCAACCAGCTGCGGCTCACCAGCATCCTGGGCGGCACGCCCGTGGCGAAGCTGGTGCGCATCCAGAACGCCAAGGGCGTCCACACGGCCGGGACCTCGGCGGGGGCGAGCTTCCTGAGCGAGCACATGATCGCCTTCGGCGAGGAGGGCTCCCAGCCGGTGCTGGGTTGCGTGAGCCTCGCCCCGGGCCTCGGACTCACCAACCGCTTCATCATCGACCAGCACTTCCGCCAGCGGGACCGGCTGGGCCGGCTCCTCTCGGCGCTGGCCTTCAACCCCTTCTCCGTGGGACTCGGCCTGGACGAGGACACGGCGGCCTTCATCGGGCCCGACAACCTCCTGACCGTGGAAGGCAGGGGCGGCATCACCGTGGTGGACGCGTCCGGCATCGAGTACAGCGGCATCGACGACACCGATCCGGGGCAGCCCATCTGCATGCTGGGCCTGAAGGTGCACATCCTCACCAGCGGGGCCAGCTTCGACCTGCACACCCGGGAGGCCTTCCCCGGGCCGGACGCCCGGGAGTGGCGGAAGGCGAGCAGCTGAGGGTCGGCCGGTAGGATCAGGCGAGGGCCTGGAGGCTCGGGGCGGCCGTTCCCGGCGGCAGGGGCCACGACTCGCTGCGCGAGTCTGGTGCCTCGGTTGGATGCGGCCTGAAGCCGCCGCATCCAACCGAGTCACTCCTGGAAGGTCAAGGTCAAGGGCTAGGTCCTGGACCAGGTCGAGGGCGAGGCCTTTCGTGGACGCGCGCCTGGGCCCACCGGGGCCGAAAACTCGCGCAAGCGTCCGTCACGGCCACGGGGTAAGATTCCGCCCACCCCCATCTTCCCCCGCCGCCCCAGGACCGTTCCATGCGCATCCTCGACCGATCCGTCTATGTCGGACCCTCGCTCTACGCCCACTTCCCGGTGATCCGCCTGGAGCTGGACCTGGGGGCCCTGGAGGCCTGGCCGACGGCGCGGCTGGGGAGCGGCTTCATCGAGGCGCTGCTGTGGGCGCTGCCGGGGCTGCAGGAGCACGGCTGCAGCTACGGCGAGGCGGGGGGCTTCGTGCGGCGCATGCGGGAGGACGAGGGGACGTGGCTGGGGCACGTGATGGAACACGTGGCCATCGAGCTGCAGAACGTCGCCGGCGAGGACGTCACCTTCGGCAAGACACGGAGCGCCGGCCGTGAGGGCGTCTACACCGTCGTCTATGAATACGCCCAGCGGGAGGAGGGCATCGAGGCCGGGGAATTGGCGCTGAAGCTCCTCTGCTCCCTCCTCCCTCCGGAGCTCCGTCCCGAGGGCAGCGTGCCCGAGGGCTGGGACTGGGACACGGCCCGGGACGAGTTCATCCGCTACGCCCAGCGCCGGGCCCTGGGCCCCAGCACGGCCAGCCTGGTGAAGGCCGCCGAGGCCCGGGACATCCCCTGGATGCGCCTCAACGAGCAGTCCCTCGTGCAGCTCGGTCACGGCAAGTACCAGCAGCGCATCCAGGCCACGGTGACGGGACGGACCTCCCACATCGCCGTGGAGCTGGCCAGCGACAAGGAGGAGACCAACAAGATCCTCGGCAGCCTGGGGCTGCCGGTGCCGCGCCAGGAGCTGGTCTCCACCGAGGACGGAGCCGCCCGGGCCGCGCGGCGCATCGGCTACCCGGTGGTCACCAAGCCCTACAACGGCAACCACGGCCGGGGCATCTCGATCCGGCTCACCACCGAGGAGGAGGTGCGCAGGGGTTTCGCGGCCGCGCGGGAGCACAGCCGCTCGGTGATCGTGGAGACCTTCGTGGAGGGGGACGACCACCGCCTGCTGGTGGTGAACGGCGAGCTGGTGGCCGCTACGCGCCGGACCCCTGGCGGCGTGGTGGGCGACGGGATCCACACCGTGACGGAGCTGGTGGAGGAAGTGAACAGGGACCCGCGGCGCGGCGTGGGCCACGAGAAGGTGCTCACCCGCCTGGTGCTGGACGCCCAGGCCGACATGATGCTGGCGCGGCAGGGCTTCACGGCGGACTCGGTGCCTCCCGCGGGCCAGGTCGTGCCCCTGCGGGCCACGGCCAACCTCAGCACCGGCGGCACCGCCACCGATGTCACCGACGTGATCCATCCCGACAACCGGGACATGGCGGTGCGCGCCATCAAGGCCATCGGCCTCGACGTGGGCGGCGTGGACTTCCTCTGCCCGGACATCACCGAGAGCTACAAGACCCATGGCGGCGCCATCTGCGAGGTGAACGCGGCGCCGGGCTTCCGCATGCACGTGGCGCCCAGCGAGGGCACGCCGCGGGACGTGGCGGGCCCCGTCATCGACATGCTCTTCCCCGGCGGCGCGCCGTCCCGGGTGCCCATCGCGGCGCTCACGGGCACCAACGGCAAGACCACCACCGCGCGTATGCTGGCCCACATCACCAAGATGGCGGGCTACACGCCGGGACTAACCACCACCGACGGCGTCTACATCGACGGCCAGCGCACGGTGGAGGGGGACATGACGGGCCCCGTGGCCACCCGCATGGTGCTCTCGGACCCCGCCATCGACATCGCCGTGCTGGAGATCGCCCGGGGCGGCCTGCTGCGGGCGGGCATGGGCGTACCCTTCGTCAATGTGGGCGCGGTGCTGAACGTCCAGGCGGACCACCTGGGCCTGAAGGGCATCGACACCCTGGAGCAGCTCGCGGAGGTGAAGCGCGTCATCGTCGAGGTCGCCCAGGATTGCGCGGTGCTCAACGCCGACGATCCCAACGTGCTCAAGATGTCGGGCTACACCGAGGCGAAGACCCTCTGCTACGTGACCATGAACCCCCAGCACGCCCTCGTGCGGGAGCACATCCGCGCCGGCGGGCGCGCGTGCGCCCTGGAGGCCGGCGTCAACGGGCAGATGATCACCCTCTACGACAAGGGCGGCCACATCCCGCTGCTCTGGACGCACCTGGTGCCCGCGACCCTGGAGGGCCGCGCCGTGCACAACGTGCAGAACGCCATGTTCGCGGCCGCCATGGCCTTCAGCCTCGGGATCAAGCTGGACGCCATCCGCATGGGCCTGCGCACCTTCGACACCACCTTCTTCCAGGCTCCGGGGCGCATGAACGTCTACGACGAACACCCCTTCAAGGTGGTCTTCGACTACGGGCACAACGCCCATGCCGTCGGCGTCATGGCGGACCTGGCCGGGGCCCTGGACGTGGCGGGCCGGAGGATCGTGGTGATGGCGGGACCTGGCGACCGCCGGGACGAGGACCTGGTGGCCATCGCCGACGCGGTGGCGGGGCGCTTCGACCACTACGTCTGCCGCCGGGACGACGGCCTGCGGGGCCGGGATGGCGACGAGGTGCCCCGCATCCTCGCGAAGGCCCTGAAGGCGAAGGGCGTCCGCGAGGAGGCCATCTCGATCATCCCCGACGAGCAGGAGGCCATCGACGCCGCCCTGCGCATGGGCCAGCCGGGGGACCTGCTGCTGATCTTCGCCGACGCCCTGACGCGCTCCTGGAAGCAGGTCATCAAGTTCCGCCCCGAGGGCGCGCCGCCCCCGAAGGCGGCCCCCGTCCGCGCGGAGCCGGTCCCTCCCGTCCCGCCGGCGCGGGAGGAGCCCGCCCAGGACCTGGAGGGCCTGGTCCGGGATGAACGGGGCGTGCGCTTCGCCCGGGAGAGTGAGGACTGAGCGGCGCGGGCGCCCCCTTCGAGGACAGCCGCCGCCTCACGGGCCCGAACCGCTTCTTCGGGACCTGCGGGGCCGTTCTCGAGACGGCCCTCCCCTGGGGGGCTCGGAAGGACGTCCTGGACCTCTGGCAGGCTTCGGTTCGCCGGGCCGCCACGGCCCTGGGCTGGCCTTCACCGGAGCCTGTTGCGCGGATCCACGCGACGGGGGCCGAGCTGGCCCTCGCCGCCCCCGTGGACCAGCTCTTCGCCGCCATGGAGGTGAACGAGTGGGCCTGGCAGGCGGCCCTGGACCGCGCCGGGGCGCCCTTCCCCAGACCCCACGCGCCGGGCCATCCGGCCGCCTGGGACGAGGCCTCCGCCTTCGCCACCTTGCGGGCCTTCGCCGCGGCGGAGGCCCGGCCCGCGCTGCGCCGGCTCCTGGACGAGGCCGGCCGCCGCGGCCTGCCCGCGCTCTCGGACGACCAGCTCCTGACCCTCGGCGCGGGACGGTGGGGCCGCTCCTGGCCCGTGGCGGCGCCGCCCGCGGTGGACGAGGTTCCCTGGGAGGCGCTGCGTGCGATTCCGACGGCCCTGGTGACGGGCTCCAACGGCAAGACCACCACGGTGCGCCTCCTGGCGGCCCTGGCCGCGGCCCAGGGCCTGGCGCCGGGTCACTGCTGCACCGACGGCGTGGTGGTGGCGGGCCGCCTGCTGGAGGCCGGGGACTACAGCGGTCCCGGCGGGGCCCGCACGGTGCTGCGGCACCCGGAGGTGGAGATGGCGGTGCTGGAGACGGCACGGGGCGGGATCCTGCGCCGCGGGCTCGCGGTGCAGCGGGCCGACGCCGCGGTGGTGACGAACATCAGCGCGGACCACTTCGGCGAGTACGGCATCCACGGCCTGGAGGACCTGGCCGACGCCAAGCTGGCGGTGGCGCGGGCCCTGGGCGCGAAAGGCCTGCTGGCGCTGAACGCGGAGGATCCGGTCCTGGCCGCCCGGGCCGAAGGCCTTCCGTGCGCGGTGGGGTGGTTCGCCCTCGACTACGGGCATCCGAGGCTGGCGGCGTCGCCCGCCGCCTGCGGCCTCCGCGGCGGCCGGCTCCTCCTGCGCTGGCGGGGCCGGGAGCACGATCTCGGCGACGTGCGCGGCATGCCCCTCAGCGCGGGGGGCGCCGCGACGTACAACATCGCCAACCTCGCGGCGGCCGCCATCGCCGCGGCGGCCCTGGGCCTCGACCCCGAAGGCTTCGCCGGGGTCCTGGGCCGCTTCGGGCGGGATCGCCGCGACAACCCGGGCCGCCTCGAGACCTGGCGCATCGGCGGGGTGACGGTGCTCATGGACTACGCCCACAACCCCGAAGGCCTGGCGGGCCTCCTGGGCGTGGCGCGGGCCTTCCTGGGCCACGGCGACGTGCCCGGTCGTCTGGGCCTGCTGCTCAGCCAGGCGGGCAACCGCGAGGATGACGCGATCCGCGCGCTGGCGGCCACCGCGGCGGCCTTCCACCCCGACCAGGTGATCCTCAAGGATCTCGCGGAGTACCTGCGGGGCCGCGAGCACGGCGAGGTGCCGGCGATCCTCGCCGAGGAGCTCTCCCGGCGGGGCCTCGGCGCGGACCGGATGCGCACGGTGGTGGAGGAGTCCGACGCCGTGGGCGGGCTGCTCGCCTGGGCCCGGCCCGGGGACGTGCTGGTGATGCCCATCCACGGGCCCAAGGCCCGGGCCGCGGTGGCGGAGATGCTGGACGGGCTGGCCTCGATGGGGTGGGTTCCGGGGGCGCAACCCTAGGGTTTCGGGACCGCCGGGCCGCCCACGCCGAAGCGCGCGCCGTCCGCGGGGCGGGCTTCCGCCCCATCCTGCGCGCAGCATCCGCACCTGGTACGTTCCTGACTGCTTTCCCCGGCCGCGTGGAACCCGCACGGCCCGGAGACAGGCCGGCGGAAAGGTACGCCTAGCTTTTCCTCACCAACCCCTGCGGCCCGACCTTCACGAGCCCCGTGGGGTGGGCGGCGGCCTCCTCGGGGTCCACGCCCGCGGCGCGAAGCCGGGTGCGGTAGCGCTCGAGGAGGGACTCCATCTCGCGCTGCATCTCGTGCATGCGGTCGCGCAGGTTCAGCACGACCTCCACGCCGGCGATGTTGACGCCCAGGTCGCGGGTAAGGTTGAGGATGAACTCCAGGCGCTCCAGGTCCTCGTCGCTGTAGAGGCGCGTCTTGCCTTCGGTGCGGCTGGGGCGCAGCAGGCCCTCGCGCTCGTACATGCGCAGGGTCTGGGGATGGATCTCGTAGCGGGCCGAGACCACGCCGATCATGTAGAGCCCCGCCTTGGGATCCCGCCGCACGCTCATCGCCACGCCCCCTCACGGATGTTGCGGTCGTTCAGCTCCCCCAGCTCCCGGAGCAGCTCCTTGCTCCGCTCGTCCTGGACCTGGGGGGTCACCACCTTCACCTCGGCGAACAGGTCGCCCCGGTGCTCCGACTTCGGCAGCGGCATGCCCTTCTCCTTCAGCCGGAGCTTGGCGCCGGTCTGGGTGCCCGGCGGCACCTTGATGGTGGAGGCGCCCTCCGGCGTGGGCACCTCGACCTTCGCGCCGAGGGCGGCCTCGGTGAAGCTCACGGGCAGGGTGAGGTAGAGGTTCGCACCCCGGCGTTCGAAGCGCGGATCGCGGTCCACCTCGATCTGCAGGTAGAGGTCGCCGGGCCCGCCGCCCCGCCGTCCCGCCTCCCCCTTGCCAGGGAGGCGCAGCTTCTGGCCTTCCTCGATGCCCGGCGGGATGTTGACGGTGATGGAATCCTGCTTCGGATTGCGGCCGCGGCCCTGGCAGGTGGCGCAGGCCGGGCCCTTCTTGCCGCTGCCGCCACAGGCCTCGCAGAGCTCCTTCTGCTTGAAGAAGCCCGAGCCCCGCTCGATGGCGCCCTTTCCGTGACACACCCGGCAGGAGGCCTTCTCGCCCGGGCCCTCGCCGCTGCCGTGGCAGGTGAGGCAGGTCTCGGTGCGGTGCACCGAGAAGGAGAGTCGCGTCCCCCTGAACGCGTCCTGGAAGGAGATGCGCACCAGGCGCTGGAGGTCCTCGCCCCGCTCGGGCCCGCGGCGGCGGGGTCCGCCCCCGCCGCCCATGAACGTGCCGAAGATGTCTCCGAGGTCGAAACCCTGGAAACCCTCGGGCATGGGCGCCTGCTGGGGGCCCGCCGGGTCGCCGTACTGGTCGTAATTGCGCCGCTTCTCGGGGTCCGAGAGCACCTCATTGGCGACGGAGATCTCCTTGAACCGCGATTCCGCGGCCGCGTCCCCCTGGTTGAGGTCCGGGTGGAACCTGCGGGCGAGCTTCTTGTAGGCCTTCTTGATGTCCTCGGCGGAGGCGCTGCGGGGAACCCCCAGGATCTTGTAGTAGTCGGGGTGGGCCATGAGGGAACTCTAGCAAACTTGCGCGGGAAAGACTCAGATCGCGCCGGGACGGAAAAAAGGCCGGGCCCGGGGCCCGGCCTTGTCCGGGGCGCGCGTCAGCTCACCACTTCCGCGTCGATGACGTCGTCTTCCTTCTTCTTCTCGGCGCCAGGAGCCGGCGCGGCCTGGCCATCCGCGGGCGGGGCCTGCTGGTACATCTTCTCCGCCATCTTGTGGGAGACGGCGTTCAGGGCCTCCAACGCCTTCTTGATGCGCTCGCCCTCCAGGCTGCCCAGGGCCGCCTTGCCTTCGGCCACCGCGTCCTCCAGGGCCTTTTTCTCCTCCGCCGGGAGTTTGTCCCCGTTCTCCTTGAGGAGCTTTTCCACCTGGTAGATGGTCTGGTCCAGGTGGTTCTTGTCCTCGAGGAGGGCCTTGCGCGCCTCATCCTCTGCCTTGTGGGCCTCGGCGTCCTTGATCTTGGCGTCGATGTCGTCCTTGGAGAGGCCGGTGCTTCCGGTCAGGGTGATGCTGGCGTCCTTGCCGGTGCCCTTGTCCTTGGCGGTGACGTGCACGATGCCGTTGGCGTCGATGTCGAAGACCACCTCGATCTGGGGGATGCCGCGGGGAGCCGGCGGGATGTCGCCCAGGTGGAACTTGCCCAGGAGCTTGTTGCCGTCCACGATCTGCCGCTCGCCCTGGAAGACCTCGATGTCCACGCCGGGCTGGTTGTCCACGGCGGTGGTGTAGATCTCGGACTTGCGGGTGGGGATGGTGGTGTTGCGGGGGATGATGACGCTCATCTGGCCGCCGTTGGCGTTGATGCCGAGGCTGAGGGGCGTCACGTCCAGGAGCAGCACGCCCTTCACGTCGCCAGAGAGCACGCCGCCCTGGACGGCGGCGCCGATGGCGACCACCTCGTCGGGGTTCACGCTCTTGTTGGGGTCCTTGCCGAAGATGGACTTGACCAGCTCCTGCACCTTGGGGATGCGGGTGGAGCCGCCCACCAGCACCACCTCGTCGATCTCGTGGTGGGCCAGCTTGGCGTCCTTCACCGCGTTCTCGCAGGGCACGCGGAGCTTCTGCAGGATGGGCTCGATCATCGCCTCGAAGCGGGCGCGGGTCAGCGTGGCGTTGATGTGCTTGGGCCCGGAGGCGTCGGCGGTGATGTAGGCCTCGGTGATGTCGGTCTGGGTGGTGCTGGAGAGCTCGATCTTGGCCTTCTCCGCGGCGTTCTTGAGGCGCTGCATGGCGTCCGCCTGCTTGCGCAGGTCGATGCCGTGCTCCTTCTGGAACTCCTCCACCAGCCAGTCGATGATCACCTGGTCGACGTTGTCGCCGCCGAGGTGGGTGTCGCCGTTGGTGGACTTGACCTCGACCACGCCCTCGGAGACTTCCAGGATTGAGATGTCGAAGGTGCCGCCGCCGAAGTCGAAGACGGCGATGGTGCCGTCCTTCTTCTTGTCCAGGCCGTAGGCCAGGGCCGCGGCCGTGGGCTCGTTGATGATGCGCATGACTTCCAGCCCTGCGATGGCGCCGGCGTCCTTGGTGGCCTGGCGCTGGGCGTCGTTGAAGTAGGCCGGCACGGTGATGACGGCCTTCTCCACCTTCTGGCCGAGGTAGGCCTCCGCGGCCTCCTTCATCCGGCCGAGGATCATGGCGGAGATCTCCTCGGGGCTGATCTTCTTGCCGTTCACGTCCACCACGCAGCCGCCCTTGTCGCTGCGCTCGACGGTGTAGGGCACGAGCTTCTGCTCCTTGTCCGAGTCGGCGAAGGGCAGGCCCATGAAACGCTTGATGGAGTAGATGGTGCTCCTGGGCTGGGCCACCGCCTGGCGCTTGGCGGAGGCTCCCACGAGGCGCTCGCCGGTCTTGGGGTTGAAGCCCACGATGCTGGGGGTGGTGTTGGAGCCTTCGGCGTTGGGGATCACCTTGGGCGCGCCGCCTTCCATGACGGACACGCAGGAATTCGTGGTGCCGAGGTCGATGCCGATGATCTTGCTCATGGGGTTCCTCCGGGAGCGGGTTGGGGGCCGGTGGGAACCGGCGCGATGTCCAGTCTAGGCAGGGAGATGAAGGGGTGCAAGAAAATCTTCCAAATATGACTAATATTTTTTGACTACGAGACCTCGAACACTCTTGGCAAGGCCTCATCTATCGTGGATGCATGTCCTTGCGTCCCTGCCCCACCTGCCGCCAGCCCGTGGCCTGGGAGGGGAATACCCACCGGCCCTTCTGCTCCGAGCGCTGCCGGCTCCGGGATCTGGGCGCCTGGAGCTCGGAGGCCTACCGGATCCCGGCTAAGCCCGAGGAGGAGCAGGGCGAATCCTGGGGTGATGAGACCGGAGAGGCCTGAGGAGGCTGGCACACTGGGCCCCGTGACCGCCCGGAACCCCCTCTTCACGGCCCTGGACGAGCTGCTCGACCAGGACGGGACGGTGAGCCTGGGGGAGCTGCTGGATGCCGCCGGGGAGCAGGTCTATGGGCTCGGCGTCCTGCTCCTCGCCCTCATCACCTTCATCCCGGGGGTCGCCAACTTCATCTCGGTGGGCACCATGATCCTCGGGGCCCAGATGGCGATGGGCCTCACCCATCCCTGGATCCCGCAGCGGGTGCAGCGCTTCGAGATGCGGCGTGGCCGGATCAAGGAGGCCTTCGCGAGCTTGGAGGAGCGCCTGGCCCCCCTCCGCCTGAAACGGGCGCCGAAGCGCCCCGTGAACGCCCGGTGGCTCGGAGCGCTGGTGGTCTGGACGGCCTTCCTGGCCTCCCTGCCGATCCTCCTCCCCTTCGCCAATGTCCTGCCGGCCGCGGCCCTGGTGCTGCTCGGCATGGCCCTCCTGGAGGAATGGCCGTTGCTCATGTGGATCGGGTTCGCCGGCTCCATCGGCACCACCCTCTACTTCGCCCTGGCCATCCGCGAGATCATCCAATGGGGCGCCGGCCTCTTCCACTGGCTCCTGAGGTTCTTCGGCGCATGAGATTCGACGCCCTCACCCTGATGCCCGAATACTTCGAGGCCGCCTGCCTCGGGGTGACCGGCCGGGCCTTCCGGGAACTCGGCCACGAGCTCCACTTGCACAGCTACCGACCCTTCTCGGGGAACGCCTTCGGCCACGTGGACGACAGCCCTTTCGGCGGCGGGCCGGGAATGGTGCTCCGTCCGGAGGTGCTGCGGGACAGCCTCGCGTCGGTGCCCCGGGTGGACGGAGCGAGGGTGATCCACTTCTCCCCCGCGGCTCCCCCGCTGGACCACGCCAAGGTCCTTGAATTCGCCGCGCTGCCCCAGCTCATCCTGGTCTGCACGCGCTTCGAGGGCCTGGACCAGCGCGCGGTGGACCTCTATGTGGACGAGGAGCTCCGGGTCGGGGAGGCCGTCCTGTCCGGGGGCGAACTGCCCGCCCTGGTCCTCATCGATGCGGTGGCCCGGTGGCTGCCCGGCGTGCTGGGCAACGAGGGCTCGGCCCTGGCCGACAGCTTCGCCACGGGCCTCCTGGACCATCCGCACTACACGCGCCCCGCCGTGTTCGAAGGCCTGGAGGTGCCCGGGATCCTGGCATCGGGCGACCACGAGGCCATCCGGCTCTGGCGGCTGCGGGAGGCCATGGCCCGGACCCGGCAGCGGCGCCCGGACCTGTGGGAGGCCTTCCGGCGCGAGCGCCTCGCGGGCCTGACCCGGGACGAGCAGTGGTGCGCCCACCAGGTGGAGCACCCGGAGCGGTGGGGGGAGCGGCGGCCCAAGGGCTGGAAGGGGATGGCCTGAATCCGCCCTTGGATTCCAAGGGAATTCCGCTACACTGGGCAGTCCCGATCCGGGAATCCATCGAGCCAAGTCCCCGCCCTGGACCCTTCCAGACCGTGTGCAGGACCGCTGGCCCCAGGAGCCATCATGAGCCACATCATCGACAAGCTCGAAGCCAGCCTGCTTCGCTCCGACCTCCCCCGCATCACCCCCGGCGACACCGTGAAGGTGCACGTGAAGGTGAAGGAGGGCGAGAAGGAGCGCGTCCAGGTCTTCCAGGGCATCATCATCGGCATCAAGGGCGGCGGCATGCGCACCTCCTTCACCGTCCGCAAGGTCAGCGAGGGCGTGGGCGTCGAGCGCATCTTCCCCCTGAACAGCCCCTCCATCGACAAGCTGGAGGTTGTGCGCCACGGCAAGGTCCGCCGCGCCAAGCTCTACTTCCTCCGCGAGAAGCTGGGCAAGGCCGGCCGCCTCAAGGAGCGCCGCGCCGCCGACACCGCCAAGTAAGGCCGTTCATCCCGTCCGGAAGCGCCCTCCGGGGCGCTTTTCCGCATATCCCAAAATTCGGGTTGAAGACCCCGCCCGGGGCTACCATAGTCCTTGTTCAGGTCCCAGGAGACGTCATGTCCCTTCTGCGCAAGATGATCCCGCTCATCATGTTGGCCACCCCGCTGTGCGCCCAGGACGTCCGTTTCGGCGTGCAGGTCCACGCGAACCTCCCTTCGGCGGACCTCAAGGACGCCGCCGACAGCAAGGCCGGTGCGGGGGGCGGCTTCCACATGACCTGGGATCTCGGAGGGGGGAGCGTCATCCGGCCCCGGGTGGACTACGTCGCCTACCCGGAGAACAAGAACTTCCCCGACTACTCCCTTTCCGCCACGGCCAATGGCAAATCCAAGCTGGACAACCTCTCTGCCGGCGCCGACTACCTCTACTTCTTCGAAGGCAAGGACACGGGCTTCTACGTCACCGGCGGGCTCTCCTGGAACCGGTGGAAGTTCGACTACGACTACACCTACAAGATCGGGAACGTCACGGTCAGTGGTTCCTCCTCGCAGACGGCCAACAAGGTGGGTGGCGCTGCCGGCGTGGGATACAACCTGAACCGCAACATCGGCTTCGAGGCCCGCTACACCGCCAGCAAGTTCAAGAACGCGGGCGGCGGGGACGTGAATGCCGCCGCGGTGCAGCTGAGCGCCAGTTACCGGTTCTAGCCCTTCGCCGGGCGCAGGGACGGGGCCCCGGGCGGGGCCCCGTCCCTTTTTTCAGAGCCCATAGTCCTTCCATCGCGCGGTGACGCGCTCCAGCACCGCCTCGGGGAAGACCAGGTCCCGGGGCCACTCGCGGGGAAAACCGTCGAAGGGCTTGTTCTTCCGGGTGGCGTCGATGCCCACCTTGCTGCCGAAGGCGAAGCGGTCGCTGCTGTGGTCCAGCACGTCCAGGGGGCCGTCGGTGAAGAGCATGTCCCGGCGCGGGTCCACGTTGCTGGTGATGCGGAAGAGGACTTCGTTCAGGTCGTGGGGGTCGATGTCCTCGTCCACCACCACCACGCACTTGGTGAACATGATCTGGCCGGTGCCCCAGATGGCGCTCATGACCTTTTGGGGGTGGCCGGGGTACTCCTTGCGCATCGAGACGATGACGAGGTTGTGGAAGGCCCCGGCCGCCGGCAGGTGCATGTCGCGGATCTCGGGCAGGATCATGCGGAGCAGGGGGAGGAAGATGCGCTCCGTCGCGAGGCCCAGGTAAGCGTCTTCCTGGGGTGGCCGGCCCACGATGGTGGCGGGGTATACCGGGCCCTTCCGGTGAGTGACGGCCTCCACGTGGAGCACCGGATAGTCGTCCGCGAGGGAGTAGTACCCCGTGTGGTCGCCGAAGGGGCCTTCCCGCCGCAATTCGGCGGGGTCCACCCAGCCTTCGATGACGAGCTCGGAGTCGGCGGGGACCTCCAGGTCGTGGCTCACGCACTTGACCATGTCGACGCCCTCACCGCGCAGGAAGCCCGTGAACATCACCTCGGAGAGGAAGGGCGGCAACGGAGCGGTGGCGGCATAGAGGAGCGCGGGATCCCCTCCGAAGGCCACCGCCGCGGGCATCCGCTCGCCATCCTTGTAGCCATGTCGGGCCCGCGCCCCGTCGTGGTGCAGCTGGGTGTGGAAGCCCAGGGTGCGGTCGTCGTAGACCTGGAGGCGGTAGAGGCCCATGTTGCGCCGCCCGTCCTTGTATCGGACGTGGCTCATGCCGAAAGTGATGAAGAGGCCGCCGTCCTCGGGCCAGGTGGTGAGCACGGGGAGCTCCGAAAGCTTTACCTGGTCCCCGGTCTTCACCACCTCCTGGCAGATTCCCCGGCGGACCGTCCTCGGCATCCAGGCGCCGACCTCGGCCAGCAGGGGCAGCTTGCCCAGCTTCTCCAGAAGGGACATGCCGGGTTTGGGCAGGGCCTCCTGGATGAGGCCCTCAATGCGGTCCGCGACGGCATCCAGACCCCGGGGATTCCGGTCCACGCCCAGGGCGATCTCCATGCGCCGGAGGCTACCGTAGGCGTTCATCGCCACCGGGAGGGAGGATCCCTTCGCCCGCTCGAAGAGGAGGGCCGGCCCGCCCCCGGGCTGCTTGGACACCCGGTCGGCGATGGCCCCCATCTCGAGGTGCGGATCCACCTCCACCGGGACGCGGCGGAGTTCCCCCGCGGCTTCGAGCTGCTTGAGGAAGGTCTGGAAGTCGCGGCCCATGGGCCCATCTTGCCATCCGCGCCCTGACTCCGGCCCGGCGTCCAGGCCGGTCTGCCAGGGCCCGGGGGGAGACCGAGGGGCCCGGCGCGGGAATTCCCATTGAATTTGTTGGGTTTCAGTGGCATCCTGAAGCACCTGCTGGTCCCGGGCCCCCCCAAGCGCTTCCGTCGGAATGCCGCCCGCGCACCGCCCAACATGAGCCCCTGCGGCTCCGAGGAACCGAATGTACGCCATCATCCAGACCGGTGGAAAGCAGTACCGCGTCGCCGAAGGGGACGTGCTCCGCGTGGAGCTCCTCGAGGGCGAGCCCAAGTCCTCCGTGACCTTCGACAAGGTCCTCCTCCTCGCCAAGGACGCCGATGTGAAGGTGGGCGCGCCCACCGTGAAGGGCGCCTCCGTCGAGGCCGAGGTGCTCCGCCACGGCCGCTCCAAGAAGGTCACCATCTTCAAGAAGAAGCGGACCACCACCTACCAGCGCACCCAGGGTCACCGTCAGGGCTTCACCGAGGTGCGCATCAAGGCCGTCAAGGGTTGACGCTCACCCGGGGCTCCGCGCTGCGCGCACCCCCCCGGACCCCCGATGCTCGCGCGACCGCGCCGCACTCGCATCCTCCTCCATCGAACACCGAATCCTGAATTCATCGCGAGGTTTGTCATGGCTCACAAGAAAGGCGTCGGCTCCACCCGGAACGGCCGCGACTCGCATTCCCAGCGGCTGGGCACCAAGCTCTTCGGCGGCCAGCTGGCCACCGCGGGCGCCATCATCGTCCGCCAGCGCGGCACCCAGTTCCGCCCCGGCGTGAACGCCGGCATCGGCAAGGACCACACGATCTTCGCCCTCGTGGACGGCGTCGTCCGCTTCCAGGACAAGGGCCAGCAGGGCCGCTTCATCCACGTGGATCCCGTCGAGGCCTGAAACCTGCGGGCCCTGGGCACATGGCTCCGGGCTCTGGCTTCCGTCGACCCGTCCCGGCACAAGCGCCTGGGGGGCGCCTCAAGCCAGAGCCCGGAGCCTAAGGTTTAGAGCCCGAAGCCGAGCAACCATGTTCCTCGACCACATCCAGCTGAGCGTCGAAGCCGGCCACGGCGGGGCGGGATCCACCCATTTCCGCCGCGAGAAGTCCATGGAGAAGGGCGGCCCCGACGGCGGGGACGGCGGCCTGGGCGGCTCGGTGTTCGTGAGGGCCAGCCGCGCCCTCAATACCCTGAACCTCTACCGCAGTGTCCGCCGTTTCGAGGCCGGCCGCGGGAAGAACGGGGAGGGCAACCTGCGCCGAGGTCCCGACGGCGAGGACGTGGTGCTGGAGGTGCCCCTGGGCACGGTCATCCGGGACGCCGACAGCGGCGAGACCCTGGCCGAGCTCATGGCGGACGGCGAGCAGGTCTGCGTGGCCAGGGGCGGGCGAGGCGGGCTGGGGAATTGGCATTTTCGCTCTTCCACGAACCGCACGCCCATGCACCATCAGCCCGGCGAGGAGGGCGAGGCCCGGAACCTGGAGCTGGAGCTCAAGCTGATCGCCGACGTCGGCCTGGCGGGCTTCCCGAACGCAGGGAAGAGCACCCTGGTGAGCCGGGTGAGCGCCGCCCGGCCCAAGATCGCCGACTATCCCTTCACCACGTTGGAGCCCCAGCTCGGCGTGGTGCCCGTGGAGGGCGGGGACAGCTTCGTCATCGCGGACATTCCGGGACTCATCGAGGGCGCCGCGGGCGGCGCGGGGCTCGGCGTCCAGTTCCTCCGCCATGTGGAACGCACCCGCATGCTGCTGCACCTGGTGGACCTCGCGGACCCGATGGTGGAGCCCGAGGACGCGGTGCGCATCATCGAGGGCGAGCTGCAGGCCTTCTCCCCGGTGCTCTTCGCCAAGCCGAGATGGCTGGTGGGCACCAAGCTGGACGCGCTGCAGGACGAGGACCGCCGCCGGCGCTTCGAAGCGCTCTGCCGGGCCCGGGGCCAGGAGCCGCTCTTCATTTCCGGGGTCACGGGCGAGGGAATCCGGCCGCTCGTCTTCCGGCTCGCCGAATCGCTGTCGTCCCTCCCCCGCGCCTGATGGGCGGATCCGGCGCCCTCCCTCCCCGCGAACGGCGCATCGGCCTCCTCGGGGGTGCCTTCAACCCGCCCCACCGCGGCCACCTCCGGTTGGCGGAACTGGCCCTCGCCACGCTCGCCTTGGACGAGCTGCGCTTCGTGCCCACGGCGCGCTCGCCCCACAAAGCGAACGAGCCCTCCGACGACCCAGCCGCGCGCCTCCGCCTCCTGCGGAGGGCGCTGGAGGGATTCTCCGGGCCGGTGGGGGTGGAGACCCTAGAGCTGGAGCGGGGCGGCACGAGCTACACCAGCGACACCCTCGAGGTCCTCCAGGCCCGGGAGCCCGGCAACGCGTGGATCCTGGTGATCGGCTCCGACCAGCTCCCCGGCCTGCCCCGGTGGCACCGCGCGGCGCAGGTCCTCGAGCTCGCGTCCGTCGCCGTTGCACCCCGCCCAGGCGCCCCGAGCGAAGTCCCCCAGGAATTGCGGGACCGCGTTCGGACGGTCTGGTCCGGCTCGCCTGGGGAGATCGTCTGGCTTCCTTCGACGGAACTGGACGCCGCCTCCAGCCGTATCCGGGAGGACCTCCGCCGCCAGGGCACCCAGGGCCCGCGGGCCGCGCCCGGGGGGCTGACCCCGGAAGTTTGGGCTGCGATCCAGCGTGAAAACCCTTATCGTGAAATGCCCACGGAGCCCGCATGACCCTTGATCCACGGCTGGCCTCGGTCGTCGACGCCGCCCGATCCAAGAAAGCCTTCCGCATCCGGCTGCTGGACGTGAAGGGCCTCGCGAGCTTCACCGACGCCTTCGCCTTCATGAGCGGCGGCAGCGACCGCCAGAACCGCGCCATCGCCGATGCAATCGAGGAGCGCCTCAAGGCCGAAGGTCGCCGGCCCCTCTCCAGCGAGGGCGCCGATGCGGGGGCCTGGATCCTTCTCGACTATGGCGATTTCGTCGTCCACGTCATGGACGACGAGACGCGGCAGTACTACAACCTCGAAGACCTCTGGAAGCAGGGGCGCGACCTGGACCTCCCTCCCGAGCCCCATCCCGCCGCCGCGGGGACGGGACCCGCCTGACGACCTCCCGGACCTTCCCACCGGAGCCAGCCATGACCGACTCGCAATCCCACAACCCCTTCGAGGCCATGCAGGCCCGCCTGAGGGTCGCCGCCCAGCTCTATGGTCTCGAGGACGCGCTCTTCAAGGTCTTCATGCTCCCATCGAGGTCCATGATCGTGAGCCTGCCGGTCTGCATGGACAACGGCAAGTGGGAGGTCTTCACCGGCTACCGCGTGCAGCACAACATCGCCCGGGGGCCCGCCAAGGGCGGCATCCGCTACGACCTGGGCGTCACCCTCGACGAGGTGAAGGCGCTGTCCGCGTGGATGACCTGGAAGTGCGCCGTGGTGGACGTGCCTTTCGGCGGCGGCAAGGGCGGCATCGTGTGCGATCCCTCAAAGCTGAGCCAGAGCGAGCTGGAGCGCCTCACCCGGCGCTACATCGCCGAGATCATGGACATCATCGGCCCCGACCGCGACGTCCCGGCCCCGGACGTGGGCACCAATCCCCAGACCATGGCCTGGGTGCTCGACACCTACTCCATGCACGTGCGCAAGACGGAGAACGCCGTGGTCACCGGCAAGCCCCTGGGCATCGGCGGATCCCTGGGCCGGACCGAGGCCACGGGCCGGGGCGTGCTGATCGTGGCCCGGGAGGCCATGCAGCGCCTGGGCAAGCCCCTGGCGGGCGCCACCGTCGCGGTGCAGGGCTTCGGGAACGTGGGCTCCCAGTCCGCGCGCCTGCTCCACGAGGCCGGCGCACGCATTGTGGCGGTGAGCGACGTGTACGGCGCCGTGAAGAACGACCGTGGCCTGGACATCCACGCCCTTCTGAAGCACATGGCCGAGACCAAGTCGGTGACGGGCTTCAAGGGCGGTGAGGCCATGGATCCGACGGAGCTGCTCCTCCTCCCCGTGGACATCCTCGTGCCCGCGGCCCTGGAGAACCAGATCACCGAAGCCAACGCCGCCAAGGTGCGGGCGAAGGTAGTGGTGGAGGGAGCCAACGGGCCCACGACCCCCGAGGCGGATCCCATCCTGCTGGACAATGGCGTCCTCGTCGTGCCCGACATCCTGGCGAACGCCGGCGGCGTGACGGTCAGCTACTTCGAGTGGGTGCAGAACCGCCAGGGCTTCTACTGGCGCGAGCGCGAAGTCAACGAGCGCCTCGTGGAGTACATGGTCCACGCCTTCCACGCGGTGTTCCAGACCACGGACAAGTACAAGACGAACCCCCGCATCGGCGCCTACATCCTGGCCCTGGACCGGGTCAGCCAGGCGATGCATTACCGCGGGTTCTACGCTTAGGCGGGGGTCCCGCGCTCCGCTTCGCTGCGCGCACACCCCCGCGCCCCCAGAAAAAGCCCGGCGGAGCCGGGCTTTTCTCTTCCTTAGAAGACGCGGAGGAACGCGATGAGCCCGTTCACCGTGCGCACGCCGGGGATGTCGCTCTGCACGCCCACGCCGAGGTCCACGCGGACGGTGGTGAACCAGCCGAAGCCCGGGAGGTCGCCGGCGACGCCGAGGCCGGTGAGGGCGTAGGTGCGCTGGCTGTCGAAGGCCCGGGCCCGGGCGTGGTCGAGGGTGAGGGAGAGCCGGAAGGCGGGCGTTGACGGGAGCACCAGACCCGCTTTGGCGTAGGCGAGGCGGTCGGCGGCGATGGCGTTGCTGCGGATGCCGGCGATGCGGACGTCGCC
>JBDIBF010000055.1:0-20513 GCA_039812765.1 Holophagaceae bacterium
GCTCCGGCTCCCGAGCCCACCCCGGCCCCCGCGCCCGCCCCGGCCCCTGAGCCGGCGCCAGCCCCCGCCCCGGTGAAGCCCGCCGAGCCCGAGTACGTGGACATCGAGGGCATCGTCGCCCGCTTCGGCACCAACAAGAACACCCTGCCGAAGAAGTCGATGGAGATCGTCAAGCAGTGGACCGCCAAGTACAAGGGCAAGGTCGAAGGCTCCGCCCTCACGGTCACGGGCCACACCGACAGCCGCGGCCCCAAGGGCTACAACCAGCGCCTCTCCGAGCGCCGCGCCGCGACGCTGGCCCGCATCCTGAAGGAGCAGGGCGTGGAGGTCCCGAAGGACGCCATCTCCGGCCGCAACTTCGAGGAGCCGGTGGGCGACAACAAGACCCGCGACGGCCGCGCCGCCAACCGCCGTGCCGAGGTGGGCGTGAAGTCCGGCTCGAAGTACCGCATCACCTCCAAGATGGAGACGCCGCTGGACCACTCCATCCTGCGCCGCTCCAAGCCCGCCGAGGCCGCTCCCGCCGCCGAGGCTCCCAAGGCCGAAGCCCCCAAGGCAGAGGCTCCGAAGGCTGCCGCCCCCAAGGCCGGCGCGAAGGGCAAGAAGGGCTGATCCGGCCCCACGCCAGCTCAGGAAGGGCCCCGCGAGGGGCCCTTCCTCGTGGTGGCGGGCGCGGCGGCTTCAGGCCTTCGCCAGGAACTCCTCGTAGGTGCCCTGGAAGTCCTCGATCTGGCCCCCCTCGAAGTGCCAGATCCGCGTCGCGACCTCGTCGATGAGGTCCTCGTCGTGGGTCACCAGGAGGAGGGTGCCTTCGAAGCGCTGGAGGGCGGAGTTGAGCGCGATGACCGCCTCCAGGTCCAGGTGGTTCGTGGGCTCGTCCAGCACCAGGATGTTGGGCTTCTGCAGCATGAGCTTGCAGAACATCAGCCGGCAGGCCTCGCCACCGCTGAGCACCTCGGTCTTCTTGGTGCCCTCCTCGCCACGGAAGAGCATCTGGCCCAGCACGCCGCGGATCTGCTCCACGGTGGCGTCGGGGTCGAACTGGCGCAGCCAGTCCACCATGGTCCAGCCCGCGGGGATGGACTCCCGGAAGTCCTGGGCGAAGTAGCCCACGCTGGCCTCGTGGCCCCAGCGCACCGTTCCCGAATCGATGGAGACGTAGGGCTCGGTGACGCCGGGGGCGTTGGCCAGCAGCGCGTTGAGCAGCGTGCTCTTGCCGACGCCGTTGCGGCCCATGATGGCCACTTTTTCGCCGCGGGCGACGTTCGCGGTGAAGTCGCGGATCACCTGCACCTCGCCGTAGCCCTTGGCCACGTGCTCGAACTCCAGGGCGTGGCGTCCCGAAGGACGTTTCTGCTCGAACTTGATGAAGGGGCGCTGGATGTTGCTGCGGGCCAGCTCGCCGGGGGCGAGGCGCTCCACCTCCTTGCGCCGGCTGTTCACCTGGCTGGAGCGCGTGCCTGCGGCGAAGCGCTGGATGAACTCGTTGAGCTGGGCGATCTTCTTCTCGCGCTGCGCGTTCTCGGCCTCGATGCGGGAGCGCACCTGGGTCTTCTGCAGCACCATGTCGTCGTAGCCGCCGGTGTACTGGATGATGGTCTGGTAGTCGATGTCGGCGATGTGGGTGCAGACGTTGTTCAGGAAGTGGCGGTCGTGGGAGATGACGATGACCGTGCCCTGGTAGCGCCCGAGGAAATCCTCCAGCCAATGGATGGAGTCCAGGTCCAGATGGTTGGTGGGCTCGTCCAGGAGCAGGGCCTCGGGTTTGCCGAAGAGGGCCTGGGCCAGCAGCACGCGCACCTTCTGGCCGCCCTGGAGCTCCGACATCTTCCGGTCGTGGAGGCGCTCCGGGATGTCCAGGCCGTCCAGCAGCACCGCCGCGTCGCTCTCGGCGGTGTAGCCGTCCTCGTCGGCCACGATGCCTTCCAGCTCGGCGACGCGGATGCCGTCAGCATCCGTCATCTCGGCCTTCTCGTAGATGGCGTCCCGCTCCTGCAGGGCCTCCCAGAGGGGCTTGTTGCCCATGACCACGGTGTCGATGACGCGGAAGGCGTCGAAGGCGAACTGGTCCTGGCGCAGGATGCCCATCTTCCGGGGGCGCTGGACCGTGCCGGTCTGCTCCTCCAGCTCCCCCGCCAGGATCTTCATGAAGGTGGACTTCCCGGCGCCGTTGGGACCGGTGAGGCCGTAGCGCCGGCCGGGGTTGAAGGTCGTGGTCACGTCCTCGAACAGGACCTTGGACCCGTAGCGCATGGTGACGTTCTGGACTGCGAGCATGGATTCTCCGGAACCCTCCATGGTACAGGGACCTGGACCCGGGAACCCGCGGCATTTCTCCCGGGAGGCCCGGTGCATTACCATTGACCTTTCCCTGCCGACCTTCCAGGCCCCCTCCCTCCGGAGGCGCCGCGCCTCCCCTCCATGGCCCAAGAACCCCAGAGCATCGGACGCTACCTCATCCAGCGCGTGCTGGGTCGCGGAGCCATGGGCGTGGTGTACCTGGCCCAGGACCCGCTCCTGAAGCGCCCGGTGGCCATCAAGACCATGCGGGACGGCGGCGGCGGGGACGAGCAGGAATCCACCATGGAGCGGTTCAAGCGCGAGGCCGAGATCAGCGCCCGTCTGAACCACCCGAACATCATCACGGTCTACGACGTGGGCGTGGACCCCGCCATGGGCCCCTTCCTCGCGATGGAGTACATCGACGGCGCCAGCCTCGCCAGCCTGAGCCGCCACGGGATCGCCCCCGAGGTGGGGCTCCGCCTCCTGGTCCAGGCCATGGCGGCGCTCCAGTCGGCGGCCGAGGCCGGCATCGTCCATCGGGATGTCAAGCCCGAGAACATGCTCGTGCGCCGGGACGGGCGCCTCAAGCTGATGGATTTCGGCATCGCCCGGGGCGGGGACAGCCGCCTCACCCAGGCGGGCATGGTCTTCGGGACCCCCTCCTACACCGCTCCCGAGCTCCTCACCGGGAGCGAGGCCTCCCCCGCCACGGACCGCTACGCCTTCGCGGTCACCGCCTTCGAGATCTTCACCGGGAAGCTGCCCTTCCAGGGGTCCAGCGTCGGTTCCACCCTCTACCGCATCGTGCACGAGGCGCCCGCCTTTCCCGAGGGGATGGACCTCGACCTGCAGCTCGTGTTCGCGAAGGCCTTCATGAAGGATCCGGCGGATCGGTATGAGGACCTGCCGTCCTTCCTCCTCGCCCTCTCCGACGCCCTGCCCATCACGCGCGAGTTCCGGGCCAAGCTCCACAGCCTCATCGAGGGCGACGAGGCCTTCGGGACGAGCACCCTCCACGGCGTGAAGACCAGCGCGCCGTTCGGGGTGGACCTGGTGGAACCGACACCCCGCCCCGTCCCCACCGAGAGCCTGCCCTACCTCGAGCCGGAGCCGGAACTGGACGTCCCGCTGGAGGTCGCGCCGACCCGGGCCCATCCGCCCCTGCCACCCACCGAGTCCCTGGACCTTGGGGAGGTGGAGGCCATCGTGGACGGCCCCAGGCCCCCCGGCGGCACGCCCCCCGCGGAGGCCGCCGGCCCCGCCGAGGAACGGGACGATCCCGCCCAGCTCGCGGCGGCGGCTCTGCTCGAGGACAGCGATTCCTGGGCCGCCAACCTATTCGCCCAGCACCACCCGGACGAGGGGCGCGCCAGCGGTGCCCTCCCGCCTCCGGAACCCACGCCACGGCCCGGCCAGCGGCTCCTTCCCGTGCCCACCGGGGAAGGGCCGATGCCCGAGCCGGCCCCGCGGCCCCGCCCTGCGCCGGAATCCGTCGGGGCTCCCGCGAAGGCACCGCACGGGGACGCCCTGCCCGCGCCGGACCGGCGGACCTCCGGTGGGCTGCTGAAGGTCCTCCTGGGCGTGGCCGCGGCGGCCCTCCTGGTCCTCGCGGGGTACAGATTCCTGCCCAGGTCCCGCCGGGTGGACATCACGAGCACGCCGGCGGGGGCCAAGGTCTACCTGTTCGGCCAGTACCTCGGCACGACCCCGCTCGCCCAGGCGAAGCTTCCCGGGAAGGCCGCGGTGCTGAAGTTCGAGCTCGCGGGCTTCGTCCCGCGGACCCGGGAACTCAGGCCCGAGGAAACCCGGGTGGAGGTGGAGCTGGAGGGGTTGCCCTGGGCCACCGCCGTGCGGTCGGATCCGCCGGGCGCCGAGGTGCTCCTCAACGACGCGCCCCGTGGCGTCACCCCGCTCTCCGAACTGCAGGTGCCCAGCACGGGACGGCAGGTCCTCACCCTCCGGCTCAAGGGCTTCGCCGACACCGTCCTGACCCTCGACAAGGACATCCCGCTTCCGGACCCGGTGGTCCTCACCCCGGTGAGTTTCCGGGCCACGGTGGTCTCGGATCCGCCCGGGGCCGAGATCCTCCTGAATGGCACGCCGCGGGGACGCACGCCCAAGGAGGTGGAGGTGACCAGCGCGGCGGACCAGATCCTGGCGCTCCGTCTCAAGGGGTACGAGGACTGGAGCGTGCGCCTCGATCCGGCCAAGCCGCTGCCGAACCCCATCCCCCTCAAGGTGAGGTTCGCCAAGCTCAGCGTGCACAGCGAGCCCACCGGAGCCGCGGTCTTCCTCGACGGGCGCCAGATCGGCGTCACGCCGCTCGAGGGCCTCCCGGTCCCCATGAACCAGTCCCACCAGATCCGGATTTCGCGGGAAGGCTTCCAGGACTGGACGGGTCCTTATGAGGCCGGGGCCGAGCTGCCGAACCCGATCCGCCTGCAGGCCCGCCTGAAGGTGGGGTCCCCGGCGGTCCCCCTCGAGCCGGAGAAGCCGAAGGAGCCGGTGAAGAAGCCCGGGTTCTGGCGACGTCTCTTCGGGGGGGGCGAGAAGAAGGAGCCCCCGCGGCAGGAGTAGGCCGGTTCAGTCCAGACCGAAGCGCACCTCGTCGAAACCGCTCGCGGCGGCCGTCCAGCCCGGCCCGCGGGTCCCGAAGTGCCCGACGACCCGGAGCCCCAGCGCATGGGCCCGCTGGGCCACCCGCAGGGTGAGTTTCCCGTCGAGGGTGGTGGCGTCGAGGCACCCTTCCCCGGTGAGGACCTCCTCGCAGCCGTGGGCGGCCCGGTCGAACCCGACCAGGGAGAGGAAGGCCAGGGCCCCGTCTTCCAGGGTGGCGCCCAGGGCCTTGAGACGGCCCCCCAGCCCTCCGGCGGCCCCGGTGCCCGGGCCCGAAGGCAGGCCGAGGCGCTCGAGCCGGGTCTGCAGGACCGGGAGATCCTCCGGGCGCGCCCCCTTCTGCGGTCCGAAGCGGGCCGCCGCGTCCCGCCATTCCGTGGCCACGTCGCAGAAGACCCTGCAAGGGGGCAGGGCCAGGTCGGGCCAGTCCCGCCCACCGTCCACGGTGGCGCTGCCCCCCAGACCGATCCAGAGCCCGGGGGCGTCCTGGAACGCCGCGATGAGCTCCCCGAAGCCTCGGCTGCTGGCCTGCAGCGCGTCCGGGCGCTCCAGCCCCGCGAGGCCGATCACCTTCGCGCACTCCAGCGCCACCGTGCCGTCCGGGAGCCGGAGGACGGGCACCTCCCGCCGCCGGCCGAAGGGATCGGCGGCCGTCCGGGTCTCGACGGTCCCGCCCAGGGCCTCGTGCAGGCACTCCAGGAATCCGTCCCCCCCGTCGCTGAGGGGCAGCACCCGGTCTCCGGGCCGGGCCAGGCGGCGCGCGGCCTCCAGGGGACTGAAGGTGCCCTTGAAGGCCGTGGGACAGACGAGCCTCATTCCGGGGGATCCGCCGGCAGGACGGCCTTCCGCCGGACGCCCGCGGGCGCCCGTTCGAGGTCCCGCAGCGCCCGCCGCCAGGCCAGGGCATCCAGGCCCGTGCCGATCACGACGGCGGAACAGGGCGCCGGGTCGCCGGCTCCGGCGGGGAGGGGCGCCACCTCGAGGCGGCCATCGGAGAGCTGGAAGGCCCACCGGTCGCTGCCGTCGTTCCGCGCGGGCCAACCCGCGAAGCGGACGATCCCCTTGGCCCGCAGCACCTCCCCGCCAGGTCCCTGGAAGAACACCGATTCCAGGGCCTCGGGATCCACAGGATGGTCGAAGGCCACCGTGAGCGCGCGAGCCTCCGCCCACGCGACCGTGGCCGATGGGCCGGTCCCCGTGGCGGGAACGTCCCCGCGCCAGGGGTCCGGGCTTCCGGCGGGTAACTCCCCCATGCGCCCCAGGGCCACGGCCATGCCCGGCCGGTTCGACCGGAGCTGGCTCTCCCAGGCCACCGCGAGGCTGGGATCCAGGTCCGCCTTGCTGACGAGGACCAGGGAGGCCAGCGCGGCCTGATGCCTCAGGAGGGTCCTGGACTCGAGGTGGTCCAAGGGGGTGAGCGCGGAGATCACCGTGAGGCAGCCCGCCATCCGCAGCCGGCCCTGGAGGCTCGGCTCCGAGGCCAGGTCCACCAGGTCCGTGGGGTCCGCCAGGCCGGTGGTCTCGAGCACCACGCGCTCGGGCCTTCGAGCCTCCGGCAGGTCGCACCAGGCCGCGAGGGCGGCCACCACGTCGGCGCGCAGGGAGCAGCAGGCGCAGCCGTTCACGAGGTTGGCGATTCCCGCGAGTTCCGGGCGCTCGGCTTCCACCAGGACGCCGTCCACGCTGACGGCGCCGAACTCGTTGATCAGCACCGCGACCCGCCGGCCCGCGGCGAGTTCGGCCTTGAGCAGGCGGTTCACGGCGCTGGTCTTGCCGGCGCCGAGGGGGCCCGTGACGAGGAGGACGTCGATCATCCCTCCAGTGTGGTCCAGGTGGGGCCGCACTGGCATCGTGGAGGCATGAAGGGGCTGGATCTGCTCTACCTCGCCGCCGTCGGCCTCACCGGCGCCGTGGCCCGGGGCGTGCTCAAGGGGCTGGGCCCCGACGTGCGCCTGCGCCTCGAGGCGGCGCCCCCCGAAGACCTTCCCCCCGGATGGCTCTGGGTCCATGCGGTGAGCGTGGGCGAGCTGCTGCTGGCGGAAGGGCTGGTCGGCCGGCTCGCGGAGCGGGGCCATCGGGTGCATCTCACCACCGGCACGGTGGCGGGCCTCGCCCTCCTCGCGGGCCGCCTGCCGGACTGGGACGGGGGCAGGGGGCTCCTGAGCGGCGGAGCCTTCCCCTTGGACGATCCCCGGGGCCTGAGGCCCTTCCTGAGGGTCCCGCCGGGTGCCTTCATCGCTCTGGAGACGGAGCTCTGGCCCAACCTCCTCCGGGAGCTGGCCCGCCGGGGCATCCCGCGGGCGGTGGTGAATGGCCGCCTCACCGCCCGCAGCCTGCGCCGGGGCGGGCCCTGGATCCGTCTCGCGGCCTCGCGGCTCACCCTCGTGGCCGCCCGGGACGCGGAATCCCTGGACGCCTTCCGTACACTCGGCGCGCCGGAGGTGGCCTTCGGCGGCAACCTGAAGGCGGATCTCCCGGCCCCCCATCCCCTCCATGCCGGGTGGCAGGCCCTCCGCGAGGCCTGGCGCGACGACCCTGTGGTGGTGGCGGGCAACACCGTGGAGGGCGAGGAGGCCCTGGTGCTGGCGGCCTTCCGCGCCCTGAGGCGCTCCCGCCCAGCCGCGCGGCTCGTCCTCGCGCCCCGGCGACCCGGCCGATTCGGAGGCGTCGCGGACCTGCTGGCATCGGAGGGCTGGGCCTTCCGCCGGGCCTCAGACCCTTGGCCGGAAGCCGCCTCGGCCTGGCGGGAGATCCCCGTGCTCCTGCTGGACACCCTCGGGGAACTCGCCGCGGCCTACGGGGAAGGGACGGTGGCCCTGGTGGGCGGCGGATGGACGTGGGAGGGCGGACACAACCCCGTGGAGCCCGCCACGGTGGGGCTCCCCGTGCTGCTGGGGCCGGGCTACGACAATTTCCAGGACTTGGTAAATCCTTTGGCGCGCGCCGGGATCGTCCAAATCACGCCACCGGAGGGCTTGGCCTCGGCACTGGAGGCCTCCGTGGCCGCAGCTCCGCTCCGGGCCGCGCCTCGCCCGCTTCCCGAGGGTCTCGCGGGGGCGCTGGAGAGGACTTTGCTACTCCTCGATCCGATTCTCCCTCGGCCCCGCTAGACTGCTGTCCCGATTCCCCCGAGAGCCCCGGCCCATGTCCCCGACCCCTCCCCACGTCCTCCTCGTCGACGACGACGCGGCGGTGCTGAACCTCGTCCGCGAGGCCCTGACCCACTACGGCATGGTGGTGCACGCCTTTTCGGAGGGCCACCGCGCCCTGGACTTCCTCCAGGCACCGGACTCGCCGCCCTTCGACCTGGTGGTCTCCGACATCAACATGGACGGGATGGACGGCTTCGACGTCATCCACAAGGTGAAGACCATCCAGTCGAACCTGCCGGTGGTGCTCATGACCGGGCAGGCCACGCTGGAGTACGCCATCCGGGCGATGCGCCTGGGGGCCAGCAACCTCTTCCAGAAGCCCCTGGCCATCCGGGAGATGGTCAAGGCGGTCTTCCACCTCGTGGAGATCCATCGGGAGATCCGTCTGGCGGCCCACGGCCTGAAGGGCCTGGTGAAGGAGGAGCGGATCTTCTCCTTCCGCTCGGACGAGCTGGACATCCCTTCCGTGGTCCGCCATCTCACGGACCGCCTCGTGCCCCTGGGCTTCGCGGAACCCCATAACGTGGACGTCATCGCCATGGCCTTCCACGAAGCCCTGGTGAACGCCCTCGAGCACGGGAACCTGGAGTTGGACTCCTCCCTCAAGGCGGACATCTTCAGCGACCAGGACCCCTACCAGGCCCTGCGGGCCGAGCGGCTCCGGGACGAGGCATTCGCCTCGAGGAGGGTGACGGTGCGGGTGTCCATCGTGCCCGAGCGGTTCACGGTGGAGATCACGGACGATGGTCCGGGCTTCGACACCACCGGAGCCTCCGCGTCCGCCTCGGATCCCGAGGCCCTCGCGCGCCAGTGCGGGCGCGGGTTGGCCATGATCCAGGTGGTCATGCACGAGGTGGCCTTCAACGAGCGGGGCAATCAGATCCGCATGGTGCTCGAGAAGCCGGGCAAGCGCTGAAGCCCGCGGGGCACGCGAAAGGGGCGCCCACCGGGCGCCCCTTTCGCGTGCGGGAGCCGGCGGGCTAGAAGGCGGATTCGATGAGGGCCCGGATCTGGGGCTTGGGCTGGCCGCCGATCATCTTGTTCACGGGCTTGCCGTCCTTGAAGAGGATGAGCGTGGGGATGGACATGACCCCGAACTGGCCGGCCACCTCCGGGTTGTCGTCCACGTTGATCTTCACGATCCTGGCCTTGCCGCCCAGCTCGCCGGCCAGCTCGTCGAGGACCGGGGCGATCATGCGGCAGGGACCGCACCAGGGCGCCCAGAAGTCCACCAGGGTGACGCCCTGGGCGACGGTGGCGGGGAAGTCGTTGTCGGTGATGTGGGCGACCATCTCGGACACAGGATCTCCTTCGTGGGGGCCGGGGGGTGCGCCGGCGCGACCGACAGTCTACCGCGACCCCGGCCGGACGTCCGCCGACGGGTTCAGGGCACCGGGGACGGGCCGCCGGCGCCGCCCCACTGGGCGATGGTGAAGATGCTCATGTAGCGCTCGTTGGTCTCGCGCAGGCGCTGGGCCATGACCTCGCACAGGGCGAAGAGCACCTTGAGGGCCAGCTGGTGGTGGGCCTCGATGAGGCCGCGCAGCTCCTTGAGGGGGATGAAGAAGAGTTCGGTGCCTTCGTTGGCGATGGCGTCCGCGGCCCGGGGGGAATAGTCGATGAGGGCCATCTCGCCGAAGAAGGCCGGGGGCTCCAGCACGGCGAGGGCCTCCTCCCCGGTGACGCTGCGCTTCGAGATGCGGACGCTGCCCTTCACGACGATGAAGAGCCCGTCCCCGGGGTCTCCCTCCTTGAAGATCACCTCGTGGTCCTTGAAGCTGCGGACCTGGCCCACGATCAGGATCTGCGCGCGCTCCGTCTCGTCCAGGTTCCTGAACAGGGGCGACTGGGTGAGGAAGGCGGTGTTGATCACGGGTCCGGCTATGAAGGGGGCGGCGAAGGGGGGAGCAGCACGTGGGACGCGATGTCGAGTCCGAAACCTCGGAGCCCAATGTACTTCTTTTCGCTCCGGGTCAGAAGGCGCATTTGATGGATCCCCAAGGACCGCAGGATTTGGGCGCCGACGCCCACGTCCCGGTCGCTGAGGGCCGCCGGAGCCTCCACCCCTTCCTGCTGCACGCCCTGGGTGGCGGCGTGGCGACGGAGATAGACCACCACGCCCCGGCCTTCGGCGCGGATGGCGGCCATCGCGGCCTGGAAGGGGCCCGCCCCGAAGCCGTGGAGGTCCTCGGGCAGGGTCTCCAGGTGCACCCGGACCAGGGGCGGCTCCCCGCCCCGGCCGACGTCCCCCACGACGAACGCGAAGTGGCTGCCGCCGTCCAGGAGGCTCTGGAAGCGCTGGACCTCCACCGGACCCTCGGCGGTGGCCACGGTGTGCACCTCGAGCCGCTTCACGATTGGGTCGGTGCGCAGGCGGTAGGCCACGAGGTCCGCCACCGTGACCATGAGGAGGCCATGCCGCTCGCAGTAGGGGACCAGGTCCGGGACCCGGGCCATGGTGCCGTCCTCCTTCATGATCTCGCAGATCACGCCGCTGGGATGGACGCCGGCCAGCCGCGCCAGGTCCACCGACGCCTCGGTCTGGCCCGTGCGGGCCAGCACGCCGCCCGGGCGCGCGCGCAGCGGGAACATGTGGCCGGGCTTCACGAAGTCCTGGGCGCGGCTGGAGGGGTCGATGAGGGCCTGCACGGTGCGGGCGCGGTCGGCGGCGGAGATGCCGGTGGTGGTCCCCACGCGGGCCTCCACCGAGACGCAGAAGGCGGTCTCGAAGGGGCTGCTGTTCTCCCGGACCATGAGGGGGATCTGGAGCCGGTCCAGGAGCTCGCCCTCCAGGGCCACGCAGACGAGCCCCCGCCCATGGGTGGCCATGAAGGCGATGGCCTCGGGCGTCACGTGGGCGGCCGCCATGGTGAGGTCGCCCTCGTTCTCCCGGTCCTCGTCGTCCACCACGACCACCATCCGACCGCAGCGGACGGCCTCGATGGCGGCGTCGATGGGGGCGAAGGGTGAGGCCACGGCGGCTCCTGGCCCCCAGGATCCCCGAGGGGCCGGGCCTTGGCTAGGGCGCCGGGGGGCCCCGCCGGTCACAGCCTGGACGTGCTACCCTGGCCCCCTAACCATTTGACGCCACGAGGGGAACATCCCATGTCCCAGGGTCTCATCCAAGGCTCCATGCGCGAGGCGCCCCTGCCCGACATCATCCAGCTCGTGAGCCAGGGCGGGAAGTCGGGCTGCTTCAACGTGGTGGAGGACACCAAGCGGACGAAGATCTACCTCAAGGACGGCCGGATCGTGCATGCCGTGAGCGCCATGGCCGAAGGGCTGGAGGCCTTCTACGAAGTGGCGCTGTGGCTCGACGGCACCTACAGCTTCGAGGAGGGCGAGGTCAGCGTCCCCGCCACCATCACGAAGCCCAACGCCTCGATCCTCATGGAGATGGGCCGCCGGATGGACGAGTGGCGCGTCATCAGCCAGAAGATCTCCTCGGTGGACCTCTACCCGGTCTCCAACCTCCTGCCCGGCGAGACCCCCGCGGGCGTGAATCCCCGGGAGGCGAAGCTCCTGGAGATCACCACCGGCTACTACACGGTTCTGGAGCTGAGCGAGCTCCTGGGCAAGCCCGTGCTCAACGTGGCGAAGGACCTCTACGGGCTCGCCATGGCCGGCCACATCACCCTGAAGGGCGTGCGCAGCGGCCGGAAGCCCGCCATCGAGCCTCCAGCCCAGGCCCCGGCGCCGGCCGCCGCCCCGGCCCCGGCCGCCGGCTTCCCGGTGGCCGAGGAGGCCCCCGCGCCACAGCCCGCGCCGGCACCCAAGGCCACGGTGGATCCCCTCATGCTGGCCAAGCTCACGGCCTTCACCCAGCGCATTGCCCAGACGGCCAAGACCGTCCTGCCCTTCGAGCACCACGAGATGATCAACCGCCTCCAGGCGAGGTCGGCCTCGGGGATCATCGCCGGGGAGGGGCCCGAGGCGGTGAAGCAGCTCGCCCTGTCCATCTCCAAGGCCGCGGTGGATTCCGGGGTGGACGCGGAACTGGTGAAGACCCTGAACGCACAACTGAAGGCCCTCTTCGCCAAGTAAGGCCCTGGGGATCTCGGAGTCGACCATGCGATTGTTCCCCTTCCTCCGCCGGCCGGGGGCCAGCCTCGCGCTGGTCGTCGCCGCCCTCCTGGGGCTCGCCCTGGCCTGCGTGGATCCGGAGCAGGCCGGGGGCGGCGCCACCGGCGGCACCGCGTTGTACGCCTTCGACACCGCGGACAGCGCCACCAAGCGGCTCCTGGTGTGGGACGACGCGAACGGCTTCTTCAACGCGGAGGCGGCCCCGGCCACGACCCGGACGATCACCAGCGACCAGTTCGAGAAGGTGAAGAACCTGGCCTGGGGCGGCCTCGCGGTGGACGGCCCCGGGAACCGGCTCTGGCTGGTGGGGGAAGGCGGGGACGTGGTGCGCGTCGAGCGGCTCCGCCAACAGAACGGCACGGTGCCCGTGGCGGAGGTGTCCCACTTCAACCTGGGCAACAGCGGTGACCGCCTCAACAACGGGAAGTTCAGCCAGGCGGCCCTGGACCCGGTGATCGGCGTCCTCTACGTCCTGGAGACCAGTGACACGGAGGCCCGGGTCTGGGTGGTGGACAGCCCGCTGTCCCAGGCCGACGGCAGCATCGTGAGCCCGGGGAACAAGATCGGGGTGTCCGGCGACAAGGGCGGCACGGGACTGGCCGCCGCGGCGGGCAGCGTCTACGCCTTCTTCCGCGACGGGAACCAGATCCAGGTCTCCACGGACACCTACAACGGTCCCCGGCTCCGGGCCGGGAACCGGGGCGGGTTCAACGCCTCCTCCGTGCTCATCGGGGCCGCCACGGGACTCGCGTCCTACGGCTCGCTGGCCATCGACACGGGCAACAACCGGCTCTACGTGGCCCGGCACAACCAGGACACTTCCGCCTCCACTCCCCCCATCAGCGTCTTCACCTTCGGGCAGTTCGGCTCGAACCCGAACCAGGCTCCCGACAAGGGCACCCTCGGCACGCCGGCCTTGAACAGCCTGAGGGTCCTGGCCCACCCGGGCACGAAGGATTGGCTCGGAGCCCTCGACTCCCTCAGCGGCGAGGCCCCCACGAACGTGATCCGCCTCTTCCGGAACCCCTCGCAGAACCCGACGATCAAGTCGTTCACCCTCGGGGCGGGGGTGAAGCTGAAGGGCCTGGCCCTGGACGGCAACGCCTGATGCTGCGCCTCCGGCTGCTCGTGGTGCTCCTGCGCGACGCGGCCAAGGACCTCTTCCGCCACCGCGGGCAGCACCTCCTCGCCATCATCACGCTGGCCTCCGGCCTGCTGTTGGCGGGGGGCGGGCTCCTGGTGCTGGAAAGCCTGGAGCGCGCTGTGGGCCGGCTGGAGGGGATGGCGCGCATCACGGTGTGGGCCTCGGACACCGGCTCCCTGGACGAGCTGGAGGCGCGGCTGAAGCGGGACCCCCGGTTTCCCCAGGTGACCCGTGTCACGTCACGGGAGGCCACGCGAAGGCTGCAGGAGACCACCCGCGACGCGGGCCTCATGCTGGAGAGCCTCGGAAGGGAGGCCATGCCGGAATATCTCGAGCTCACCCTCAACACCTCCCTGTCCCGCGCCGGGCGGGCGCTGGAGGTCGGGGAGAGCCTGAAGACCCTCGAGGGCGTCGGGGATGTGCTGGTGGACCACGAGCGCCTCCTCGCCCTGCAGCGGGGCGCCGGATGGCTGCGCAGCGCGTTCGGGACCCTGGGCCTGCTGCTTCTCGTGGCCGCGGGCTTCAGCACGGGCAACGTGATCCGCATGAGCATCCTCTCCCGGGAGGACGAGATCTCCATCATGCGGCTCGTGGGGGCCAGCGAAGCCTTCATCCGGACGCCGCTGGTCATCGAAGGCGGACTCCTGGGCATCTTCGGCAGCGCCCTCGCGGTCCTGGGCCTCCTCGGATTCTGGCTCGGGATCGCCCGCGGCGCGGGATCGGTCTCCCCCATGCTGGTGGAGCTTGCCCGGCTCGGATTCTTCTCCCCTTCCAGCCTCGCCCTCCTCTTCGGCGTCGGCAGCTTCACGGGCATGGCCGGCGCGTGGTGGGGTTTCTGGAGCACCCAGCGGATCCAGCGCGAGCAGCTGGAGGCCCTGGAGCGCCTGGAGGCCTGACCGACCACCCTCACGCGCGGCCGCTCGGACCGCGCCCTTCTTGGAAACGCCCATGATCCGCAAGCAGGAAGCCCTCGACTACCACGCCACCGGAAGGAAAGGGAAGATCGAGGTCGTCCCCACCAAGCCCACCAGCACCGCCCGGGACCTCTCGCTCGCCTACAGCCCCGGCGTTGCCGAGCCCTGCCTCGAGATCGAGAAGAACCCCGAGGACGCCTACCGCTACACCACCAAGGGCAACCTCGTGGCGGTGATCTCCAACGGCACCGCGGTCCTCGGCCTGGGCCACATCGGCGCCCTGGCGGGCAAGCCCGTGATGGAGGGGAAGGGCGTGCTCTTCAAGCGCTTCGCCGACATCGACGTCTTCGACATCGAGATCGACGAGCTGGACACGGAGAAGTTCATCCAGATCGTGAAGAGCCTGGAACCCACCTTCGGCGGCATCAACCTGGAGGACATCAAGGCGCCGGAATGCTTCGAGATCGAGAAGCGCCTGAAGGCCGAGATGAAGATCCCCGTCTTCCACGACGACCAGCACGGCACCGCCATCATCAGCACCGCCGCCCTCTTCAACGCCTGCGAGATCGCGGGCAAGAAGCTCGAGGACCTCAAGGTGGTGTTCAGCGGCGCCGGGGCCTCCGCCATCGCCTGCGCCAACATGATGGTCTCCGCCGGCGTGAAGCTGGAGAACCTCTGGCTCTGCGACACCAAGGGCCTCGTCTTCGAGGGCCGCACCGACGGCATGAACGAGTACAAGGCGCGCTTCGCCAAGCAGTCCGACCTGCGGACCCTGGGCGACGTGATCGCCGGGGCCGACGTCTTCGTGGGCTGCAGCGCCAAGGGCGTGCTCACCGCCGACATGATCCGCAGCATGGCGGCGCGTCCCGTGGTCTTCGCCCTCGCGAACCCCGACCCGGAGATCGACTATCCGGCCGCCGTCGCGGCGAGGCCCGACATCATCATGGCCACCGGGCGCAGCGACTACCCGAACCAGGTGAACAATGTGCTGGGCTTCCCCTTCATCTTCCGGGGCGCCCTGGACGTGCGGGCCACCGAGATCAACGAGCCCATGAAGCTGGCCGCGGCCCAGGCCCTGGCGGCCCTGGCCAAGGAGGACGTGCCGGAGAGCGTCTCCAAGGCCTATTCGGGCCAGAAGTTCGCCTTCGGCCCCGAGTACATCATCCCCAAGCCTTTCGACCCCCGCGTCCTGCTCTGGGTCGCCCCGGCGGTGGCCAAGGCCGCCATGGACAGCGGCGTGGCCAAGCAGCCCATCGCCGACTTCGCGAAGTACAAGGAGCAGCTGGAGGGCCTCCAGGGCCGCAGCAAGGACGTGATCCGCACGGTGCTCAACCGCGCCAAGGCGGATCCGCGCCGGGTGGTCTTCCCCGAGGGCGACCATCCCGAGATCCTGCGGGCCTGCCAGGCCATGGTGGACGAGGGCATCTGCGTCCCGGTGCTGCTGGGCCGGGAGGAGAAGATCCGGGCGCGCATGGAGGAGCTCCACGTGGACCTCGGCGACGTGGAGATCATCAATCCCGAGAAGGTCGCTTGGCGGGACGAGGTGGTCGAGGCCTTCTACCAGCGCCGCAAGCGCAAGGGCGTGACCCGCTACGAGGCGGACCGGCAGACGCGGCGCCGCATCGTCTTCGGCGCCCTGATGTGCCAGATGGGCAAGGCCGACGGGCTCGTGGCGGGGATCTCCAGCTACTACCCCGAGACCATCTCGCCCTGCCTGCAGGTGATCGGCACGAAGAAGGGCGTGAAAAGGGTCTGCGGCGTCTACGTGCTGGTCCTCAAGAGCCGCGTGGTCTTCTTCGCCGACACCACCATGGCCATCGACCCCACCGCCGAGGAGCTGGCGGAGATCGCCATCCTCACCGCGGACCTCGTGCAGCACCGCTTCGCCATGGAGCCGCGCATCGCCATGCTCTCCTTCTCCAACTTCGGCAGCGTGGACCATCCGAGCCCCCGCAAGATGCAGAAGGCCGCCCAGCTCGTGAAGCAGCTCCGCCCCGACCTCCACTGCGACGGCGAGCTGCAGGCGGACACGGCCCTGAACGGCGACATCCTGGCGGAGAGCTATCCCTTCGCGGACGTCCAGGGCGGCGCCAACGTGCTCATCTTCCCCGACCTCAACAGTGGCAACATCGCCTACAAGCTGATCCAGCGCCTCGCCGGCGCCGAGGTCATCGGCCCCATCACCTGCGGCATGGACAAGCCCGCGAACGTGCTCCAGCGGCACAGCGACCTGAACGACATCCTGCATCTCACCGCGCTGACGGTCGTCGAGGCCCAGCAGCGGTAGGCGCCTGCGATCCGGCTCCGCCGACCACCCCCGATCGCGCAGTCCCACGGACTGCGTTCCCGCCGCTCGCTCCGCTCGATCTCGGAGGGGGCCCCGTTCCTGCACCTCACCGCGCTGACGCTGGTCGAGGCGCAGCAGCGGCAGGCCCTACCCCTCCAGGGCCTTCAGCACCGCGTCCCGATCCAGGCTCATCGCCCGCCCGAAGCCCGCCACCAGCCGGGCGGAATCCGGGCGCAGGCGCCAGAATCCGAAGTCCCCGAAGCCGATCAGCGGTTCCGCCTGGGGGAAGCGGGCGAGGTAGGCCCGGGCGGCCGCGTCGGCTTCGCCGCCGGGTACGGGCTCCGCGTGACATCCCACGGTCACCCGGGGCAGGGCGAGGGGATCGGCCTCCTCGTCGAGGGGCGCCATCCACATCAGGCTGGCCCGGGGATCGGCTTCCAGGTCCCGGGTGTGGGAGGCCAGGCGGCTCACGTGGATGAGGAAGCCGCGGCCGGGCTCGGGGGCCACGGGGACCATGGAGACGAAGGGGGCGCCCCCGTGGAGGGTCCCCAGGGCGGCGACGGGCACGCCGAGCAGGTGTTCCAGGATGTCCGGGTCCATGGGCTGCATTGATCCTCCTCGGGGGCCCGGCGCGGGCTCAGGGGCAGAAGCTCACGTAGGCGGCGAAGCGCGGACGGTCGCCGCGGTTGGGGGAGGCGGCGTGGGGCAGCGCCTGGTGCCACGCCACCAGGTCGCCCTTGCCCCCGGGGACCGCGACGGGCTCGGCCTCTCCACGCACCTTCTCGTGGGCCGGACCGAGCCCGCCCGCCGCGGCGAGGTAGGCCTCGAAGCGGTGGTGGAAGCCCGGGACGAGCACCAGCGGCCCCAGCTCCGGTGGCACGTCCACGAGGTAGACGAGGCCCTGGATGGCGTAGGGCCGAACGTGGGAGGGATCCCGGGCGAGATCCACAGGGTGGTCAGGGTCCACGTCCCAGTGCAGCGGGCTCCCCCGGAAGCGCCACTGGCCTGTCTCCGGCGGGTTGACGCTCACCTTCTCGCAGGCCGGGACGAGGCGGTTCGTGCCATGGAGGTCGGCGAAGACGGCCCGGAGGGCCGGATGGTGCCGCAGGGCCTCCAGGGCGGGTCCGTGGCACTGCTGGACCATTAGGCCCTGCCAGTCGGGGTGCGGCCGGTACCACGTCTCCCGCCGCCCGGGATCGAGGGCGAGGTGCCGCGAGATCTCCTCCACCAGCGCGTCGCAGAGGGCCTCGGGCACCACGGCGGGGACCCGGAGGAAGCCGTCCCGGCGCCAGGCCTCCAGGTCGTCCGGGTCGAGCCGGCTTCCCGGGTCGGCCGCCGTCACGGAGAAGCCCCCCTCCCGCAGCCACCCGCCGAATCGTTCAAGGCCCTCCTCGAGGCCCTCCGCGCCCCGGCGCGACCTCACCCAGGCCATGAAGGCCTCGAAGGCGTCCGACTCCTGGTGCAGCCCCCGCCAGACTTCGTGCGTGCCAAGTTCGAGGCAAGCCAGGAGGGCCCGCTCCCGGGCGAGGAACTCCACGTCCACGGGGGTGCCTTCCCGGCGCTGTCGCCACCAGGCCTCAAGCCAGGTCAGGGCCGGGCCTATTGCTTCTCCAGTTTCCGCACCCACCGTGTGACCTCCGGGTCCTCCTCCCGGGCCTTGGCCAGCGCCACCTTGAAGTCCTCGAGCGCCTGCCAGAGGGCGCCCCGCTTGAGGTGCACCAGGGCGCGCTCCTTGTAGGGCAGCGGGTCCTCGGGGTCCAGCATGAGGAGGTGGGTGGCGGTCCAGAGGGCCTCGTCCCAGGCCTCCACCTTCACGAAGCGCAGGTGCAGGTTGCGCACGAGGCGGGTGAGGATGGCCCGGTGGGAGGCCGGGCGGAGCATGGCCGGCTGGTACTCCACACGGCCGCCGGTGGCCTGCTGCACGAGGGCCGAGGCCTCCTCGTCCCCCACGGCACGGCCCCCGTGGAAGGGATCCACGCAGAGGAGGCCGCCCGGGGTCCGCAGGGCGGTGATGAAGTGGCCGGGCAGGCCGATCCCCACGCCGTCGAGACCCATGCGCCGGGCCACGTCGATCCAGAGGATGGAGAGGGCGATCGGAAGCCCGCGCTTGCGGGCCAGCACCATGGGCAGGACCGCGTTGCGGGGGTCGTCATAGTGCTGCCGGTCGCCGCGGAGGGCGTGGTGCCGGAAGAGGTAGTCGTTCAGCACGTCCAGGGCCTCGCCGGTGTCCCAGGGCAGGGGCATCCGCCCGGCGAGTTCGAAGGCCCAGGCGTCCAGCAGCTCCAGGGTCGGGGCGGGATCAGTGTCCTCCAGGAGGGGCGAGACGGCGTGGATGGCCCCCTCGGCGAGGGCGGCGCAGCCGGGGTCCCGCTGGAGGTAGTCGTGGAGGGACACGGCTAGCCCCGCTGGCGGCGGATGAAGCCGCGGGCGGCGTAGGCGCCGAAGAGGATGGCCGCCGCGCCCAGCGCGGCCCACATGAAGCCCTTGGAGGCTTTGTCCACCTTCTCGGCCCGCTCCGCGCGCTGGGCGGCGGCCTCGATGGACAGCTTCCGCTGGGCCACCTTCGCGTCCTTGACCGCCTTCTCCTGGCTCTGCCGCACCGCTTCCAGCTCCTTCGCCGCGGGGTCCTGCTCCGGCTTCTCCTCCTGGCGGAGGCGAAGGGCGGCGCGGCGGAGGTGGCCGGCGGGCCGGGCGGGGTGCCGAGGGCGGCGGGCCGGGGCGAGGCTGTCCTCCTCCATGCGGGGGTCCGCGTAGGACTGTTCGATGGCCTCCGCGAGGCCCTGGATGTCCTCGCGCATCTCCAGGAGCTGGGCGTGCTGGCGGTTCAGCATGCGCCCCTGGATCCAGGCGAGACAGAGCTGGGCCGCGAGGATGGCGGTCAGCAGGGCCACGGGCCACGCCGGCGCGACGGCAGGCGTCGGGGCGGGTGCGGGCGTCGGGGCGGCGGCGGGCGACGGGGCGGGGCGGGAGGAGGAATCGGCGGATTCGGTCATGCGGCTTCGCGGGCGAGGATGAGCAGGGTGCGGTCGTCCCTATTCTGCGCCTCGAAGCCGGAAACGTCGCGGAAAAGCGCCTCGCAGGCCGCGCGCGCCGAGCCCGTGCCCCAGAACCGCTGGAGCTGGGCCAGGAAGCGGTCTAGGCCGTAGAGCTCGCCGTTCCGGCCCATGGCCTCGGTGAGGCCGTCGCTATGGAGCACCAGCCACTCCCGCGGGCCGAGCTGTCCGCCCACGATCTCCCAGTCCCGGGGCCCCGCGGGACGCAGGCCCAGGCCCCGGCCGTGGGGGCTCAGGGCCCGGGCCTCGCCGGGCTTGGCCCCCTGCACCAGCAAGGCCGGCGGGTGGCCGGCGCGGGCGAGCCGGTAGCGGCCGTGCTCGTCCCACTCCAGCAGCGCCAGGGTGAGGAAGTCCCGGGAGCCCATGAGGTTCCGCAGGGCCTCGTCGAGGCAGTGGAGGATCGCCTCCAGGGGGCGGTCCTGGCCCCCGCCCTGGCGTTGCGTGGCGAACTCCAGGAGGGCCGTGGCCTGGCTCATGTAGAGCGCGGCGGCCATGCCCTTGCCGCTCACGTCCCCCACCGCCGCCAGCCAGCGCTTAGCGCCGTCCTCCGCCGGGGCGAGGCACTTCACCCAGAGCAGGTCGCCGCCGGTCTCGAAGGCGGGGTCCAGGCGCAGGGCCAGGCTGAAGCCCGGCATCTCGGGCGCGCAGGTGGTGACGAGGCTCTCCTGGATGCGCCGGGCGGTCTGAAGCTCCTGCTCGAGGCGTCCCTGGTCCATCAGGCGGCGGTGGAGGGCAGCCGCCTCCAGCTGCAGCCCCGCCTGGATGGAGGCCTCCCGCAGGAGCTCCCGGTCCTCGCGGCCGTAGTTCAACTCCGCGAACTTGCCGCCCATGAGGATGGCCTTCTCGGGTTGTTCGTCCACCATGATCAGCACGAGGAGCTGCACCTCCAGGGCGTCCACGTGGGCGCGGAAGTCGGGGCCGGCCTCCAGGATCCAGCCCGCCTCCTCGCCGGAGAGGCCCAGCACCACCTCGCGGTTCTCG
>JBDIBF010000056.1:0-20203 GCA_039812765.1 Holophagaceae bacterium
CGCGCGGGCGGGGGCCGCCTTCGACGTCCTGGTTGGGCGCGCGGGGCCGCGCTTGAAGGAAGGCTTGCCGGCCATGGTGTCTCCTCGGCGTCTCGCGACGCGAACCTTCAAGTATGGACCTCAGGGCATCTCGATGCGAGGACCGCTTTCCTCCTGGAACCACGGGTGCTGCCGGTAGTCCTCCAGCACGCGCTCCAGGGCCACCTTCACGCAGACCATCAGGGGCACCGCGAAGAGCAGGCCCAGCACCCCGAACCAGTGGCCGAAGGCGATGAGGGCGAGGAGCACCTCCAGGGGATGCAATTTGCTGGCCTTGCCCACCCAGACCGGCGTCAGGTAGAGGGCCTCCACCTTCTGCACCGCGGCGAAGACCATGGCGATGAGCAGGAGCCGCCCTCCGCCGCCGCCCTCGATGCCCGCCAGGATGAGGGCGGGCACGAGACCCACCACATAGGGCGAGTAGGGGATGAGGTTGAAGACGCCGGAGACGAGGCCCAGGAGCCAGGCGTAGGGCACGCCGAGAGCCAGGAAGGCGAGGGTCTGGAGCACGCTCATGACCGCCGCCACGGCGATCTGGCCGCGGATGTAGCCGCCGAGGCGCTCATGGATTTCCTTCGCCGTGCCTTCGGCCCGGCCCCGCAGCCGGGGCGGAACCAGCTGCTGGAGGGAGGCCAGCATGCCGGGCCCGTCCTGGAGGAGGTGGTAGAGGATCAGCGGGACCAGGATGAGTTCGAGGAGCGCGAGGAAGAGGTCCAGCACGCCCTTGGAGAGGGAAAGGACGCGGCCCAGGGCCGCTGCCGCATCCACGTCGTCGATGGCCTTCTTCACCCGCTCGAGCCATTCGGGATGGGCCTGCAGCAGTGGCGTGAGCCGGGCGTCCAACTTGGCCTTCCACTCCGGGAGGGAGGAGGCCAGGCGAAGGATCTGGTCCTGGATCATCGGGAGGGTCCAGAGCAGCAGACCCGCCGTGATGCCCACCGTGGCGACGAGCACAAGCACCACGGCCCGGTGCCGGGGCATGTGCCGCTCCAGGCGCGTGACCACCGGTCCCAGCAGGTAGGCCAGGGTCATGGCCACGAAGAAGGGCATCAGGGCCCCGCGAAGCAGCCAGAGGGCCACCAGGGCTCCGATGCCCAGGGCCGCGTAGCGCAGCGGGAGCCCGCCGAACAGGGAGCGGTCCGAGGGCTCGCTCAAGGGAGTTCCCCCGATCCGCCGTGGTGCTCGTGGATGTCCTTGCTGGTGCGGTGGTAGTAGTGGATCCCCGAGGCCAGCACGAAGGCGGCCATGGCGTAGTAGACCCAGGGGATCACCCACCCCTGCCAGGGCACGGGGCCCAGGGCGTTCACCAGGAGGCCCGTCCCCAGGGCGACGATCTCGGCGCCGGTGGTGACCTTGCCGAGGAGGCTCGGCCGCTGGTCCAGGCGCTCGTCCTTCACCCAGGCCACCAGGGCCACCAGGGAGATCACCACGTCGCGGCTGATGGCGAGGATGGCCACCCAGGCCGGGATGGGCAGGCGCAGGTGGTCCTTGGGCAGGGCCATGAGGATGAAGGCCGTGGTCATGAGCAGCTTGTCCGCCGCCGGGTCGAGGATGGCCCCGAGGCGGCTGCGCTGGTTGAAGGCCCGGGCGATCCACCCGTCCAGGAGGTCCGTCAGCCCCGCGGCCACGAAGAGCACCAGGGCGTGCCAGAGGTGGCCGTACCAGACCGCGATGGCGAAGAAAGGGATCGCGAGGATCCTCAGCAGGGTCAGGGCGTTGGGCACGGTCATGGGTGGCCTCGATTGTACCTGTGATCCAGGTCCCGCCTTTTCGCGTTGTGACGGCGCCCGGGCACCGTAAACTTGAATCCGGTGTTGAGACAATGACTCAAAATCAGCCTGTGCCCGCCCCTGCCGCGACCCTGGAGCCCTGCCCCCTGAGCGACCTGCGCCCGGGCCAGGAGGCCGCGGTTGCGAAGGTGGTGGCCAAGGGCGCCATCCGCCAGCGGCTGCTGGAGATGGGCTTCATCAAGGGCGCCCGGCTCAGGGTCGAGAAGCTGGCGCCGCTGGGCGACCCCATGGAACTGGTCATCAAGGGCTACCACCTCTCCCTGCGGCGGGAGGAAAGCTCCTGCATCCTGGTCCTCCCGGCCTGAGCTCCATGGTCACCGTCGCCCTGGCGGGCAATCCCAACTGCGGCAAGACGACCCTCTTCAACGGCCTGACCGGCGCGCGCCATCACGTGGGCAATTGGCCCGGCGTCACCGTGGAGCGCCGCAGCGGCGAGCTGGCGCACCAGGGCATCACCCTGGAGGTGGTGGACCTTCCGGGCACCTACAGTCTGGCGGCCCGCAGCGAGGACGAGCGAATCGCCGCCCATTTCCTCTCCCTGGGGGACGAGTCCGGCCGCGGCGTGGACGTCCTGGTGAACGTGCTGGACGCCTCCAACCTGGAACGCAACCTCTACCTCACCACCCAGCTCCTGGAGCTGCGCAAGCCCATGGTGTTCGTCCTCAACATGATGGACGACGCCGAGGCGAAGGGCATCCGCTTCGACCTGCCGGCCCTGGAGACCCTCCTCGGCGGTCCGGTGATCCCCACGGTGGGGAACCGGGAGGAAGGGATCCAGGCCTTGAAGGACGCGCTGGTGGCGGTCTCCCGCGGCGGGCACCCGGCCCTGCGGGACTGGTCCGCCGCGGCGCCGGGCAAGGGCCCGGTGGAGTACGGCCACGACATCGAGGGCGAGCTCGGGAAGATCGAGGCCGAGGTGCGCAAGGACGAGCCCCTGGGCCGGAGCGTCTCGCCCCGCTGGATGGCCCTGCTGCTTCTCGAAGGCAGCCCCGAGGGCGCGCGACTGCTGGCGCAGAGCCATGCCCGGGAGGCCGTGGAGGCCCAGGTGGCCCAAAGCGTCGCCTTCCTCGAGGCCCACCTCGGGGACGACACCGCCACCCTCATCGCCGAGCGCCGCTACGGCTTCGCCCACGGCCTCGTGAGCGAAGTGCTGAGCCAGCCCGCCCAGCCCGCCCGGGCCTTCAAGGACCGCCTGGACGGGGTCCTCACCCACCGCTGGTTCGGCATCCCGATCTTCCTCGCGGTGATGGGCGTGGTGTACGTCCTCTCCTTCACCCTCGGGAAGTACCCCCAGGACTGGATCGGGGAGGCCTTCAAGGCCCTCTCCGGGCTGCTGGCGGACCGGCTGCCCCCGGGCGAGCTGACGAGCCTCCTGGTGGACGGCGTCATCCCCGGCGTCAGCACGGTGGTGGTCTTCCTGCCCGTGATCATGATCCTCATGGGCTGCATCAGCTTCCTGGAGGACACCGGCTACATGGCGCGGGCGGCCTTCATCATGGACCGCGTGATGCACCTCATGGGGCTGCACGGGAAGAGCTTCATCCCCCTCATCATGGGCAGCGGCTGCAACGTGCCGGCCATCCAGGCCACCCGCACCATCGAGAGCCGTCAGGACCGCCTCATCACCATCCTCGTCACGCCGCTGGTGAGCTGCTCGGCCCGCTACCAGGTCTTCGTGGTGATCGCCGGGTCCTTCTTCGTCCCGTGGAAGGCGGGCCTCGTGGTGCTCGGCCTGCAGTTCGGCGGCATGCTGCTGGCGATCCTCATGGGGCGCGTGCTGCGCAGCACGCTCTTCGCCGGGCCCAGCGCGCCCTTCGTCATGGAGCTGCCCCCCTACCGCCTGCCGGTGCTCAAGACCACCGCCATCCACATGTGGGAGAAGGGCAGCATCTTCCTCAAGCGCGCGGGAACGACCATCTTCGCCGGCGCCACCCTGGTGTGGTTCATCTCCCGCTACCCCGGCATCGCCAACCGGGAATGGGCGGTGGAGTACCGCCAGCAGCAGCAGGCGGTGGCGGCCTCGGAGCTGGACAAGGCGGCGAAGGATGAGCGCCTCGCCGACCTCCGGCGCGCCTACGAGAGCCGCATCGTGAACACTTCGCTGGCTGCGCGCCTGGGACGGACCGTGGAGCCGCTCCTGCGGCCCATCGTGGACCCCGAGCACCGCCGCGCCGAGGCCTGGAAGGACGTCATCGCCCTCACGGCGGGCTTCGTGGCCAAGGAGATCGTGGTGAGCACCATGGCGGTGATCCACCAGGCCAGCGAGGAGGCCGCCGAAGGCGGCACCCTCAGCCCCCTCCAGCAGAACCTGCGGGACCGCAGCGGCTGGACCCCCCTCACGGCCCTCGCCTTCATGGTCTTCACCCTCATCTACACGCCCTGCCTGGGCACCGTGAGCATGATCCGCCGCGAGGCGGGGGGCTGGCGCTGGGCGGGCTTCACCGTGGCCTATGGCCTCGGGCTCGGCTGGCTCCTCGCCTACGGCACCGTCCAGGCGGGGCGGCTGCTGGGCCTGGGCTGAGGAAGGACGGCGCGGCCATGACCCTCCAGTTCCTGATCGTCCTCCTCGCCGTGCTGGGCGCGGCCCTGTGGTTCGGCCGCGACCTCTGGAAGGCCGCCCTGGGAACCGGCTGCGCGTCCGGCTGCGGCGGCTGCGGCCATCGGGAGGCCTGTCCGCTGCCCAGGCTGGAGGCTCTCAATCGGGCGTCCTCGGAAGTCCGCAAGGAGCCTTGAGCGGTCCCCTGGGGGCTACTCCGGCATGATCCGGATGCTGCCCGTGCGCCCTTCGTCCTTCAGGATGCCGCCGTCCACCAGCTGGTTGATGTGGTTCGCCAGCTCGTCCTCGTTGAGCAGGCCGCGCTGCTCGAGGTGCTTGATGAGCCCGAAGAGGATGGTCCTCGTCCTGAAGGCGGAGAGCCGTTTCTTCGGCGGCACCGCGCGGGGCGCCTCGTGGACGAGGGCGGGGAGCGTCTCCTCCCGGACCGCGCCGGGTCCTGCGGGGAAGGGATCCGGCACGGGCAGGGCGTCGGGTGCGAGAAGGCCCGGGGCACCGAAGAGCCCGAAAGGGTCCAGGGCCGGACCTTCCCCTGCCGAATGGGTCGGCGCCGGACCGTCGAAGAATGGATCGCGCCCATAGGGCCGGTTTCCCGGCGCCGGGGGCTCCTCCTTGCGCTGGATGGGGATCTCCTGGAAGGAGAAGTTCACGGGCAGGCCGCCCTCCAGCGGGACGGGGCCTCCGACCTCGACGGTGGTGCTGGGCTGCCGGTCCAGCCTCCGATACTGCTCGGCGATGGCCGCCTTGAGGGAACTGTGGGAGGCCACCACGGGCTCGATGCCCATGCCCGAAGCGAAGCGGGCGCTGTCGATGGCGTTCAGGTCCAGGGGATCCGCCATGGCCAGGACGAGGGATTTGGGCTCCTTGAAGGCGATGGGCAGGACCGTGAGCTGCTCCGCGAGCCGGCGCGGCACGCGCTTCAGGACCTCCACGTCCACCTCCACATGGGACACGTCCACCCGGGGGACGCCGGTCTTGTGCGCCAGGAAGTCCATGAGGACCTCCTCGGTGATGTAGCCCAGCGCGACCATCGCGCCGCCCATGCGGCCGCCCATCATCCGCTGGTAGCGGAGGGCCTCCTGGAGCTGGGAGGCGTTGACCAGGCCCGCTTCCACGAGCAGTTCGCCGAGTCGTTTGGGTTGGCCTGACATGCCGTCCGTTCCTTGTCGCCTTGGGAAATCGCCCCTAAGTTAGCGCGTGATCAAGCCTTCGTGCCACCCTTCCGGGGATTTTTTACTGGGATTCCCTAGGTAAAAAACGCGAGAAGGGAGGTGCCCCCCCGGTCTTCACAGGTTTTCACATGCATGTTCTTGACCCCCCGATAGGATGAAGGGTTGGGAGCAAGCGGATGAAGTTCCACGTCCAGACCTGGGGTTGCCAGATGAACGACCACGACGGCGAAAAGCTGTCGGGCCTGCTGGAGCGCGACGGCTTCGAGGCCGTGGCATCCCCCGAGGAGGCCGACCTGGTGCTCCTGAACACCTGCAGCATCCGCGAGAAGGCGGTCCACAAGGTCTACTCCGAGCTCGGGCGCCTCCGGGAGGAGAAGGAGCGCCGGCCGTTGCTCGTCGGGGTGACGGGGTGCCTCGCCCAGCAGGAGCAGGAGGCCCTCTTCCGCCGCGCGCCCCACATCGACTTCGTGCTGGGCACCATGGCCCTGAAGCAGCTGCCCCGCCTGGTGGAGGAGGCGAAGGCCGGACGGAAGAAGGTCATCGACACCGGGGAATACCCCGACAACCACCTCTTCCCGCCGGACGTGGCCCGGCGCCGGGGCACCGCCAAGGCCCTGGTCACCATCATCGAGGGCTGCAACCACGCCTGCACGTACTGCATCGTGCCCACCACCCGCGGCGCCGAGCGCTCCCGGCCCTTCGAGGACGTGGTGGCGGAGGTCCGGGGCCTGGTGGCGGCCGGTTATCGGGAAGTCGAGCTCCTGGGCCAGAACGTGAACAGCTACGCCGGCGGCTGCACCTTCGCCGAGCTGCTGGAGCGGGTCTCCGAGGTCGAGGGCCTGGAGTGGATCCGCTTCACCACGAGCCACCCCATGAACTTCACCCGGGAGCTGGCGCAGGTGCTCGTCACCAACCCCAGGATCGCGCCCTTCCTCCACCTGCCGGTCCAGAGCGGCTCGAACCGCGTGCTGCGGCGCATGCTGCGGGAATACACGGTCGAGGACTACCTCGAACGCCTCGCCTACCTGGGCGAGGGCCGCTTCAAGCTCACCCTCAGCACGGACTTCATCGTGGGCTTCCCGGGGGAGACCGACCAGGACTTCGAGGACACCCTGCGCCTCCTGGACGCCGTGAAGTTCGACGCCTCCTTCAGCTTCATCTACAGCCCGCGGCCCGGCACGGCGGCCCTGCGCCTCAAGGACGACACGCCCCAGGCGGTCAAGTCCGCGCGCCTCGCGGAGCTGCAGCGGCGCCAGCTTGAACTGACGCTGGCCTCGAACCGCCGCGAGGTGGGCCGCACCCTGCCCGTGCGGGTGGAAAGCGCCGGCGCCGAGGAGCACGGCCACTGGCTGGCCCGCACCGCCTCCTGGAAGAACGTGCGCCTCGCCGCGGGTCCCGCGCGGCCGCTGCCCTTCGGCGAACTGGTGATGGCCCGCATCACCGAGGCGGGGCCGCACTTCCTCACCGCCGAGCTGGCCTGAGGTCTCAGGCGGCCAGGTCCAGGGCGCCGAAGCGGGCGGCGATGGCCTCCCGGCGGTACGCGAAGACCCGCTCCAGATCGCGGCGCACCCAGAGCGCGTGCGCGATCCGGCCCAGGAGGCCCCACCCGACGCGGTAGCGCACCTGGTCGACGAGCCGCGTTCCGCCGCCGGGCAGATCCTCGAAGCGGTGGGTGTGGTGCCAGAGGGCGTAGGGGCCCGCGACCTGGCGGTCCACGAAGCGCCGCCCCGGCTCAAAGGCCTCGATGAGGGTGCGCCAGCGCAGGGGCAGGCTGCGCACCTTCAGGCGGTATTCGTACACGGCGCCCTCGCCCCGGGGCAGGGGGGCGGGCGTCAGGATGCGGAAGCGCAGCCAGGGCGGCGTGAGGGCCTCGAGGTTCGCGGGGTCCTCGAAGAAGGGGAAGACCTCGCTCCGGGGCGCCGGGACGTCCTGGATCGAGATCAGAAGCTCCTCACGCATGGCAGAGGTCCTCCAGGGCCTGTTCGGCGGTGGGAAAACGGAAGGGGAAGCCCGCCGCCTCGAGCTTGCGGGGACGGACGAAGGCGCCCTTGAGCAGGAGCTCCCCGGCCATCTCCCCCATCAGGGCCCGGGCGCCGAGGGCGGTGGCCCAGCCCGGCGCCAGCGCGAAGTAGGGGCGATGGACGGCGCGACAGAGGGCGCGGGTGAAGGCCTCGTTGCTGAGCAGCTGCGGCGCCACGGCGTTCACGGGCCCCGACAGCGCCGGGTCCTCCACCGCCCGCAGGAACACCGAGACGAGGTCCTCGACATGGATCCAGGGGAAGCCCTGGCGGCCGTCCCCCAGTTTCGCGCCCTGGAAGCAGCGGGCCGCGCGGGCCATGGGCACCAGGGCCCCGCCCTCCCGGGCCAGCACGATGCCGATGCGTACCTTCACCACCCGCAGGCCCAATTCTGCCGCGCGATCCGCTTCGGCCTCCCAGGCTCGGCAGACCTCCGGGAGGAAGCCTGCGCCGGCCTTCGAATCCTCGTCCACCGGCGCGGCGTCCCGGCCGCCGTAGAAGCCCGTGGCGGAAGCATTGACCAGCACCCCGGGGCGGCGGGCCGCCTTGTCGAGGGCCTCCACCAGGCGGCGGGTGCTCTCCACCCGGCTGCGGAGGATGGCCGACCTGCGGGCCTGGCTCCAACGCTGATCGGCGATGCCTTCGCCCGCGAGGTTCACCAGGGCGTCCGACACCTCCAGCAGCCTCGCCAGGCCAGACCAGGGTGCAACCTCGATGCCTTCGGGCACCCGGCACCGGGCCGGGTCCCGGCTGAGCACCACGACCCGGGCACCGTCGTCCTGGAAGGCCCTGGCGAGCCTGCGGCCCAGGAGCCCATTGCCGCCGGCGAGGACGACGGTGGGGGTGGTCGGGGACGGGGTGGAGGTCGGCATCTGTCAAAAAATATTATTAGACTTCTTGTCTCATCCCGAGGCCAACCCCCTTCCTTGTCCAGACTTCCCCGGCGCCTGCCGTGGACGCTGTCGAGACCGGGCAGCCCCCGGCCCCGGTCGCGGGCCGCTAGGCTCCTTCCCATGCGCACCCTCGTCTGGTTCCGGGGCAAGGACCTCCGGGTGGCGGACCACGGGCCGCTGCGGGAGGCCGTCGAGGGCGGCGAGGTCCTTCCCGTGTTCTGCCTGGATCCCTTCTTCTTCGCGCCGGCGCGGGCCCGGAAGATCCCGCATCGCATGGCCTTCCTCCTGGAGAGCCTGCGGAGCCTCCAGGCGAACCTCGTCCACCTGGGCTCCCGGCTGATCGTGGTGGAGGGCCGCGCGGTGGAGCGCATCCCCGAGCTGGCCGCGCGCTGGAGGGTGGACAGGGTCTCGGCCCAGGCCTGGGTGGAGCCCTTCGCCCGGGAGCGGGACCGCCGGGTCGGAGCGGCGCTCGGCGCGCGGGGCATCCCCTTCCAGCTCCACCGTGGCGCGACCCTGGTCCCGCCGGGCTCCCTGCGCACCCAGGCGGGTGGGATGTTCGGCGTCTTCACCCCCTTCGCCCGAGCCTTCGCCCGGGCCGCGGCCGTACCCGCCGCGAGTCCCGCCCCCCGGGCCCTGCCGCCCCTGCCCACGGGGCTCGAGCCCGTCCCCGAGGCCGCGATCCCGGCCCTGGCGGACCTGGGCATCCCCGATAATCCCCGGCTGCTCCGAGGCGGCGAGAAGGCCGCGCGGGCCCGGCTGAAGGCCTTCCTCGCCAGCCCGCTCTCGCGATACCGGGAGGGCAGGAACCGCATGGACTGGGACGCCACCTCGCGGCTCAGCGCCGACCTCAAGTTCGGGACCCTCTCTCCGGCGGACCTGTGGTGGGCCGTGTCGAACCAGTTCGGCACCGGCCGGGATGCGGACGTGGACGCCTTCCTCAATGAGCTGGTGTGGCGGGAGTTCGCCCATCACCTGCTGTGGGACCGTCCGGACCTGCTGGAGCACCCCTTCCGCCCCGCCTGGGAGGCCTTCCCCTGGAAGGAGGATGAGGCCGGCTTCGAGGCCTGGGCGGAGGGACGCACCGGCTATCCCGTGGTGGACGCCGCCGCCCGCCAGCTGCGGGCGGAGGGCTTCGTCCACAACCGCGCCCGCATGGTCGCGGCCAGCTTCCTCACCAAGGACCTGCGCATCTCCTGGCGCCGGGGCGAGGCCCACTACCTGCGGTGGCTGGTGGACGGCGACTGGGCGCCCAACAACGCCGGCTGGCAGTGGTCCGCGGGTTGCGGCTGCGACGCCCAGCCCTGGTTCCGCATCTTCAACCCCGCGAGCCAGGGGCGGCGCTTCGACCCGAGCGGAGACTACGTGCGCCGCTGGGTGCCCGAGCTCGCCGCCCTCGACGCGCGCTGGATCCACGCCCCCTGGGAGGCCCCGGAGGCCGTGCGCTCGCGCCTGGACTACCCGGCGCCCATCCTCGACCACGCCCGGGCCCGCACGGACTTCCTCGCCGCGGCCAAGGCCCACCTGGGGGGCGGCGCGCCCCCCGGTGGGTCGGAAGACCTCTGAAGCCTCAGGCGTGGCCGGCCTTGTGCTCCTCGATGAGCCGGGCCACCACGTCGGGCTCGGCCAGGGTGCTGATGTCGCCCATGCCGTCGTACTCCGAGGCCGCGATCTTGCGCAGGATGCGGCGCATGATCTTGCCGCTGCGGGTCTTGGGCAGGCCCGAGGCGAGGTGGACGCGGTCCGGGGTCGCGAAGGCGCCGATGGCTTGCCGCACCTGCTCCTTGAGGGCGCCCTGGAGCTGCTCGGGGTCGTCCTTGTCGTAGCCGGAGTTGAGCAGCACGTAGCAGTAGATGCCGGTGCCCTTGATGTCGTGGGGGAAGCCCACCACCGCGGCCTCGGCCACGGCCTCGTGGGCCACCAGGGCGCTCTCGATCTCGGCGGTGCCGAGGCGGTGGCCGCTCACGTTGATGACGTCGTCGATGCGGCCGGTGATCCAGTAGTAGCCGTCCTCGTCCCGCCGCGCCCCGTCGCCGGTGAAGTAGTAGCCGGGGTACTGGGTGAAGTAGGTCTCCTGGAAGCGCTTGTGGTCGCCGTGCACCGTGCGGGCCTGGCCGGGCCACGGGGTGCCGAGGCAGAGCGCGCCGCTCACGCCGTTGCCCTCCAGGGGCTGGCCGGTGGCGGGATCCACGATGACGGGCTTCACGCCGAAGAAGGGCAGGGTGGCCGAACCCGGCTTGGTCGGGATGGCGCCCGGGAGCGGCGTGATGAGGATGCCGCCGGTCTCGGTCTGCCACCAGGTGTCCACCACGGCACAGCGCTCGTCGCCGATCACGTCGTGGTACCAGCGCCAGACCTCGGGGTTGATGGGCTCGCCCACGGTGCCGAGGATGCGCAGGGACTCGCGGCTGTACTTCTTCACCCACTCGTCCCCGGCCTGGGCCAGCGCCCGCAGGGCCGTCGGCGCCGTGTAGAAGATGTTCACGTGGAGGTCATCCACGATGCGCCAGTAGCGCCCGGCGTCGGGGTAGAGCGGCGTGGACTCGAAGATCACGGTGGTGGCCCCGTTGGCCAGCGGGCCGTACACGATGTAGCTGTGGCCGGTCACCCAGCCGATGTCGGCGGCGCAGAAATACACGTCTCCGGGCTGGTAGTCGAAGACCAGCTTGTGGGTGAAGGCCGCGTAGGTGAGGTAGCCCCCGGTGGTGTGCATCAGGCCCTTGGGCTTCCCGGTGCTGCCGCTGGTGTAGAGGATGAAGAGCGGGTCCTCGGCGCCCATCCAGGCGTTGGTGCAGGTGGACCGCTGCTTGGTGCATTCCTCCTCGAGCCAGAGGTCGCGGCCCGGCTCCATGGGCACCTCGGCGTCGGTGCGGCGGGCCACCAGCACGGTCTCGACGAGGGACATGCCCTCCACGGCGCGGTCCACGGTCTTCTTGAGGGGGACCCGGCGGCCGCCCCGGAGCCCCTCGTTGGCGGTGACCACCACCTTGCACTTCGCGTCCACGATGCGGTCCCGCAGGGACTCGGCGGAGAATCCGCCGAAGACCACCGAATGCACCGCGCCGATGCGGGCGCAGGCGAGCATGGTGTAGACCAGCTCGGGGATCATCGTGAGGTAGATGCACACCCGGTCGCCCTTGCGCACGCCATGGTGGAGCAGCACGTTGGCCACCCGGCAGACGTTGTGCTTCAGCTCCCGGTAGGTGATGTGCTGGTAGTCACCGGGCTCGTCCTTGGCCCAGATGATCGCGGTCTTGTCGCCACGGTCCGCGAGGTGGCGGTCCACGCAGTTGAAGGAGGCGTTCAGGCGCCCGCCGGAGAACCAGGAGAAGTCCACCTCCTCGTAGTCGGCGTCGAAGACCGACTGCCAGGGGTGGTACCAGGTCAGCGCCTTGGCCTGCTCGCCCCAGAACCACTCGGGCAGGTCGAGGGAGAGGCGGTAGAGCCGCTCGTACTCCTCGATGCTCCCGATGTGCGCGCGGTCCCGGATCTTCTGCTTCACGGGATAAAGGTCCTGGCTCATGGTCGCCTCCATGCAGGGCATCGGGTTCAGGGGTTGGGATGGTCAGGGGACACCATAGCCGATCCCATGACGGGCTGGCGTCACGCCTTGGGGAACAGGGCCACCACGGCCTTCAGGATGTCCCCCACCGACATGATCCCGACGAGGCGGCCCTCCTCGTCCACCACGCAGAGGCCGTAGAGCTTCCGCTCCAGGAAGAGGCGGGCCGCGTCCACCATGTTCATCCCAGGGCCCACCGACACGGGGGCGGGGTTCATCACGTCTTTCACGGGCGTCTTCGAGAGGAGGTAGTGGACCTCCCAGGTGTCCAGGCTGGTGGCCTTGCTGGGGGCGTACTCGCTCAGCATTCGGTCGGTGACGAGGCCCGTGAATCGGCCCTGCCGCATGACCGGCAGGCGCCGGATGCTCTTCTCCTTCATGAGATGGATGGCCTCGATGACCGAGGCGTTCTCCTCGATGGTGAAGGGGTTTCGGGTCATCCATTCGCCCACGGTGGTCATGGCGGCTCCTTTCACATGCCGAGGAAGGCCTTCTTCACGTGCTCGTCCTGCAGAAGCTCCCGCCCCGTCCCCTGGAGGACCACCCGGCCGGTCTCGAGCACGTAGGCCCGGTGGGCGATGCGCAGGCTCTGGTAGACGTTCTGCTCCACCAGGAGGATCGTCACGCCCTCGGCGTTGATGTCCTGGATGATGCGGAAAATGTTCTTCACGAAGAGGGGCGAGAGGCCCAGGGAGGGCTCGTCCAGGAGGAGAAGCTTGGGGTTGGCCATGAGGCCCCGGGCGATGGCCAGCATCTGCTGCTCGCCGCCACTCATGGTGCCGCCGAGCTGCTTCTCCCGCTCCTTCAGCCGCGGGAAGAGGGTGAAGACCCACTCCAGGTTCTTTTCCCGGTCCTTCCGCGCCCCGGGGAGGTAGGAGCCCATCCGCAGGTTCTCCGTCACGGTGAGCTCGGGAAAGATCTTGCGGCCCTCGGGGACCTGGACGACGCCCCGACCCACCACGTCGTGGGGCTCGCAGCGACCGAGATCCTCGTCGAGGAAACGGATGGCGCCCGACAGGGGCTTCACGAGGCGCGAGACGTTCTTCAGGATCGTCGACTTCCCCGCGCCGTTGGCGCCCACCACCGTGACGATCTCTCCCTCCGAGACCTCGAGGTCGACGTCCCAGAGCACCCGGAGGTCGCCGTAGGCGAAGCTGAGCTTCTCAATCCTCAGCATGGCTCTCCCCCAGGTAGGCGTCCACGACGTCCTGATTCGCGACGATCTCCTCGGGGCTGCCCTCGGCGAGCATCTCCCCGGAGTTGAGCACCACGATGCGGTCGGAGATCCGCATGATGGCCTTCATGTCGTGCTCGATGACCATCTGGGTCAGGCCGCGCGTCCGGATGTCGAGGATGAGCTGGATGATCTCCTCGCTCTCGGCCGGGTTCAGGCCGCCCATCACCTCGTCCAGGAGCAGCAGCTTCGGTCCGGTGGCCAGCACCCGGGCCACCTCGAGGCGCTTGCGCTCCCCGATGGGCAGGCCCCCCGCCAGCATGTCCGCCTTGTGGGCCAGCCGGACCACCTCGAGCTGGGCGCGGGCGGCCTCCCGCGCCGCGCGCAGGGAGTTCGTGCGGGCGAGGGCGCCCACCATCACGTTGTCGAGGACGGTCATCTTGGCCAGGGGCCGCACCTTCTGCCAGGTACGCGCCATGCCGAGCTTGCAGACCCGGTCGGGCTGGAGGCCGTTCATCTTCCGGCCGTCGAACCAGATCTCCCCCTTGGAGGGTGGATAGTAGCCGGTGATGCAGTTGAACAGCGTGGTCTTGCCTGCGCCGTTGGGGCCGATGAGGCCTAGGATGGTGCCCTCCTCCATGCTGAAGCTGACATCGGAGTTGGCGGCGAGCCCGCCGAAGAACTTGCTGACGTGGTCGATGGCGAGGATGGGCATCAGGCGGCCCTCCGCCCCCGGGTGATCCGGCGGAAGAAGCCCACCAGACCCTCGGGCATGAAGAGGATCACGAGGACGACGAGGATCCCGTAGATGAGGACGTGGGCGTGGGCCAGGTTCTCCTTCAGGAAGAGCCCTGCGCCCGAGTCGCCGTTCATCCACCCCCACTTCACCAGGAGCTCGGGCACCGCGTTGCTGCGCAGGACCTCGGAGAGGGGCACGAGGATGCAAGCCCCCAGCACCGGCCCCGGGAGGGTGCCGATGCCGCCGATGATGCAGATGAGGACGATCTGCACGCTGAGGTCGAGTCCCAGGGTCGTCGGCGGATCCACGAAGCCGACGTAGGTGGCGTAGAAGGCGCCGGCGAAGGAGGTGAGCACCGCGGAGATGACGAGCGCGACGTTCTTGTGGAAGGCAGGGTTGATGCCGAGGGAGTGCGCGGCGTCCTGGTCCTCCCGGATGGCCTGGAAGCAGTACCCGAGCTTGGTGCGCTCCACGACCCAAGTGGCCAGGACGGTGAGCACCGCCATCCCGAGCGCGATGTAGTAGAAGGGCACCTTGGTCCCGAAGTCGGTCAGCACCGTGGCCCCGACCTTCAGCGGAGGGATGTCGGTGGCCAGGAGGCCCTCGGCCCCGTTGGTGAGGTCCTTCAGGTTGGTGGCGGTGAGCCGAATGATCTCGGTGACGGCGATGGAGGCCAGCACGAAGTAGGGTCCCCGGAGCCGGAAGCAGATGCTGCCGATGACGAGGGCGACCACGACCACGGCCGCCGCTCCCGCCCACATCCCCACCCAGGGCGCCACCTGCCGGTTCAGGAGCAGGGACGCCGTGACGTAGGCGCCCACGCCGAAGTAGGCGGCGTGGCCCACGGAATACTGCCCCGTGTAGCCGCCCAGGATGTTCCAGGCCTGGCCCATGATCGTGCTGAGGAAGATCAGGATGAGCACATGGAGGGCGTAGGGGCTCTCCACGTGGCGGGGCAGGAGCAGGAGGGCCGCGAGGAGGAGGAGGGAGGCCGCGGCCGCGAGGCGGGACTGGAGGCGGGATGCCGGGATCATGGTCGCCTCCTCACGCCGCGGACTTGCCGAGGAGCCCGGAGGGCTTCACGAGGAGGACCAGCAGGAAGATCGCGAAGACCACCACGTCCTTCCACCCCGCGCTGATGTAGGCCCCGCCCAGGCTCTCGGCGATGCCGATGAGCACGCCGCCCAGGGCCGCGCCAACGATACTGCCCATGCCGCCGAGCACCGTGATGACGAAGGCCTTGAGGGTGAAGGCCGATCCCACCTGGGGGTAGATGTAGTAGGTGGGCGAGATGAGGGCGCCCGCCGTGGCCACCAGGGCCGAGCCCAGGCCGAAGGCCAGGATGGACATGCGCCTGACGTTGATGCCCATGAGGCGCGCCGCGTCCCGGTCCTGGGCGGTGGCCCGGATGGCCTGGCCGGTGTCCGTCTTCTTCAGGAACCACCAGAGGGCCGCGGTGATGGCCACCGTGATGAGGAAGGAGATGGCCATGGGCTGGCTGATGGAGATGCCGCCGAGCTTGAGGCTCCCCGAGCTGTAGGAGGTGGTGAGGATCTTGTAGTCCGACGTGAAGATCAGCATGGCGGTGTTGCTCATCACCAGGCCCAGGCCGATGGTGAGCAGGATCTGGTTCTGGGGCAGGGCGTCCAGCACCCGGTTGATGAACACCCTCTGCAGCAGCCCACCGAAGAGGAACATCGCCGGGAAGGTGATCAGCACGGAGACGAAGGGATCGATGCCGAGGTGAACGAACAGGAGGTAGGTGAGGTACATCCCCACCATCTGGATGTCGCCGTGGGCGAAGTTGATGATCCGCATCACCCCGAAGATCAGGGTCAGGCCGGTCCCGATGAGGGCGTAGACGCCGCCCAGGAGGATCCCGCTGATGAGCGACTGCAGGAAGACGTCCATGTCGCGTCTCCGGTCTTGGGTTCGAAGGGCGGCCGGGGAAGGCCCCCGGCCCTCGGGTCAGGCGCTCACTTCCAGCCGGGGAAGGGGAAGACGGGCTTCTTCGTCGCGAACTTCGCGGGGAAGACGGTCTCGTACTTCCCGTCGAAGAGCTGCTGCACCAGCATCGTGTGGTTGTTCTGATTGTTGAACCCCGCGTAGTCCTCGAACTTCACTTCGCCCATGATGCCGTTCCACTTCCCGGCCTTGAGGGCGGCCTGGGTCCTGTCCTTGTCGCCCTTCGCCGTCTTCGCGGCGTCGGCCATCACCATCATGGAGGCGTAGGCGCAGGCGGCGTGGTAGGTGGGCTCCTTGCCGAACTTCGCCTTGTAGCGCGCGCCGAACTCCTTGGCGCCGGGCCAGCTCACGTCGTCGGTCCACTGAGTGCAGCTGAACACGAAATTGCTCACGGCCTTCTCCGCCGCGAACTGGGCGGTTGTGTAGCCCGCGCCGCCGCCGAGGAAGGCCTGGGGCTTCAACCCGACCTCCTTGCTCTGCCGCATGAGGAGGATGGCGTCGGCCACGTAGCTCACGAGGAAGACCAGGTCCGGGTTCTTGGACTTGATGACGGTGAGTGTGGAGCGGTAGTCCTGGGCGCCCTTCGAGTAGGATTCGTCCGCCACCACCTGGATCCCCTTCTTGGCGACGTACTCCTTGGCGGTCTTGCTGGTGCTGTTCCCGAAGTCGGTATTCTCGTAGATGAAGGCGACGGTCTTCGGCTTGCCCATCGTGAGGGCGGCGTCCACGAGCACGGAGGCGTAGACGTCCGCCGGGGCGTTCATGCGGAAGACGTACTTCAGGCCCTGGCGGGTGATCTCCTCCTTGGCCGCGGCGGGCACCAGGAGGGGCACCTTGTAGCGCTCGGCGAGCTTGGACACGGCGTTGGCGCAGGCGGAGGTGTAGGGCCCGACGATGCCCGTGACGCCCTCCCGGGTGGCCAGCTTCTCCATGGCGCTCATCGCGATCTTGGGCACGCCGGTGTCGTCCTCCCAGACGATCTGGACCTGCAGCCCCTGCTTCTTGAGGTCCTCTTCCGCCAGCTTGATGCCGTTGGTGAGGTTCTCTCCGATGGGCGCCTCGGGGCCGCTCATGGAGTTGATCACGCCGATCTTGAGGGCCTGGGCCCAGGCCGGGCCGGAGAGGCCGAGCACGAGGGACAACGCGAGAAGGGAGCGGGTCATGGTCGGCCTCCGTGACGGTTCAGCGGGCAGTCCGGACCTGTTCCGGACGGGGGAATCGGACTGGAAGGTATGGCTCCCTCCCGGGCATGTCCAGCGACGGAGGCCACAGCCAGGGGTCAGGAGGGCAAGTTGTGACGAATGTGCGTGGACCCGCGGATTCCCGTGGGGACGGTCCCTCCGCAGGCCCGGTCGGTGCCTGGCGCGTGTTTTTCTCAGTCCGGGCTACCCGAGCGGCCTACGGCGCCCCTCCAAAGTTGCGGATCTTGGTCACAACGTCGTGCGGCGGAACTGCGCGTCGAGGCCCGCTCCCTAGACTGCACCTGTGATTCCCACCACGGGACCGGTCTGGTGTATTTGAGACCGTTCTATCCCAAACCGCCGGTTCCGAGTCCGGCCCTTCCCCGGAGGCACCCCGATGCGCAACCCGTTCATCACCCTTCTCTCGGCGGCCCTCGCCACCGCGGGACCGGCCCTGTCCGCCCAGGACGTGAAGTTCAACGGTGCCCTGGTGGAGCTCTACTGGACGCAGATGCTGAGCAACAATCTGCGGCTGAACACGGCCAGCCATTCACCGGCCTACAACAGCCTCGTGGCGGGGATGACGGAGAATCAGTTCCTGGTCAAGCGCGCCGAGCTCTACTTCGGAGGGAAGATCACCGACGACGTCAGCTGGACGATGATGTTCGACCCGAACAACACGGGGAGCACGACCTTCGGCGCGGTGCTCCACGACGTGACGGCCATCTGGAAGCTCAATAAAAACATCACGCTCCGGGCCGGCCAGTTCAAGTTCCTGCAGACCTATGAGGCTTCGACGGTGTCTGCGCGCGACATCCTGTTCTACGACCGCGCCCAGCTCTCACGGGTCTTCGGCGACCGCCGGGACCGCGGCATCATGCTTTCCTACAGCTTCGGGGACCCCAAGGAGTTCAACGGCCTGTTCCACGTGGCCGTCACCAACGGCATGTCCGACAACGGCAGCGGGGGGAAGCAGAACGAGGTGAACGCGCAGAAGGACTTCCACGCGCGCGTGGACCTGATCTCCGGCAAGCACAAGTTCGGCGCCTACTACCGGGCGGGGTCCACGGACGTGGCCGACAAGGGCGGGGCCCTCGCCGGCACGACGACGGCCTGGGGTTCCGGCGCCCCCTCGGCCGCCGCCATCCTCGACAACAAGGACAAGATCTCCAACCTCGGCATCTACTACTTCTGGGACACCTCCGAGTGGCACGTCTCGGGCGAAGCCATCACGGGCCTGCTGGGCCGCCGCTTCCCGACGATGTTCGCAGCAGCCACCGCCGTGAGCCGCGAGCACCTCGACCAGAAGTACCTCGGCTACTACGTCCAGGGTGCCTACAAGATGGGCCACCACTGGTTCACGGCGCGCTACGACTTCATGGACTACAACTCGGGGAGCGACTGGTACACCGCCTACAACCCCTACAAGGAGTCCGCACCCGGCGTCAGGAAGCTTGTGAACGGATCTCCGGTGGACTACACACCGAAGTTCACGGAGTTCGACCTGGGCTACAACTACGTGTTCAACCCCAGCAAGTCCTCCACTGGCAAGCTGAAGCTGAACTACGTCTGGCGCAGCAAGAACTTCCTCGCGCCGCGTCTTGGCCAGACCGGGGAGCAGGGAGGCGACAACCTGGTGGCCTCGCTCCAGATCGGCTTCTGAGTCCGCCCGACCCGTCTCGAAGGCCCCCGCAAGGGGGCCTTGTCGCGTCCAGGTTCAGGCCGCGCCGGAGGCCAGGCCCCGGGCCACGGAACGCAGGGCCGCCGGCATCCGCGCGCGGAGCTCGGGCTGGAGCCGGAACCGGTGGAGCCATGCGAGGGGACCCTCCAGGTCGGCCCGCGCGTGGATGCGCGTGCCGTGGTGCCCGGGCTCGACGAGGTGCAGGATCCGCAGTTCCGCCCCCCATCGCGGGGAGATCCATGTCCAGGCCGGGAGCCCCGGCCCACCTTCGCCGGGTCTCCAGGCCTCGCCGGGGGCCGCCAGCCATGCCATGCCCTGGCTCCGCCAAGCCTCCCGAGCGGCCTCCGGGTCGCCGCTGCAGTCGATGGTGTGCTGGGCCAGTCGAACCTTCATGGGCTGGGAATCCCTCCGGGGGCGGCTGATAGAATGGCCCCGCGCCCAGTGTGGCAGCGCCCCGGGGTTCCGGGGCCCACGCCGGCCGGTGTCTCCTCGACGAATGGAATCGAACATGTTCAAGGTCTCCTTCCAATCCCAGTCCACCGGCGCCCCCCTCGGGGAGGCCGACCTCGAGCGCGAGTTGAGCCTCCTCGCGGCGGCCACCAAGGCCGGCGTGGACCTCACCCACCGATGCGGCGGCCATGCCCGGTGCGGCACCTGCCTGGTCACCATCCTCCCGCCCTCGGGCCGCGTCAGCGAACCGCTGAACGCCGAGCGGCGCATCCTCCAGATCCTCAAGGCCACTCCCGACCAGCGCCTGGCCTGCCAGGCCTGGGCCCAGGGCGACCTGACCTGCGCCCTCGGCGCCCCGGGCCGCGACCTGCGGGGCTGAAGACCTCCGTCCGAGCGCAGGCACCGGCCTTCCTCGAACCCGCGCCCCTCGGGGTGGAGAGGCCCGATCGGGATTTTCCCGGTTTTCGACAGGGGGGTCCTCAATGAAAAGGGTTGTGGTGCCGGCGGATCGTCGTGATCATCGTCACGACACCCACCCACAATCCGCGGGAATCCACCCAGGAGAGCTCCGTGAGCACGCGCCACCTGTCCCGAACCTCCCTCCTCGTCGTCGGCGCCGCCTCCGTCGCCTTCGCCCAGGCGCCCATGCTGCTCACCGGCAAGTCCGACCCGGGCCTCACGACGCTCACCCTGACCGGCGTCTGGCCCTCCGGCAGCTCCATCCCCACCCTGGTGAAGCTCCGGAACGTGACCCTCACCGGGCTGACCTACCAGCCGGGGCCGCCCCAGACCCTCGTGGCGAATTTGCCCGGCGGCACGACGCCGGGGACCTACCACGTGATGGCCTGGGCGCCGGACGGAAACGTCTACCAGCTCGACGTCACCCTCGGCGCGGCCGGACCCACCGGGGCCCCCGGGCCCCAGGGCGTCCAGGGGCCCACCGGGCCCACGGGCGCCACCGGCGGCGTCGGGCCCGCGGGTCCCACGG
>JBDIBF010000057.1:0-20105 GCA_039812765.1 Holophagaceae bacterium
AGGGCGTCGCGGAAGGCCGCGGCGTCCACGGGGTGGTCGTCCAGCAGGGCGCGGCGGACGTCGGGTTCGGGCAGGGCGGCGAAGTCGGCGAGGCGGGAGCTGAGCACCGGCAGGGGCAGGCGCGCCCAGGCGGGGTGCACCCGCTCCAGCCGCTGCAGGAGCGCGGCACGGGCGGCGCGCACCATGCGGCTGCCCTGCCCCATGGCCCACATCAGGCGGCCCGTGGCGTCCACGTGCTCCAGCAGGCTGCGCCGCACGGGCTCCGGGGCGGGCAGCACGGGGCCGAGGCGCCGCCAGCCGCGCCAGACCGTCAGGGCCACCAGCACCGCGAGGGCGGCAAGCGGAGCCCAGGCCTCGGCCTTCAGCCAGTCCATCAGGTTCGCCGTGCGCTCGCCCCGCACCAGCCACACCCGGCCTTCCGGCGGGCGGTCCTTCAGCGTCCAGGCGAGGAAGTCGGCGTGGTCCAGCTTCACCAGGCGGGCGTTCTTCCAGGCGTCCAGGTCCACGAAGATGCGGATGCGCCCGAGGCCGGCCGGCACGTCGAGCCCCACGGCGCCGCGGTGATGTCCCAGGACCCGCACTCCGGCGCGGTGGCTCCGCTCCACCAGCCGCAGGCGCGGCGAGACGTGCACCGTGAAGGGCGGACTTCCGGGCTCCAAATCGAGCCGGGGCTCCCAGAGCACGCGGCGGCGGCGCTCCCAGGCCTCGTCGTCCTCGTCCTCCGCGCGGTGCTCCCGGTCCTGCAGGGGCACCGGCTGCACCTCGAGGCCCAGCCGCTCCAGCAGGTGGTCCTGCAGGGCGAGGGCGCGGCGGGGGCCCTCCTTCCCGGGCTCGCCGGAGGTGGCCAGGCCCTGGGTGGCGTCCACCTCGGCGATGAGCTGGCCGCCCGAGCGGGCGAAGGCCAGCAGGCGGTCCGCCTCCTGGGGCGTGAAGCCCCGCTCCCGGTCCAGCATGATCACCGTGTCCGCGGGCCGCAGGCCGTCCGCGTCCGCGGGCAGGCCCACCCGCGCCTGGGGATGGCGGCCCAGGGCCTCCAGGAGGAACTGCGCCGCCAGCAGCGGATTGCGCTGGGCCTCGGGCTTGAAGCCCGTGTGGATCCTTTCCACCTTCCAGGTGGTGTGCCGCAGGACGTACCAGACGCCCAGGCCGAGGAGGCCGAGCACCGCGAGGGCGAGGAGGAGGCGCTTCACGAAGGCCCTCCGGCGGACCCACGGAAGTGGCGCGCCCAGCCGTCACAAAGGGCGCGGGCCGCGTCGGTGTCGGGAGCCTCGTGGCGGTAGGCGAGGCGCAGCCAGGCCCCGGTGAGGCTGGCGAAGAAGTCCGCGCCGGACGCGGGCAGGGCGGCGCCCGCCAGGCGCAGGGCGTCCCCTTCCGTGCTGCCGGCGTGGAGGGCCACGGCGTGGGCGTGGACCAGGCTGGCCAGCGCCCCGCGGTACAGCAGCGCCAGGGCGGCCCGGGGCTCCCCGGCCTGCCAGAGCCGCCAGGCCGCGGCGCCCACGTCGTCGGGGAGGCTCTCCGGACGGATGTCGAGGCCGAAGAGGGTGTCCAGGGGCACGGCCTTGCGACGCGGCTGCAGGAGTCCCGCCAGCCGGGCGCGGAAGTGCCACAGGAGCCACGCCACCGCCGCGAAGAGGGCCGCCACCGCGGCGCCTTTCACGAAGGGCGCCAGCAGCTCCCCGAGCCAGGCCAGGTCGAGGCGCTCCCGGTTCCGGCGGGGCGCGTCCCGCTTCATCCACTCGGGGATGCGGACTTCCTTCAGCTCGCCGAACTCCTTGCGCTTCATGACCTCGATGGCGGCGCGCTTCGCCTCCCCCTCGGGGCGGCTGCCCTTCGTGGGCGTGAGCGGATCGTCGGGACGCGGCTCCGGCTTCGCCGCCGGGGGCGGGGCCGCGGGCGGTTTCTGCTGGGCCCGGAGGGGCCCGATGGCGCAGGCGAGGAGCAGGAGGGCCGCGGCCAGGCGCCGGGCCATGCGCCGGAAGGCCAGCTCGATGTCCCAGCCCTCCAGGGCCGTGCGGCGGTTGAGGTAGAGGGCGAAGCCCGCGGCGGCGAAGAAGGGCTCCACCAGCAGGGTGGCGGCCACATGCAGGGCCAGCAGGCAGCGGGGCCCGCCCAGGCTGGTCTCCGACTCGAAGAGCCAGTCGGCCACGTGCAGGTGCGCGGGAAGCAGGATGGCGAGCAGGAGGATGAGGGAGGCCCAGGCCACCAGCTCGAAGACGAGGCAGATGAGCAGGAGGGCCGAGGCCGCGCCGCCGCCGCTGCGGGCCAGCACCGTCCAGCGCTGGCGGAAGGCCTTCCCCTTCAGCCCCTCGAGCTGGTGCACCGGCAGGGCCATGGCCCGGGCGGGCGCGAGACGGCGCCAGAGCAGGCCCGCCAGCAGGCCGGTCTTCGGGCCGCGCCGGAGGTCCCGCAGGGTCTCCCGGGGCGCCGGCACCTGGCCGAAGGTGGCCCGGGCCAGGACGTGGAGGGGCACGCGGTCCAGCAGGGGCTTGAGCCAGCGCCAGGCGACGAGCCCCCAGAGGGGCGCCTTCCAGAAGGCCAGCAGCACGAGGACGGCCAGGGGCAGCGCCACCGCCAGGAGGGGCGCGTAGACGGCGGCGGCGTGGCGGCGGAGGAGGGCGAAGCCCAGGTCCACCGCCTCGAAGGGGCGGCGGGGACGCACGGCCACCTGCAGGTCCTCAACCCGCATGGCGGTCCTTCCGGCGGAAGGTCCGCCCCACCAGCAGGAAGTAGGCCGCCACCACCAGGGCCATGACGAGCCCGAAGCCGATCTTCACCGGGAAGGGCAGCGCGGCGTTGGAGGACCAGAAGGCCTCCACGAAGGCGGCCATGAGGGTCATGGCGGCGGTTCCATACAGCATCCGCACCGAGACCCCGGCCGCCTCCCGCAGGGCCTCGCGCCGGGTGCGGCGGCCGGGCGCGAGGAGGGCGAAGCCCAGCTTCATGCCGGCGGCGCCGGCCAGCACGGCGCCGGTGAGCTCCAGGGCGCTGTGCCCCGCCACGAAGCCGTAGAAGGTGCGCGCGAGGCCGGCGTTCACCAGGTGGCCTTCCACGGTCCCGAAGTGCAGGCCGTTGAAGACCAGGAAGAGCATGGTCCCCACCCCCAGGAAGATGCCCCAGGCGAAGCAGCGGAAGTCCAGGCCGATGTTGTTGCGGATGTAGAAGCCGAACATGGCCACGTCCGTGTCCGCCTCGCGGCCCGGACCCAGGCTGTCGCGGTCGGGGCGGTACATGTCCTCGAAGCGGGCCAGGTCGGTGGGGTCCATGACGAGGTAGGCGGCCTCGGGGCGGTGGCGCACCCACAGGCCCATGGCGGCGTAGGGCCCGTAGAGCAGGAGGCTGGCGAGGGCCACCAGGCGCCATTCCCGGCGGACGAGGCGCGGGAAGTCCTCGCGGACGTAGCGCAGCCACGCGGACTGCAGGCGGGCCTGGCTGCCGTGGAGGCGCTGGTGGGCGCGCAGCACGAGGCCGTTGAGCCGCTCCTGCAGCGCGAGGCTGTAGCCCCGCTCCCGCGCCAGGGCCAGATGGCCGCAGACCTGCCGGTAGAGGTGGGGGATGTCCCGGTCGTCGGGGCCTTCGGGGGCGGGCCGGTCTAGCCAGGCCTCCAGGGCCCGCCAGCGGGACTCGAAAGCCACGGTGAAGTCCTCCTGCTTCACGGGGCCCCCTTCCCCGCCGCAGCCGGCGCGGCGCGTTCCTCCCGGCGTCCCACGAGGCCCCGGGCGAAGTCCAGCAGGCGGTTCACGCCTTCCGGCCCGTCGGTTCCCGTGACGGGCTCCGCCAGGGCCGCCAACTCCTCGGCGCGCTGGGGCGAGAAGGTCGGCAGGCGCTCGGCGAAGGCCACCACCGCGCGCTGCTCCTCCAGGCTGAGGCGGGTGCGGGGCAGCTCGATCTCGCCCTTGGGGAGGCGCCGCGGCGGCGACGGCGGTTCCGCGTGCACCACCACCGTGCCCGCGGCGAGGTCGCCCAGGCGCCGGCTGTCGCGGGTCATCAGCATGGAGAGCAGGCCCGCCCCGTAGCAGAGGGGCATGAAGTCCGCGGCCAGCAGGAAGTTCCTCGCCAGGCTCGCGGACCAGGTGACCGGCGCGCCGTCCTCCATCATCACCCGCAGCCCCGCCACCCGCTTGCCCGGCGTGCGGCCCTGGCCCAGCACCTCGAAGACCACCGGGTAGAACCACTCCGTGAGGAAGACGAGGATGGACCACACGCCGAGGCCCGTGCGCCCCAGGAACGCGCAGCCCACGCCGTAGACGATGTAGAGGGCCGCGCGGATGAGGAAATCCCACAGCCACGCCTGGGCGCGGATCACCGGCCCCGCCGGCGCGAGGTCGAGGGTGACGCCCTCGGGGGTCTCGATGGCGCGCGTGGTGTCGAGCATCAAGGCTTCACCATGACCAGGCCCGCGAGCCGGTCGCGCAGGGTGCGCCGAGAGACGCCCCGCGCCGAGGCCAGGTCCGCGAGGTGGAACATGGGCCCCGCCGAGGCGATCAGGAGCCCGGCAGGAAGGGACTTCGCCCACAGGAGCGCCGCAATGGGGGGCGCGAAGAGGAGGATCGCCCCTGGCACCCACCAAGCCAGCCAGATCCGGAGGAAACGGGCGGAGGCCCCGTCCCGGGCGCGCAGGAAGCGGTAACCGAACAGCCGCATCGGCAGGGTGGCGGAGGCACGAGCCAGTCGGGACAGCGACCAGCCCAGGTAGGCGGCGAAGGCAAGGAGGGTGAGGAGCGGGAGGATCAGGACGGCCATTCCCTGGGAGTTCCGGGCGAGGAGGGCCGCGACCACGGCCGTGGTGATGGTCCAAACCATGTACGCGCCTGCCGGCAGGAGGAACCCGATGAGGGCGAGGAGGGCCCGATGGAGCATGGAGGGGCGGGGAACACACAGCGCCTCCCGCCCTGGGGCGGGGTCGGGATCGAGAAGCCCCGCCGCTGGCGGCGCATAGGGGTTGTCGGCGTCGTGAACCATGCGGGAAAGCCCGAGTCTAGCGGGTTCCGTGGATGTCCGCCGAGCCGGGGGAAGGATCCCTTGCCCTGATCCCGGTAGACTGTGCGTTTCTGGATTTGACGGCCCCCCGACCCATGCCCTTCCGAGCGCGACCCTCCGACTCCGGCCCCCGGCCCGTGGCCCTGCTGGCCATCGGCGGAAACGCCCTGCTGCGGGAAGGCGAGAAGGGCCTGCAGGAAGAGCAGCTCGAGAACGCCCGGGACTGCGCGGAGATGCTGGCCCGCGTCGTGGCCCAGGGCTACGCGCTCTGCGTGGTGCACGGCAACGGGCCCCAGGTGGGCAACCTGCTCATCCAGCAGGACGCGGCCTTCAACCAGATACCGCCCTACACCCTGGACATCTGCGGCGCCATGACCCAGGGCTCCATGGGCTACATGCTGGAGCGGATGCTCGTCAACCGCCTGCGCTTCGAGCGCCTGGACACGCCGGTGACGAGCCTGCTCACGGAAGTGGTGGTGGACAAGCACGACCCGGGCTTCGAGCATCCGACCAAGCCCGTGGGCCCCTTCTATCCCGAGTTCCGCGCCGTGGAGCTGATGCGGACGAAGAAGTGGAAGATGAAGGAGGACAGCGGCCGGGGCTGGCGCAAGGTGGTCCCCTCGCCCAAGCCCATCGAGATCGTCCAGCTCGGCGCCATCAAGGCCCTGCTGGAGGAGGGCCACTGCGTCATCGCCGGCGGCGGGGGCGGGATTCCGGTGATCCGCGACGCATCGGGCTACCTCGTGGGCGTGGAGGCCGTCATCGACAAGGACCGCCTCAGCGCCCTCCTCGCCGCCCAGCTGGGCGCCGAGCTCTACATCATCCTCACGGGGATCGAGAAGGTGGCCCTGGACTTCGGCAAGCCCACCCAGCGCTGGATCGACCGCATGCCCGCCGCCGAGGCGCGGCGGCACCTCGCCGAGGGCCAGTTCCCTCCCGGCTCCATGGGCCCGAAGATCGAGAGCGCCCTGGCCTTCCTCGACGGCGGCGGCCGCGAGGTGCTCATCACCACCGCCGAATCCCTGAAGCACGGCGACCCGGAGACGCTGGGCACCCGCCTCGTGCGGGATTGAAGGCCAGGTCCCGGCCGCGCCGCGATTACCCTGGAACCATGGCCGTCCAGAAGTGGAGCTTCACCGTCGCGCCGGAGGACGAGGGTCTCCGGCTGGACCAGCTCATCTCCCAGCACACGGGGCTGAGCCGCCGCATGGCCCGGGAGGCCCTGAAGCTCGGGGGCGTGCAGGTGGCGAAGGCCCGGGTCCGGGTGGCCGGCCGCGTGCTGAAGCCCGGCACCGACGTGCGCGTGGCCTTCGACGAGGCCCTGGGCGCCCTGCCCGACCAGCCCCTGGAGGTCGTCTTCGAGGACGCCTGGCTGCTGGCGGTGAACAAGCCCGCGGGGCTGCCCACCCAGGGGACCTGGGCCTCGGACCGCCACGACGTGCTCGCCCTCCTGCGGCGCCAGCGGCCGGAGCTCACGCTCTACCTCCAGCACCGCCTCGACCAGGGCACCTCGGGGCTGCTGCTCCTCTCCAAGGAGGCCGGCGTCAACGCGGCCCTCACCCGGCAGTTCACGGAGCACACCCTGCGCAAGGCCTACCTCGCGCGGGTGTCGAAGGCGATGGAAGCCGCCTGCGTGGTGGACCGGCCCATCGGCCGGCTGCGGGGCGCGAACCCGGGCCGCTTCGCCTGCGAGGGCGACCTGCTGGAGCCCAAGGCCGCCCGCACGCGATTCCGCTCCGCCACGGAGGAGGAGATCCGCGGGCTGGTGCCGGGCCCCTGGGTGGTGGCGGAGCCGGAGACCGGCCGCACCCACCAGATCCGCGTGCACCTCGCCAGCCTCGGCAACCCGGTGCGGGGGGACCGGCTCTACGGCGGGGCCTCCGACGGCGAGCTCGGGCTGCACGCCTGGCTCCTGGAGTTGGACCATCCCGCCACCGGCGAACGCCTGCGCCTCGTCGCCCCGCCCGCCCGCTTCCGGGAGGCCGCCGGGTGACGCCGCTGCCGCTCCTCTTCAACCCCCGGTCCGGTCCCCGGGGCAAGGATCCCGACGCCCTGATGCGACGGCTGCCGCCCACGGTCCGGGCGCGCGTCCAGCCCCAGGTCTTCGAGGCGCCCTACGACTTCGGGCCCGCCATCGCCCAGGCCCTCGCCGCGAAAGGGCCGCTCCTGGTGTGGGGGGGCGACGGCACCATCCATCACGCCGGACGGGCCCTGCTGGCGGCGGGCTGCCCCGTGCCCCTGGGCGCCATCCCTGGCGGCAGCGGGAACGGCCTCGTGCGGGGCCTGCGCACGCCCCTGGAGCCCGCCGGGGCGGTGCAGCGGCTGCTGGAGGGTCGGGAGCTGGCCATGGACGTGGGCCTCCTGGACGGCGAGCCTTTCCTCAACCTCTGCGGCACCGGCTTCGAGGCCACGGTGGCCCACGCCTTCGAGGGCGGCCGGGGGCGCGGCTTCTCGGGCTACGCCCGCACCTGCCTGCGCCTCTACCGCACCGAACGGGACCTGGACCTGGCCTGGGAGGCGGACCTGCCCCCTGCCCCGGTCCCTGACAGCCGGCGCCCGGCCACCCGGACCGCCAGGCTCCGGGCCGCCTGGACCGGGGAGGCACCTGCCCCGCCCTCCCGGGCCTGGAGCCTCTGCTTCGCGGTGCTCCCCCAGTACGGCTCAGGACTGTGGATCGCCCCGGGAGCCGATCCCACGGATGGCGTGCTCCGTTGGGTACGGCTCCACCGCCCGGGGCCCCTCGATTTGCTCACCGCCCTTCCCGCCCTTTTCCGGGAAGGTGGCAGAACGCCGCTCCGCGAGGAGGGATGCCTCATCCGCGCCCGCCTGACCCTGGACCGGACGATGCCATGGCACATGGACGGAGAGGCCGTCGCGCCCCGGGACCGCGCCGAGTTGGCGCTTCGGACCCGCGCCTTCCGCATGCAGGTGACCGGCGCCTGTCCCTGGACCTAGGGGTGTGGCGCCTCCTGGAAGGGGGCGATGGTCCGGGGTCTGCGGCCAACCCCGGGCCCAGGACCGGCCCCGGGACCGGCTCCTGCCCCCTGGGCGAAGCCCCAGGCCAGCAGGCCCAGGGCCACGAGGACCAGCAAGGGCCTGAAGGGGCGAGGGGACCACGTACCACGGGAAGCCATGCCTGGCCTTTGATCCAGACCCGTGCCAAAAAAGGGACCGGGCCCGAAGGCCCGGTCCCTTCCGTGGACAGGCGGCCTCAGGGCTGGGGCGCGCTCTTGCCAGGGTCGGCAGGGGATGGCTGCTCCGCTGCGGGCGTGGCTTCGATGCTGCCGTGCTGGGCCCAGATCCCGAGCACCTGGGGCAGGTTGCCGGGGCCCTCCTTCTTGGCGTCCCAGGTGCGCTTGATGGTGATCTTGTAAGGCGTCTGCTTGGAGCTCATCCAGCCCGGGTCGTCGGCAATGACGAAGACCTGCTGGCTGGTCTTCTCGAAGTTCTTGTACGTCACCATCGGCGTTCCCTTGGGGATGAGGTTCTGGAGCATCCCGCGCTGCAGCGATCCCCACTTGTTGACCATGGCCAGGCGGAACCAGCCGAGGTTGGGGTGGTCCAGGTGGACCTCCAGCTCCCCCCCCGGGGGCACCACGAAGCCGTAGGCCTTCCAGCCCGCGGGGAAGAAGGCGTAGTCCTGGAGCGCGTCGATGTCACCGGCCACGTTCAGGACGGGGATGAATCCCCGGCGGGCCATGGCCTGGATCTCCGCCATCAGGTCGCGGTGGCGCCAAGTGTCCTCGGTGGGAATGATCGAGCACCGTTCAGTGGCCCGGGGCATGACGATCACCCGGGGCCGGCTCTGCATCCCTTCCATCCTGAGGTGGGAAGGGGAGGCCGGACTGAATCCAGTGGATCCCGGCTCGAAGCGTTGCGTCGGAAGACCCGTGGGCCTGCCGATGCCCCGGCCTCCCCCGCTGTTCCCACCACCCGGGCGGTCCTGGCGGGCGAAGGCGCCGACGGTCATGGAAAGGGCGGCGATCGTGGCAAGCAGTGGTCGGAGTCTCATGGGGGGTCCTCCCTGGAGGTGATGATGCGCAGGATGAGATCCAGTTCCATGCCAAAAATCTGGTCGGACTTCAGGTCCGAAGCAAGGTCCGGAACGCAGAAGGTCATGGGACCGGGGACCGCGCCGGCAGGTCATGGCACGTGGGGGGAAGGCGCCGCGGCAGGAGGGCGGAGGAGATTGTTCCGGATGCCGGGTTGAGCCGCCCAGACGCCCACCGAGAAGCGCGCCCCTCTCAGATCGGCCTTGCCGGTTTCCCAGTTGTGGCCGATGGCGAGGTGGAAGGGGCTCTCAGGCCCGGTGACCTTTCCGGGGTCGTCAACCACCACGTACGCGACCCGGGCACGATCTTCCGGGTTCGTGATCACGAGGGAAGCCGGCTTGGCCGGATCGATCGTGAACTCCTGGTGCCGGACGCGTCCCTCCGCGTCCACCTCGAGGATCCGGCACCATCCTGGCCGAGGTCCTTGGAGGTTGATCTGGAGGCGGGCCCGGGGCGCGACCAGGAACCCGTAGGCCTGCCAGCCGGAGGCGAGCCGAACATGGTCCTCGATCTCCGTCACCGATTCGTGGACCGGGATGAGGGGAAGGCTACCGGCCTTCGCCGACTCGGCGATTTCGCGGGAGAGGTCGCGTTGCGTCCAGAACTCCGGGTCGGGCGCCGTTTCCCGCCTCGGGGTTGCCCTCGGGAGGGCCTGCGTGCGGGCCGGGACCTTCATGCCGTCCGCCCGGACCATGTCCTTGGGCATCTTGGCTTCGGCATCCTGCGCCGCCGCGGGCGTGGCGAGGGCGAGAAGAAGCCCCAGAAGAGCGAGGGGAAATTGGTGGGTCGCGTCGCGGGATGAGTGCCTCACGGTCATGCCTCCCTCCGAAAGCCTAATACCATGGAACCCGAACCAAGGACTTGAAGCTCCACCAGAGGGGTCACGCCGCCCATGTTCGGGAAAATCCAGCGCATCCACTTCGTCGGCATCGGCGGCATCGGCATGTCCGGCATCGCGGAGGTGCTCGTGAACCTCGGCTACCAGGTGAGCGGGTCGGACCTGAAGGAGAGCCCCGCCACCGAACGCCTGCGGTCCATGGGCGCCACCATCCGGGCGGGCCATGACGCGGGCTGCATCGAGGGCGCCCAGGCCGTGGTGATCTCCAGCGCCGTGAAGGCGGACAACCCCGAGGTCCTGGCGGCCCACGCCGCCAAGATCCCCGTGATCCCCCGGGGCGAGATGCTCAGCGAGCTGATGCGCATGAAGCAGGGCATCGCCGTCGCGGGCTCCCACGGCAAGACCACCACCACCAGCATGGTGGCCCAGGTGCTGAGCACCGCGGGCCTGGACCCCACCATCGTGATCGGCGGCAAGCTCAACATCCTGGGCAGCAACGCCAAGCTCGGGAAGGGCCAGCTCCTGGTGGCGGAGGCCGACGAGAGCGACGGCTCCTTCCTGCTGCTCAATCCGACCCTCGCCGTCATCACCAACATCGACCGCGAGCACCTGGACCACTACCGGGACCTGGACGAGATCACCGACGCCTTCCAGGCCTTCGCGAACAAGGTGCCCTTCTACGGAGCGGTCTTCCTCTGCCTGGACGACCCGCACGCGTCCGCCCTGCGCCCGCGCGTCAACCGGCGCGTGGTCCCCTACGGCACCAACCCCCAGGCGGAGATCCGCGCCCGGGACATCCGCCAGGAGGGCTTCCGCACCACGTTCTGCGTGAGCGCCGAGGATCGGGATCTCGGGACTTTCTCCCTCGGCGTGCCCGGCCACCACATGGTGCTCAACGCCCTGGCCGCCATCGGCGTGGCCCTCGAGCTCAACGTCCCCGTCGAGACCGTGCGGCAGAGCCTGGAGGCCTTCACCGGCGCCGAGCGGCGCTTCACGAAGAAGGGCGAGAAGGACGGCGTGCTGGTGGTCGACGACTACGGCCACCATCCCACGGAGATCGCCGCCACGCTGAAGGCCGCGCGCAAGGGATTCCCTGAGCGCCGCATCGTGGCGGCCTTCCAGCCCCACCGCTACACCCGGACCCAGGCCCTGATGGAGGAGTTCGGCCGGGCCTTCTTCGAGGCGGACGTGGTCTTCCTCACCGAAATCTACGCGGCCTCCGAGACGCCCATCCCCGGGATCACCGGCGAGGCTCTGGCGGACGGCCTGCGGCGGCACGGCCAGCGGGACGTGCGCTTCGTGGCGGACGTGGAGGAGCTGCCCCGGGAACTGAAGGCCTCCACGCGCCCTGGCGACCTGCTCCTCACCTTCGGGGCCGGCAGCATCACCCACGCCGGGCCGGCCTTCCTCGCCCTGGACTGAGGGCCCGCGGGATCACTCGCGTTACGATGGTCCCTTTCCAGGAGCCTCCGTGACGCCCAGCCCTGCCTCCGCGGCCCGCGCCGCGGCTTTGATCTGCGCGCTTCCGGCCGCCGCCGCCGGATTCCCCGACGCCACCTGGTTCCCCTCCGCCGCCTACCGCGCGGTGGTGCCGAGGCCGGACCTCGGACGCGCCTATACGCCCCACGGCGCCCTGGTGGCCTACGCCCGCGCCCTGGCCGAGGCGGCCCAGGACCGCGTGCGCTTCGAGACCCTCAACGTCACGGAGGAGGGACGCATCCAGCCACTCCTGGTGATCACCAGCGCCGCCAACCTCGCCCGCCTGGACGCCCTGAAGTCCGCCAACGCCCGTCTTGCGGATCCCCGCACCCTCGGCCCCGGCGAGGCCGACGCGCTGCCCGCCTCCCAGCCGGTCTTCGTGTGGCTGGGGTATTCGGTGCATGGCTACGAGGCCAGCGGCAGCGAGGCTTCCCTCGCGGTGGCCTACCACTTCGCGGCCAGCGAGGATCCCGAGGTGGCGGCCCAGCTCGAGAGGGTGGTGCTTCTCCTCGACCTCACCCAGAATCCGGACGGCCGGGACCGCCACGTCCAGGCGGTGGGCGAGGTGCTCCAGGGCGCCAACCCGCCGGACGGCCAGGACGCCCAGAACCAGCCCCGCTGGCCCGGGGGCCGATTCAACCACCGGCTCTTCGACCTGAACCGCGACTGGGCCTGGCAGACCCAGGGGGAGAGCCGCGCCAAGGCCGCCGCCTTCCTCGCCTGGAACCCCCAGGTGGCCGCAGACCACCACGAGATGGAGCCCGAGGCCAGCTACTACTTCCCGCCTTCCATGCAGCCCGTGCACGAGGCCATCCCGAAGCCCTTCGCCAGCACCTGGCAGGTCGCCTTCGGCCGCGGCCTCGCCCGGGCCTTCGACGCCCAGGGCCTCGCCTACTACTCGAAGGAGCGCTTCGACCTCTTCTACCCCAGCTACGGGGACAGCTGGCCCAGCTTCCACGGCGCCGTGGGCATGACCTTCGAGATGGCGAGCCCCGGGGGCCTCTCCTACACCCGGCGGGACGGGGAGAACCTCACCCTCGCTTCGCGGATCCACCGCCACTTCACCGCCAGCCTCGCCACGGTGCGCACCGCCGCCGAGAACCGCCATGCCCTGCTCTCCGACTACCTGAAGGCCCGGCGGGAGCCCGTGGCCCTGGGCGACCGGGCCGGCGCCTTCCTCTTCCCGGCGGACCCCGATCCGGGCCGCGCCGAGGCCATGGCGCAGCTGCTGCGCCGCAACGGCGTGGAGGTGCTGCGAACCTCCGAGGCCGCGTCCACCTCGGGCCTCTCCTTCCTGGGCCTGGGCAGGGCCCCGGAGAGCCTGCCCTCGGGAAGCTACCTCGTCCCCCTGGACCAGCCCAACGCCCCCATCGCCCAGGCCCTGCTGGAGCGCGAGGCCCGCATGGGGGAGAAGCCCAGCTACGACGTCACCGCCTGGAGCCTGTCGCTGACCTGGGGCGTGCCGGTCTTCCAGGCCCGGACGCGACCCCGGATCCCGGCCTCGGCCCCATCGTTCGGGATCCCGGCGGTCTCGACCCGGGCCGCCCTGCCCGAGGCTCGCTGGACCTACCTCCTGCCCGCGGGCTACGAGGGCCGAGAACGCACCCTCGCCGCGCTCCTCAAGGAGGGCTTCAAGGCCAGCGTGGCCTCGGAGCCCTTCCGCATCCAGGGGCGCGCCTACGCGCCGGGCACGGTGCTCTTCCCGCCCCGGCTGAACGACCTCGCGAAGCTGAGGGCGCGCCTCCAGGAGCTGGCCGCCGCGAACATGCATCCGGTGGCCGCGGCGGACAGCGCCCTGGTCGAGACGGGTCCGGACCTGGGCTCCTTCAAGGTGGGCGCGCTCCGGCTGCCCCGCATCGCGGTGCTCATGGACCGCCCCGCCAACCCCACCGCCCTCGGCGCGGTCATGCACGTGCTCCGGGAGACCGGCCTGCCCTTCGCGCAGGTGCGCGCGGACCGCCTCGGCGGGGCCCTGCTGCACCGCTACACCCACATCGTCGTGCCCGACGACGGCGGCGCGGGCAACGGCTGGAAGGCCGTCCTGGGCGAGGGCGGCGCGGCGAAGCTGAAGGCCTGGTGCGCCGAGGGCGGTACCCTCATCGGCCTCGAGGGCGGGGCGGTGTTCGCCGGCCGCGCGGGGCTCACGGAGACGGGTTTCCGCTTCCTGGCCCGGGAGGCCGAGGAGGCCCGGCTGAAGGAGAAGGATCCCAAGAAGGAGCCCGAGAAGCGCGATCCCGCCGAACTGACCCAGCCCTGGGACAAGCGCGAGGACCGGGCCCTGAAGGAGACGATCCCAGGCGCGCTGCTGCGGGTGAAGGTGGACGCCACCCATCCCCTGGCCTGGGGCCTTCCGGGAGGCGAGGGCGCGGTGCTGAACACCAGCGACGCCATCCTGGAGCTCAGCCCCGGCGGCGAGAATCCCCTGGCCTACCCCGGGCCGGCGAAGGATGCGAAGGAACCCGTGGAGCTGCGCCTGTCCGGCCTCCTCCCCAAGCCCCTGGAGGCCAGGCTCCAGCACACGGCCTACGCCCTGCGGGAGCGCAGGGGCCGGGGCGGGCTGATCCTCTTCGCCGGGGACCCGGTGTTCCGGGGCGCCTCGCCCTACACCACCCGGGCCTTCCTCAACGCGCTCTTCTTCGGGGCCTACGCCACCCTCCAGGACGACGACTGAGGCCCGGTCCGGGATCCCGGTCACGTCCGGATTGCCCGCCGCCGCCCCTGCACCACCTTGGTTCCGCGGGCCTCCCGCGGAAGGCGCCCCGATGGACCTCGACCATGCCCTCGAAGCCCATGTGATGTGGAAGGTCAAGTTCCGCATGGCCATGCTGGAACAGGGGTCGGTGGACGCCGAGGCCGCGGGGAGGGCGGACGGCTGCGAGCTGGGCCGGTGGCTCCTGACCGAGGGCCGGGAGCGGCTCGGGCGCCTCGGGGCCTTCGCCGAATGCGAGGCGCGGCATCGGGACTTCCACGCCGCGGCCGGCCGGGTCGCCCGGGCCATCAACTCCGGACGGCTGGAGGAGGCTTCACGCCTGATGAAGCCCTCAGAGGCCTTCACCCTGGGTTCCGCCGCCCTGGGCCGGGCCCTCGCGGACCTGCTGCGGGCCTCGAAGGCGGGTGCCTAGCCTTCCCTCAGCCACCGTGCGGCGGGCCGCGCGAAGTAGGTGAAGATGAGGTCCGCGCCCGCCCGGCGGATGCCCAGCAGGGACTCCAGCACCGTGCGCCGCTCGTCCAGCCAGCCGTTCATCGCGGCGGCCTTCAGCATCGCGTACTCCCCGCTCACCTGGTAGGCGGCCACCGGCAGGGCCGTGTTGTCGCGCACGAGCCGGATGACATCGAGGAAGGGGCCCGCGGGCTTCACCATCACGATGTCGGCGCCCTCCAGCTCGTCCTGCTCGAGTTCGCGGAGGGCCTCGCGCGCGTTGGCGGGATCCATCTGGTAGGTCTTCTTGTCGCCGAACTTCGGGGCGGAATCGAGGGCGTCCCGGAAGGGATTGTAGAAGGCGCTGGCGTACTTCACGCAGTAGGAGAGCAGGCTCACCTCGGTGTAGCCCCGGGCGTCGAGGCCCGCGCGGATGGCGCCGATGCGGCCGTCCATCATGTCGCTCGGCGAGATCACGTCGGCGCCGGCCTCGGCGTGGCAGAGGGCCTGCATCACGAGGCACTGCACCGTCTCGTCGTTGAGGATGCGCCCGTCCCTCACGATCCCGTCGTGGCCGTCGCTGTTGTAGGGGTCCAGGGCCACGTCGGTGATGACGAGGCTTTCCGGGAATTCCCGCTTCATGGCGCGGATGGCGGCGGGCACCAGCCCCTCGGGGTTCCAGGCCTCGCGGCCGTCGGGGGTCTTCTGGGCCTCCGGGATGGCGGGGAAGAGGTCGAAGGCCCGCACGCCCTCCTTCATCGCGCCTTCGGCCTCGCGGAGCATCGAGTCCAGGGTGAGCCTCGCGCAGCCGGGCATGGAGGCGATGGGCTGGTCCTCCTTCCCGGGATGGATGAAGAGGGGCAGGGCGAAGTGCTCGGGGCCCACGAAGGTCTCCCGCGCGAAATCGCGCACCACGGCATTCTTGCGGTTGCGGCGGGGGCGGATGGGCAGGTCGAGGGACATGGGCGCTCCTGTCCCGTCCAGGGTAATGGAAGGCCGGGCTGTCCAGGTCACAGCCCCGCCGGGCCTGTCAGACTGTCCCCATGGGCAAGCGGCTCACCCTCGCCATCACCGGGGCCTCGGGCTCGGCCTTCGGCGTGGCGGTGCTGAGGCGGCTGGCGGCCAACCCGGCGGTGGCGGCGATCACCCTGCTGCTTTCGCCGACGGGCAAGCGCTGCCTCCTGGACGAGACCGGGCTCACCGTGAAGGACCTCTGCGCCCGCGATCCCAAGGTCCTCCACCAGGACGAGCGGGACCTGGGGGCGGCCATCTCGTCGGGCTCGCACCGCCAGGACGGCATGGCCATCGTGCCCTGCAGCGCCGGGGCCCTGGGCCGGATCGCCGCGGGCCTCAGCGAGGGCCTCGTGAGCCGCGCCGCGGACGTCTGCCTCAAGGAGCGACGGCCCCTGGTGCTGTGCCTGCGGGAGACGCCGTTGAACCGCGTCCACCTGGAGAACATGCTGAGGGTCCACGACGCCGGCGCGGTCGTCATGCCCCTCATGCCGGGCTGGTACTCGAAGCCCGCGGACTTCGAGGCCCTCTACGACACCTTCGCCACGCGGGTGCTCGACCAGCTCGGCCTCGAGGAGCCCGACCCCCGGCGCTGGAAGGGCTGAGCCTCCCGGGGGCGGGTCGGGATCCGGCGCAGATTTCCCCGCGGGGGGACCCGCCGCCCGATAGGATGAAACCGCTCATCCCGAGGTCACCATGTTCCGCCGAATCCTCCCCGCCCTCCTCCTGGCCGCGCCGCTGGCGGCCCAGTCCGCCGCGAGCACGGAGCGGAGCATCACCGTCGCGGAATGGACGCGCCTTCGCACGGTGGTGGAAAACTTGCGCTCCGAGGAGACCACCCGCAAGCTCTACCGCGAGACTCCAGGGATCCAGGAGGCCTACCCCGCCGAGCCCTTCTTCCTCGCCTACGTGCAGAAGTGGCGGAGCCGCCTCGAACCCCTCGCCCGGGAGCGCGCCAAGGCGGCGAACGTCTCGCTCACCCTCAAGGAGCTCGAGGACGGGGACGAGTGGTTCCTCACCTTCCACCATGCCAAGCCCAAGCACGCCATCACCGTGGTCAAGACCGCGTGGAAGGACGGGGCCCTGCGGAACATCTCCTTCACCCGGGGCTTCACCGAAGTGAACCGCGGGCGCAAGTGACGGCGGACGCCGACGAGGCGGGGACGGGCCTGCCCCCCTGCCGGCCGCCCTGGTGGGCCCGGGGCGGCCACGGACAGACCATCCTCGGCAACTTCCTGCCCTTCCGCCCCGTCGGTGGCCCGAGGGAGGACCTGCTGCTGGACCTGCCGGACGGCGACCGGCTGACCGGCCACGCCTACCCGGGCGCCTCCGACACGCTGGTGTGCTTCTTCCACGGCCTCGGGGGCAGCAACGAGGCCCACTACATGCACCGGGGCGTCGCCATCGCCCAGCGGCTCGGCCACGGGGCCTGGAGCCTGAACCACCGAGGCTGCGGCAGCGGGGCGGGCCTCGCCGCCGGCACCTACCACAGCGGGCGGGCGGACGACCTGGGCGCGGTCTTCGCGGAGGCCCGGCGCCGCCATCCTGGCCGGCGCATCGCCGCGGTGGGCTTCTCCCTCAGCGGGAACGCGCTGCTGCTGAACCTGGGCGAGGGGATCGGCCGCTTCGAGAAGCCCGACGTGGCCATCGCCGTGAACCCCCCGGTGGACCTGGAGAAGGGGGCCCTGCTCCTGAAGCGCGGCTTCAACCGGGTCTACGATTTCCGCTTCGTCCTGCGCTGCCGCCGGGCCGTGCGCGACCGCGTCCGGGCGGGGCTCATCCCCGACCGCTACCCGGTGAAGTGGTGGCGTCCCCTCCACGACTTCGACCACGCGTACACGGCGCCGGCCTCGGGGTTCCGGGACCGGGAGGACTACTACGCCCGGTGCAGCGCCGGCCCCCACCTCGGAAAGATCGACCGGCCGACGGTGATCCTCATGAGCCAGGACGACCCCTTCCTCGACTGGCGGGACCACGCGGCGGCGCCGAAGTCCGAGTTCGTGAGCCTGCACATGGAGTCCTCCGGCGGCCACATGGGCTACGTCGACGCCGTGCAGCCCCGCCGCCAGTGGCTGGACGTGGCCCTGGAGCACTACCTGCGGGAGCTGCTGGCGCAGTGAGGCGCTACGATTCGGCCCGGCTCTTCACCGCCCCGACGAGCCCGGGGAACACGAAGCGGTGGAGGGGCAGCACGGCGTACCAGTAGGCGTAGCCCATCAGGCCCCGGGGCTCGAAGAAGGCGGTCTGCTCCACCCGCGCGCCCACGGGGTCCGGCCGCACCTCGAACTGCAACCAGGCCCGGCCCGGCAGCTTCATCTCCGCCCGCAGCCGCAGCAGGTGCGGCGCCTCCAGGGCCTCCACACGCCAGAAGTCCAGGGGATCGCCCACCCGCAGCTCCCGGGGATGGCGCCGGCCCCGCCGCATGCCCACGCCGCCCACGAAGCGGTCCATGAGCCCGCGCAGCTGCCAGAGCGCGTTGCCCGCGGGCCAGCCCTCCTCGCCGCCGAGGGCGCAGATGACCTCGAAGACCCGCTCCGGGGCCGCGGCCACCCGGCGGCGCTTCCGGTCCAGCAGCATGCCTTCGTGGGACCCGAGGTGGTCGGTCTCGGCCTCCCCCGGACTGAAGCTGGCGAGGCTCGAAGCCCAGGTGGTCTGCACGTCGTCGCTCGCCATGCGGGCCAGGGCGCGGTCCACGGCCTCGTCGTAGCCCGTGGGCTGGACCTTGAACGTCTCCAGCGCCCGCGGGTCCCGCACCACCACCTCCGTCTGCAGGCTCTCCACCAGCGGGTGGGCGATGCGGAAGGGGATGGGCGTCACCAGGTCCACCCAACGGCTGCTCAGTTCGGGCCGGGGCACCGGGAAGCCCAGGATGAGCCGCGGCAGGCCCCGCAGGCGGGCGTAGCGCAGCATCATCTCCTTGTAGGTGAGGATGTCCTTCCCGCCGATCTCATAGACGCCCTGGGCGGAGGGATGGTCCAGGGCCTCCACGAGGTACTCCAGCACCGAGCGCACGCCGATGGGCTGGCAGCGGGTGTTCACCCAGGTGGGGGTGACCATGAGGGGCAGGCGCTCGGTGAGGTGGCGGATCATCTCGAAGCTGGCGCTGCCCGAGCCCACGATCACCGCCGCCCGGAACTCGATCACCGGCACGCCCCCCTCCGCCAGGGCGCGGCCCACCTCCTGGCGCGACACCAGGTGCTTGCTCTTCACCCGTTCCGGGTCCCCCAGGCCGCCCAGGTAGACGATGCGCCGGACGCCCGCGGCCCGGGCCACCTGGCCGAAGGCCTGGGCCATGGCGTGGTCCCGCTCCCGGAAGGCCTGGCCCACTGCCATCGAGTGGACGAGGTAGTAGGCGACCTCGATGCCTTCCAGGGCCGCCGGCAGCGCCTCGGCCTCGGAGAGGTCGGCCTCCCGGATCTCCACGCCCTCCCAGGCATGGCCCGCCAGCCGCGCGGCGTCCCGGGCCACGCAGCGGACCCGGTGCCCCTCCGCCAGCAGGCGGGGCACCAGCCGGCCGCCGATGTAGCCCGTGGCGCCGGTGACCAGGACCTTCACGGACCCCTCCTCAGGAGGCGGGCACCTCCGCCTGGGGGCCCTCCGCGGTCTCTGCGCCGGGATCCGTCGCGCCGCCCCTGGTGAACTGGCCCGCCATGATCGGCACCGCCACCTTCACCAGGACGGTGAACACCAGGAAGCCGATGGCGAAGATGCCGGCGGAGACGCACCACTCCACCCAGGTGGGCCGGTACTCGTAGATCTCGCCCAGGGTGTCCGGGGTCATGCCGGGGATCACGAGGCCCATGCCCTTCTCGATGTAGACCCCGGCGTAGATCAGGACACAGCCGATGTTCAGGAGCGTCATGTTCCGGCGCCACTTGGGGACCAGGAAGATGAAGAAGGCGACGACGCTGCAGAGGAGCCCGCCCCAGGCGTAGGGCACCAGGGTCCGATGGCTCCCGATGCCGCTCCAGAAGTACTGGGTGTAGAGGAGGTGCTCCGTCGCGGAGTAGTACTCCTTGAAGAGCTCGGCCCCCAGCAGGAAGAGGTTGAGGAACATGGTGTAGGCCATGAGCTCGGCCACCTTCTGGATGGCCTCGTCCTTGATCGGAAGGCCCGTGCGCTTGCGCAGCACCTGGAAGAGGATGAGCAGCACCGCCGGTCCCGAGCAGAAGGCCGACGCGATGAACCTCGGCGCCAGGATGGAGGCGTTCCAGTAGGGCCGGGCCGCCATGCCGTTGTAGAGGAAGGCCGTGACCGTGTGGATGGAGACCGCCATGGGGATGGAGAAGAGCACCATGGGCACCACGAACTTCTTGTTGTAGGGCTGGCCGCCGTAGGCCTTGTAGAGGATGTGGAGCACCACGGCGAGGTTCACGCCGAGGTAGATGTTCAGCACGAGCGCGTCCCAGGCCATGACCGACATCGGGAAGTTCGGCGATCCCAGCAGGGGCACGATGTGGAGGAAGCGGTCGGGCCGACCCATGTCCACCAGCACGAAGAGCAGGCACATGATGATGGCGGAAATCGCCAGCAGCTCGCCCAGGATCACCACCTCCTTGATGGGGCCCCAGTCGTAGACGTAGGCCGGGATCACCAGCAGCACGGCGGC
>JBDIBF010000058.1:0-19727 GCA_039812765.1 Holophagaceae bacterium
TCGCGCCGGTGGCGCCGGGGAGGGCCGTCCAGGCGCTCCCGTCCGGGCTCCGCTGCCACTGCAGGGCGGGCGCGGGGTTCCCCGCGGCCGCCACGGTGAAGCTGGCGGCGCCGCCCGCGGGCACGCTCTGGTCCGCGGGCTGCACCGTGAAACTGGGCGCCGCCAGCGCCGCGCCCACCGTGAGCCTCGCCACCGTGCTCGTGGCCGAGCCCTGGCTGTTGGTCGCCACGCACCGGAAGGCGGCGCCGTGGTCCGAGGCCTGGACGCTGCCCAGGGCGAGGGTCGCGCCGGTGGCGCCGGGGAGGGCCGTCCAGGCGCTCCCGTCCGGGCTCCGCTGCCACTGCAGGGCGGGCGCGGGGTTCCCCGCGGCCGCCACGGTGAAGCTGGCGGCGCCGCCCGCGGGTACGCTCTGGTCCGCGGGCTGCACCGTGAAGCTGGGCGCCGCCAGCGCCGCGCCCACCGTGAGCCTCGCCGCCGAGCTCGTGGCCGAGCCAGCCCCATTGGAAACCACCACATCGTAGCTGCCGGCATCGCCTGGCTGGGCCGAGGCGAAGGTCAGCACGCTTGCCTGCGGGCCGCCAAGGTCGGCTCCATCCTTGCGCCACTGGTACCTGAGGGGCTCCGATCCCGAGGCGACGACCGCCATCGTCCCCGGCGCATTCATGGCCAGCGCGAGGCTGGCGGGATGGGCGGTGATGACGGGGGCCGTCTGCGGCGCGGCTCCGCGGGGGCCGGAGCCTCCTTGACCGCAGGCCAAGCCGAGTCCTCCGGCAAGGATGAGCGCCCTCCGGACGGCCTGGGCGCCCCATCCGGAGCGCGGCCAGGCTTGACGGAGGCAGGGAACGAGCAAGCGGAGCAGGAGGTCACCCATGGCTGTTCATTGGGCAGCATCCTGCGCGCCAACGTCAATGGGGAGCCATCCGACATCCCGGGGGAGAAATGCTGCCTCAGGTCGGAACACACGAAAATAACCATCGTTAATCACTGTAAATAGAATATTTATTTGCGTTCGCATCCTTTCTTCCCCTGCTCCCTCCAGGATTGGGGGGCCACGGGTGCAGGCACAGGAACTCCCGGTTCGTGTGCCCGGTCCGCGGGAACGCCGACAAGCGCGCGCCGTCCGCTGCGGGGCGCGTGCGGTGCCGGCGCCCGCAGGCCCGGAGACCTCCGCCCCAGGCCCCCGCTCAGAAATTCCCGTTGGGCGATCAGCCCGATCGCGCTACACTAGCCCGCTCAGGAGTGCCCATGCTCACCATCCGTCTTGCCAGGAACGGCGCCAAGAAGCGGCCTTTCTACCACATCGTCGTCAGCGAGAACGACCGCATCCCCACGGGCCAGGCCCTCGAGGTGCTCGGCTTCGTGAACCCCATCGCCACCTCCGGCGAGAGCGTGCGCATCGACGCCGACAAGGCCAAGGCCTGGATCGCCAAGGGCGCCCAGCCTTCCAAGACCGTGCTGGACCTGTTCCGGAAGCACCAGGTCATCTGAGCCCCACCGTTCGGCGATCGCCACCGTACGAGCCGGACCTCCGTCCGGCTCGTGGCGTTGATCCCCACCCTTCCGCGGAGCATCCATGGATTTCGAAGGATTCCTGAAGGACGTGCTCACCCCGATGGTGGACCACCCGGAGGCCCTCAAGGTCGAGGTCAAGGGCGAGGGCCGCAAGCGTGCGATCTGGATCCACGCCGAGGCCTCGGACCGGGGCCGCATCATCGGCAAGAGCGGCCGGATGATCCAAAGCCTGCGCACCCTCTGCCGCGCCGCCGGCGACAAGGCCGGTCTGAACGTGGACCTGGAACTCCACGAGGAGGACCGGGGCGAGGAGCGGGGCGGAGACCGCGCCTGATGCTCCTCCTGGGCCACCTGGCGAAGGTGCAGGGCCTGAAGGGCGAGTTCCTGCTGCATGCGGTGATGGACGAGCCGGAGAAGCTCGAGGCGGCCCAGGGCCTGGTCCTCGCGCCCCCCTCCCTGGACCTGGAGGGCCACGGCCCCCGGGACCTGCCGCCGCAAGTCCGGGCCGCCAGCGTGCGCGCGTTCCGCTGGCACCAGGACCGGCCCTGCGTGGCCCTCGAGGGCATCCCCGACCGCACCGCCGCCGAGGCATTCAAGGGCTGGGCCCTCTGGATGCCCGAGGCCTCCGCCGGGCTGGAGGAGGGCGAGTCCTTCCGCCACCAGTGGGTGGGCTGCGAGGTCTACGTGGGCGGCCAGCTCCTGGGCGAAGTCCTGAGGATGGATCCCTCCCCCATGGGCTACGACATGGTCTCGGTGAAGGACCGCCGCCCCGGCCGCACCGGCGCGCGGCAGGTGCCCTACATCAAGGCCTGGTGGACCCTCGACCTCCCCGCCCGTCGGCTGGACCTCGATCCCCCGCCGGGCCTCCTCGACCTCGACAGGATCTGACATGGCCAAGCAGATGCCACGCCTCTCCCGCGGCAAGACCGAAGTGCGCGACAGCCCGGTCCACGGCAAGGGCGTCTTCGCGAAAAGGCCCATCGCGGAAGGCGAGTGGCTGCTGGAGTACAAGGGCGAACTCATCACCTCCAGGGAGGCGGACCGGCGCATGCCGGAGGATCCCGAGGACCCGAGCCATACCTTCTTCTTCTCCCTCGACCACCGGTACGTGATCGACGCCAACGTCCGCGGCAACGCGGCCCGCTTCGTGAACCACAGCTGCGACGGGAACTGCGAGACGGAGGTGGTGGGCCGCCAGGTCTTCATCCGCGCCATCCGGTCCATCGCCCCGGGCGAGGAGCTGGCCTACGACTACCACCTCCAGTACGACGGCCGCCACACCGCCGCCGTGAAGCGGCGCTTCGCCTGCCGCTGCGGCGCGCCCACGTGCCGGGGGACCATGCTGGCGAAGAAGGGCCGCTGACGCGGCCCCTCCCCCAGCCCGCTCAGTGCAGGTTCAGCTCGAAGGGGAGCCGGGCGTAGGCGTGCAGGGGATCGTTGCAGGAGGCCAGGGCCTGGAGGGCCTGCTCGGCCTCCTTCCGCAGCCGGGCCGCGGATCCGCCCAGCCGGGTGTCGGCCTGGCGGTGCCCCTCGCCGCCGAGGGCCTCCAGGAGCTTCTGGAAGGGCGGCTTGGGGGCCGCCGGGAGGTCCATGCGGTAGTTGCCCTCGATGCCCGCCTTCTTCGCGGCGAAGCGCACCGCGTCCGCCAGTCCGCCCAGCTCGTCCACCAGGCCCAGCTTCTGGCCCTCCGCGCCGCTCCAGACCCGGCCCTGGGCGATCTCGTGGACCCGCTCCTTCGGCAGCTTGCGGGCCTCGCTGACCTTGGAGAGGAACTGGTCGTAGATGCCGTCCACGATGGCCTGGATGCGGGCCAGCTCGGCCTCGGTCTTCGGGCGGCTGAGCGTGGTCGGGTTCGCCATGGCCGCGGTCTTCACCTCGTCGAAGGTGATCCCGAAGTCGGCGGCGAGCTTCTGCACGTTGGGCAGGAGGCCGAAGACGCCGATGCTGCCGGTGATGGTGGTGGGTTCGGCGAAGATGCGGTCGCCATAGGCGCTGATCCAGTAGCCGCCGGACGCGGCGAGATGGCCCATGCTCACCACCACGGGCTTGGCCTTCTTCGCCAGGATGACCTCCCGCTGGATGAGCTCGCTGGCGGTGGCGCTGCCGCCGGGGCTGTTCACCCGCAGCACGATGGCCTTCACCTCTTTGTCCAGGCGCAGCCTGCGCAGCTCCCGGCTGAGCTTGTCGCCGCCCACCTGGCCGGGCTTCCCGTCGCCGTCCACGATCTCGCCCTCGGCGTAGACCACGGCGATGCGCTGTTTGCCCTTGGCGGGGGCGGGCCCGGGGATCTTGGTGGCGTAGGACTCGAGGTCCACCTGCGGGAAGTCGCGATCCTGGGGCTTCTTGCCCGAGAGGCCCTTCAGCTCGTCGAGCACGGTGTCGGGGGTGGCCTGGGCGTCGGCGAAGCCGGCCTTCACCGCCTCCGGGCCCACGAGGATGCCCATCGCGTCGGCGGCCTTCTGGATCTCGTCGGCGCTGCGATGGCGGTCCCGGCCGACGGTGTCCTTCCACTCGGACCAGAGGTCGTCCAGCAGCTTCTGCACCTGCTCCCGGTTCTCGGCGCTCATGCGGTCGAGCACGAAGGGCTCCACCGCGCTCTTGTACTTGCCCACCCGGGTGACCTGGACCTGGACACCGTACTTCTCGAAGGCCTTGCCGAAGAACATCGGCTCGGAGGCGAAGCCGGAGACGTCCACCGCGCCCATGGGGTGGACGTAGACCTTCCCCGCCCCGGCGGCGAGGTAGTAGCTCTTCTTGTCCCAGTTCAGGTTGTAGGCCAGCACGGGCTTGCCGCTGTCCTTCTTGAAGCGCTGGATGGCCTCGCGGAGCTCCCGCAGGGCGGCCGGGCCGCTGCCGTAGCCCACCGGGCTGATGTTGCCGGTGAGGTAGAGGGCGGCGATCTTGGGATCCTTCGCGGCCCGGTCCAGGGCGTCCGTCAGGGACGCAAGGGGCACCCCACCGTCCTCCTTCCCGCTGAGGGCGCGGGAGAAGATCTCGCCTGGGCTGCTGTCGGCGGGGCCGTCAGGGATGTTGGTGCCCAGGTCGAAGACGAGGATGGCCTTGGCGGGCACGGAGGCCTGACCCGAGGCGCCCGCCGCCGCCACCATCACGAAGAGCAGGCCGGCCGCGGCGCCGCCCACGAGGAGCAGGGCCAGGAGGGAGGCGAAGAAGGTCTTCAGGAAATCTCGCATGGGTCGGTCCGGCGTTCAGGCCCGCAGCTTGCGGACGGTGTCGAGGAAGGCGTCCAGGGTGCGGCCCAGGGCGACCACCGTGCGGGGGTCCGTGGGGGCGCCCTCCGCGTCCAGGTTCGTGTCGGCGTGGGGCACGTTCACGCTGCCCGGGTGGACGAAGGCCCCCATGTTCGCCAGGGTGGCGCGCCAGGACAGCATGGCCCGCGCCCCGCCGAAGGCGCCGGGGCTGGCGCTGCACAGGAGCACCGGCAGCCCGCTCCAGGGGCTGGCGTCCAGGGTGGAGAGCCAGTCCACGGCGTTCTTGAGGTGGCCGGGGATGCCGGCGTTGTATTCCGGGCTCACGACGACCAGGGCCTGGGCGGCCAGCAGGGCGGCCTGGAGGTCCAGGACCTCCTTCGGGGGTTCCGGCAGGTCCCCGTCGTAGAGGGGCAGCCGCAGGGCCTCCCCGGCGAAGGCGGCCACGCCGTGCCCCTGCCCCTCCAGCAGCCGGGCCAGATGGCCCAGGAAGCGGGTGTTGAGCGAGGCCTTCCGCAGGGACCCGCCGAGCAGCACCAGTCGCATGAGGCCTCCGAATCCACCAGTCTGCCAGGGTCCGGGCTAGACTGAAGCGGGCGGCGCACCCGGCGCGGCGGGCCGCCCGTGGCAACCCCAGCCTTCCGAGGATCCGAATGGCCAACTACCCCGAACACATGGTCGCCCCCATGCGCGAAGAACTCGTGCAAGCGGGCTTCACCCAGCTCCTGACGCCGGAGGAGGCCCAGGCCGCCCTCCAGGCGCCGGGCACCACCCTGCTGGTGGTCAACAGCGTCTGCGGCTGCGCCGCCGCCGGGGCCCGCCCGGGCGTCATCGAGGCGCTGCGGCGCCACGGCCTCAAGTTCGACCGCCTGCTCACCGTCTTCGCGGGCATGGAGACCGAGGCCACCCGCGCGGCCCGGGACTTCTTCGAGGGGGCCCAGCCCACCTCGCCCCAGGCCGCCATCCTGAAAGACGGCCAGCTCCTCCACCTCATGCAGCGGAGCGACTTCCTCGGGCGCGGTCCCGAGGAGATCGCCGCCTCCCTCGCCGGCGCCTACCAGCAGACCCTCCAGACCGCCTGATGGGGCGGCCGGGCCTCCGCTCCGCGGCGCTCGCCCTGGCCTTCGCGGCCGGCGCGGCCCCGGGCCTGCGCGGCCAGGAGTCCCCGGCGCCGGCCTTCGCCTCGGGGCTCGAACCCCCCGTTTCGCAGATCACCCTGCCGGTGCGGGTGGACATCGAAGCCGTGCTGCAGTCCCTGGAAGGGAGCATCCCCCGGACGCCGCCGGGGGTCCAGACCTGGACCCCCTTCCCCGAGCGCCCGGACTACGCCTACCGCTTCAACCTCTACCGCGAGGCGATCCAGGCTCGGGCCGAAGGGGACCGGATCGTGGTGCGCACCCTGGCCCACTACTGGCTCCAGGTGGGGGCGCGGGTCTTCGGGCCCTTCGTGAAGACCCTCGCCTCCTGTGGCGTGGGGAAGGAAGGCCACCGCTCCGTGATCCTGGGCGCCGAGGGGGAGGTCTTCCTCACGCCGGGCTGGCGCCTCGCCGTACGGGCGAGGCCCCTGGACCCCCTTCCGGTGAGCCGCTGCGAGATGACATTCCTGGACCTCGATGTCACCGGCCCGGTGATGGCGGGCATGCGGAACGCCCTGGTGGGCGCGGCCCGGGACGCCGAGGCGCAGCTCCGGGAGTCGCCCCTGGTGCGGGCGAAGGCCAAGGAGGCCTGGGAGCTCGCCCAGCGGCCCATCCAGATCGCGGAGGGGACTTGGCTGCTGCTGCGACCCGAGCGGGTGCGCCTGGGCCGCCCCAAGGGGGATCCCGCCAGCGACGGGCGGGTCCTGCTCCTGCTGCCCGAGATCCAGGCGAGGCCCATGCTCGTGCTGGGCGAACCCCCCGCGCCGTCCCCCACCGCCCTGCCGCCCCTCGACACCACCGCTCCCAGTGGCCAGGGGGCCCACATCGCCCTGGAGTCGGACCTCCCCTTCCGGCAGGCCTCCGAGCAGCTGTCCCGGCAGATGGCGGGGCGCAGGTTCGACACCGACCAGGGCTCCTTCGAGGTCACGGCCGTCGCCGTGCGGGGGAGCGAGGGGAGGGCCGTCATCGACGTGGACCTCAAGGGCCGGGCCACTGGCCGGGTGAGCCTCGCCGGGAGGCCGGTCTACGACCCCGCCCTCGGCACGGTCCGGGTGGAGGACCTGGACTACACCTTCGAGAGCCAGAGCTGGATCCAGAAGACCGCCGAGTGGCTCTTCCGCTCCAGCCTCCGCAAGCTCCTCCAGGAGCGGGCGAACCTCTTCCTCGACCAGAGCTTCCGGGGGCTCAAGGACCAGATCACCCTGGCCCTGAACAGGCCGCTGGCCACGGGGATCCTGTTGAAGGGCGCCGTGACCGAACTGCACCTGGGCCAGGTGCGGGTCATGGAGGACCGCTTCCGGGTGGACGCCTTCCTCGACGGCCAGTTCACCCTCGAAGTCAACGGCCTGCCGCTGGGTAAGTAGCGAAGGGGCCCGCGCGGCGCGGACTAAGCTGTCAGCATGGAGGCTCGTAAGGAAGCTGTAAGCCTCTTCCTGGCCCTTTGAGATCCCGCCGAACTCCTTCCCGCTCCGGCTCCACGGCGACCCGTGGACCGGCGGCCGCGTGGATCCCAGAGCCCCTTCCCGACGCCGCACCGCTCCGCGGGCGGCCCAGACCCCGCGCCCCTCGGGCGCTCATCCCCTTTTCCGGAGGATCCATGATGACCCTTTCCCGCCTCGCCCTCGGCTGCGTCCTGCTCAGCGGCGCCGGCCTCAGCGCCCAGGAGGTCCGCTTCGGTCTCCAGGCCAATGGCAACGCGCCCCTCGGCGACCTGAAGGACGCCGTCGACAGCAAGCCGGGCCTCGGCATCGGCGCCCACCTCACCTGGAACCTTGGCGGCGGCCACGTGATCCGTCCCCGGGTGGACTACCTCTTCTTTCCCGAGAACAGCGCCTACGCCGCGGCCGACTACGGCGTGAGCGCCAGCGGCAAGTACAAGGTGAACGACCTCTCCGGCGGCGTGGACTACCTCTACTTCCTCGAAGGCAAGGACGAGGGCTTCTACCTCACCGCCGGCCTGTCGGTGAACCGCTGGAAGGTGGACTACGACTACACGGTGAGGATCGGCAACGTCACCTCCTCCGCCTCCGCCAGCGACACCACCACCAAGGGCGGCTTCGCCGTCGGCGCGGGCTGGAACTTCAACCGCTCCTTCGGCGCGGAGGTGCGGTTCACCTCCACCAAGTTCGGCAAGGGCGACGGCAGCGCCAACGCGGTGCAGGCCGGCGTCACGTTCCGGTTCTAGACCCCGCCGGCCACGGAACAGGGCCCCGGCGCGCCGGGGCCCTTTCTGCGGCCCGTTCAGAACCGGTAGAGGTACGAGGCCTTGAAGAACAGGCCGCGCTGCATCTCGAGGAGGCGCGGCGAGGGCCGGTATTCCCCGTCCTCCCAGGCCTGCTTCCGGTAGAGCGAGCCGTAGCCCAGGTAGAGCACGGTGCCGGGGATGTAGGTGTAGGAGGCGAGGAAGTCCGTGAGCAGCTGCTTGCGGAAGGCGTTGTACTCCAGGATGGCGCGGAAGAAGAGGTAACGGTCCACCTGGTAGACCAGGCGGCTGCGGTAGATGTGGTAGTCGTAGACCTTCTCGCCGGAGCCGCTGCGGAAGAAGTCCGCGTGGGACCAGGCGAGGGTCCAGGCGAGGTTCTCCGTGGGCTGGAGGGTGGCGGTGAGGGCGGCGGTGGAGCCGCGGCCCTGGTAGGGATCCGCCACGTAGCGGATCCCCTGCCCGCGCCAGTAGCTGCCCTGGAGGGTGAAGGACTTGGAGAACTGGTTCCGGGCCGAGAGGCTGACGCCGTCGGTGGAGAAGCGCCTCCCCAGGAAGACTTCGGTCGCGTCGTGGACCGCGAGGGTGATGGAGGCGTTGCCCCGGCTGACGCCGGTGAGGGAGATCCAGTGGTCCTCTTCCATGAGGCCGCTCTCCCGGTCCTTGAGGCCGCTCGCGCCGGCGGTGGCGTCCACCCGGCGGAACCAGCCCCCCGCGGGATAGAACTTGGGCGTGGCGCTCAACAGGCCCAGGGCGACCCCGCTCCGCGTCAGGAAGCCCGTGTCGGCGGTGAAGTCCACCGACACTTCGTGCAAGGCCGCATTCACCGCGAGGCGGCTCGTGTCGTGCAGCAGTTCCACGCCCAGGGCGTGCCCGGTTCGCGTCTCGCCGCCCGGCGTCTCGCGCAGGGTGGATCCGAAGGCATGCCAGCTCAGCATGTCCGAGGGCCCGAGCCGCACCTGCCCATCAGGCCCGTAGACCCGGTTCCTGCGCCCGTCCTGATCCCGGACGGTCGTGAAAGCCCCGAGGTAGCCATCCTCGCGGGTGGTGAGCTTGTAGCGCAGCACGGCGACCTGGGCCGAGGGCGGGTCGGGGGTCCCGGGCGGCGCCTGGGGCGGGGCCGACGGGGCGTCCACCGCCGCCAGCACGGCGACTGTGTCGTCCGGCCTCAGCTTCCCGCTGAGCTTGGCGCCCCAGCGGGGGTCCTGGATGGTGCGGGTGTGGACCACGGTCTGGAGGGGCCCGAAGGACGTGCCCGCCACGTTGTAGCTCTCGCTCCCTTCCAGGAAGAAGGGCCGCTTCTCGGCGAAGAAGAGGCCGAAGCGCAGATTGGCGTCGATCTGCCCCGCGTCCGCCTCAACCTGGCTGAAGTCCGGGTTCACCGTGGCGTCGAAGATGAGGCTCGGGGTGATCCCGACCTTGGCCGTCAGGCTCCACTCACGGGCGTCGGGGCGCTTCACCAGCCGGTCCTCCTCCCGGACGCGGGTCTGGGCGTAGGTGAAAGCGGGCAGGAGTTCCAGGATGAGGGGCCGCTTCACGCCTTCGACCTCGAGGAAGGCCATCTGGGGCAGGAAGGCGTAGCCCCGGGCGGGATCGAGGGGCGGATAGGAGCCGTGCTCCCCGCGCCTGGCGATGGTCCGCTCGAAGAAGACGGCCATCCGGACGACGTCCCCGTGGGTGTAGCGGATGCTCTTGAGGGGAATGCGGACCTCCACCGTGTAGCCCTGGTCGTCGATGCGGGCGGCGCTGTCCCACACCAGGTCCACGCTGAAGTCCTCCTTCCCGCTGGCGAAGCGGCTGTCCCCCTGGACCCCGAGCGGGTTCACGTAGAAGGCGTAGAGGCTCTGCTGGTCCCCGAAGGTGTCGAGGTTGATGCAGACGAAGTCGTCCTTCGCCATGTCGTCCCGCTTGGACATGGCCGCCTTGATCTTCGAGGGTTCCGGGTCGAGGCAGCGGAAGGCGAAATACAGGTTCTCGGCGTCGTAGGCCATGAAGGCCACCGTCCGCTCGGGCTGCTTCCTGCTGAACTCCGGGATGAAGGTCTCGAAATCCGTGACGGAAGGGGCCTGTTGCCAGAGGGTGTCATCCAGGCGTCCATCGATCACCGGCGGCGTCGACGTCCGGAGGGGGCGCAGGACCGGTCGGGGTCGCGGGTCGCCTGCCCTCAGGAGGAGGGGTAACAGGAGGGCGGGGGCCGCGCGGAGCATACCTCGCAATATTACATATGCGCGCGGGAACCGCGACCCCCTCGCGCCCCTGCCCGCGTCGGGACGCCCCGCCCGGGGCTATTTCACGTAGGCGTCGAGGATGACCGCGGCGGTCAGGGCCAGGGCGAAGAGGTTGATGTTCAGGAAGGCCTTCCGGAAGCCCCGGGTCCCGACGTCCGGCCGCAGCAGGGGCAGGGCCGAGACGGGCAGCCACAGCGCGCCGGCCAGCAGCAGGGCCAGGGCCGGGGTGGCCTGCACCATCCCGAAGAGGGGAAGGAGGGCGCAGGAGGCGGCGGTGCCGCAGGTCCACGTGAAGGTCAGCCGTGCCAGGGCCGGCTTCCCCACCGCCTGGACCAGGGTCGGGAACCCGGCGGCTTCGTAGCCTTCGTGATGCAGGGCCACCAGCAGCCAGAAGTGGGGCACCTGCCAGATGAAGAAGACGAAGGCGAGGGAGAGGGCCCCGGGATCGCGGAGGGCGCCCCCGGCGGCGCACCAGCCGATGGCCGGCGGCAGGGCGCCGATGAGGGCCCCGGGGATCACGGCGAAGGCGCTCACCCGCTTCAGCGGCGTGTACACGCCGTTGTACCAGAGCATGGCCAGGGCCCCGAGGGAGGCGGCGGCGGGCCCGTGGAGGAGCCAGAGAGTCAGGAAGCCCGCGGCGCCGAGCCCGAGGCCGATGGCGGTGGCCTGGGCGGGGCTGAAGGTCCCGCGGGGAATGGGGCGGAGCCGCGTGCGTTCCATCTTCGCGTCGTGCTCCCGCTCCTGCACCTCGTTCAGGGCGCAGGACGCCATGGCCATCAGGAGGATTCCCAGGAGCGTGGTGGCCAGGCCGAGGTCGGTGCCGCGGCGGAAGGCGATGTAGCCCGCCGCCGCGGTGAAGGTGGAGGCGATGGAGATGCGGAACTTGGTCAGCTCGAGGAGGCTGGAGACCAGGCCGGGGGCGGGGATGGCGGAGGCGGTCACCGGGTCACTTCAACGTCTTCAGGTAGGCCACCACCTCGTCCACCTCGTTGGCCTGGAGGCGCTGGGCGGGCATCGCCGGGGGGTAGCCGCGGACCAGCTGGTCCTGGGGGTGCTCGATGGAGCGGCGCAGGTAGGCCTCGTCGGCGGTCTGGGGGACGATCTCGCCGGCCTGGGCCAGGACCACCTCGGAGGTGCGCCCGAAGATGCCCTTGAAGGTGGGCCCGACCATGGTGCGGCCGTCGGTGGAATGGCAGGTGAGGCAGCCCTTCTGGCGCATCACCGTCAGCCCGGCGGGCTCGCCGGGGATCGGCGGATGGGCGCTCTCCCCCAGGGACGCGGTCCGGGTGCCGGGCAGCGGCGCGTTCTCGTCGCCGAAGTACCAGGCGCGGAACTCGTCCTCGGGCACCACCACCACGCGGCTCAGCATGGCACTGTGCTTCACGCCACAGATCACCGTGCACTGGATGTCGTAGGCGCCCAGCTTCGTGGCCTCGAACCAGGTGTAGGTGTCGCGGTTCGGCAGCGCGTCGATCTTCAGGCGGAAGGCGGCGATGTAGAAGCCGTGGACCACGTCCTGGCTGCGGATGTCGAGCTTCATGGGCTTGCCCAGGGGCACGTAGAGCTCGGTGGCCTGCTTGCCGTTGGGGTACTGGAAGGACCAGCTCCACTGGCGCGCGGCCACCTTCACCACCATGGAGTCCCGGGGGGCCTGGCGCACGTAGTTGTAGTTGGTCCAGCCGTAGTAGAAGATCACCAGGAACATCACCAGCGGGACGCCGGTCCAGATGCCCTCCAGCAGGGCGTGGTCCTCGATGGGGGTCGCCACCGGGTTGCGGCGCTTGCTGTAGCGCACGACGAAGTAGATCATCAGCGCGGTGATGAACACGAGGAACGCCACCGAGAGCGCGAACACGAACCAGAACACCGCGTCCGACTTCTGGGCCGAGGTTGAGGCTTGAGTCATCCATTCCATGGCCGGGCCCTATCTGAACGCGATGTCGGAGTACAGGAGCGTGAAGAAGATCAGGAGCGTGCCCACGGTCACCAGCACCACGCCCTTCAGCAGGGCGCCCTCGTACTTCAGGTGCATGAAGAAGTAGAAGACGAGGCCGGCCTTGAGGGGCGTCAGCGTGAGGAGCCCCCACACCGCGGCCTTCGGGCCGAGGTGGCTGAGCCCGACCAGCGCGCCGGTGAGGACGAGGAGGGCGACCCAGACCTTCAGGAAGGTCCCGTAGGTGGGGTGGCCGTGCCCGACGTCGTCGGGCTGGTGGAAGTCGTCGAGGTGGCTGGAGGGTTCGAGCATGTCCGGCTCCCTAGGCGGCGAGGTAGAACAGGGGGAGGAGGAAGATCCAGATGACGTCCACGAGGTGCCAGTAGAGGCCCCCGTTCTCGAGGGTCACGAAGCGGTCCGTGCTGATCTTCCCCTTGCCGAGGAGCGTGTACATCCACCCCAGCACCGACATACCGGCGATGACGTGCACGCCGTGGAGGCCGGTCATGGTGAAGTAGAGCCCGAAGAAGACCTGCTCCCCGGGAGGGAGCGTGCCCATGTGGGCCGAGCCGGGGTAGAGCCCGTGATGGAACTTGGCGCTCCACTCGAAAGTCTTGATGACGAGGAAGACCCCGCCCAGGCCGATGGTGGTGAGCAGGAAGGCCTTGGCCTTGGCCATGTCGGCCTGCTGGAGCGCCGCCAGGCTCAGCACCATGGTGAGGCTGCTGGTGAGCAGCACCACGGTGTTGGTCACGCCCAGGGTGGCGTTCAGCTCCGCGCCGCCGTGGTGGAACTCCACCGGGTAGTGGGAGCGCATGGCCGAGTAGGCGATGAAGAGGCCGCCGAAGAGGACGATCTCGGTGACCAGGAAGAGCCACATCCCCAGCTTGTCGCCGAAGTCGTCGCGATGGATGGTGTGGGCGTGCTCGCTCATGCCTCACTCCGCTGGGGGAAGTGGTAGGGGCCGTGCTCGATGAGGGGGATCTCCTCGAAGTTCTCCAGGGGGGGGGGCGAGGGGATCTGCCACTCGAGGGTCACGCCGCCCCACGGGTTGGCGGGGGCCTTCGCGCCCTTCAGCGCCGCCCGCACGAGGGTGACGATGATGATGACGATGCCCAGGGCCAGGAACCAGGAACCCACCGTGGCGATCTGGTGGCCCAGGTGGTACTGGGGCAGGTGCAGGTAGTAGCGGCGGGGCATGCCCATCATGCCGAGGACCAGCATGGTGAAGTAGAGCATGTTGAAGCCCACGAACATGGGCACCCAGCCGGCGTAGATGGCGGCCTTGTTGTACATCTTCCCGGTCATCTTGGGGAACCAGTAGAGCAGCGCGGCGAAGAAGGCGAAGCCGGTGCCGCCGAACATCACGTAGTGGAAGTGGCCCACGATGAAGTAGGTGTCGTGCACGTGGATGTTGATGGCCAGGGCTCCCTGCATCACGCCCGTGAGGCCGCCGATGCAGAACAGGAAGATGAAGCTCATGGCGAAGAGGAGCGGGGGCTCGAAGCTGATGCTGCCCTTGTAGAGGGTGCTGACCCAGTTGAAGACCTTGATGGCGCTGGGAATGGCCACGAGCATGGTGAGCAGCGAGAAGACGAGCTGGGCGAACTCGCTCATGCCGCTGGTGAACATGTGGTGCGCCCACACCAGCGAGCCGACGCCGGCGATGCTGAGGCTGGAGAAGGCGATGCCGCGGTAGCCGAAGATGGGGCGCTTGGCGAAGGTGGGCAGGATCTCCGAGATGGCGCCCATGGCCGGCAGGATCATGATGTAGACCGCCGGGTGGCTGTAGATCCAGAACATGTGCTGGTAGAGCACGGGGTCGCCGCCCTTCGTGGGATCGAAGACGCCGATGCCGAAGAGGCGCTCCAGCATCACCAGGACCAGGGTGATGGCCACGATGGGGGTGGCGAGGATCTGGATCCAGCTCGTGGCGTAGGCCGCCCAGCAGAAGAGGGGCATCCGGAACCAGCCCATGCCCGGGGCGCGCATGCGGTGGATGGTGGTGATGAAGTTGATGCCCGTGAGCATCGAGGAGAAGCCCAGGACGAAGGCCGCGAAGACCGCCAGGGTGACGTTCGTGCCAGTCTTCACGCTGAAGGGCGCGTAGAAGCTCCAGCCCGTGTCAGGGGCGCCATGGCCCGTGAAGAGCGAAGTCACCGCGATGATGGCCCCGGCGATGAAGAAGTACCAGGAGGCCAGGTTCAACCGCGGGAACGCCACGTCCTTCGCCCCCACGAAGATGGGCAGCAGGAAGTTGCCGAAGACCGCGGGCAGGCCCGGGATCACGAAGAGGAAGATCATGATCACGCCATGGACCGTGAACATGGCGTTGTAGGTCTGGGCGGAGACCAGGTGCTGGAAGGTGGTCAACTGCACCAGGCGCATCACCAGGCCGATGGTCATCCCGATGAGGAAGAAGAGCCCCATCGCGTAGAGGTAGAGGAGACCGATCCGCTTGTGGTCCGTGGTGGTGAGCCAGGCGGCCAGCCCGGTCTTCCCTCCGGCGTCCTCCAGGTAGCTGGGGGCCGGGGCGTGTTCCGTGGTGCTCATTTCGATTCTCCGGTCTGCAGGGTGGCCTTCCGCCGGGGGCGGACGAGCCAGATCACGAAGGCGAGGGCCCCGGCCAGGACGAGGAGGGCCCCGGCCTTGGTGCTGCTGAAGACGTACTTCCGCCCGACGGGGTCGTAGCTGAAGCAGATCTTCAGGAGCTTGGTGATGGTGGGGGTGGGCTGGCTCCGGGCGGCCTCGCCCACGGCCGCCTGGAGGTCCGCCGGCAGGAAGGTGGTGCCGTACATGTAGCGGGTCACCATGCCGTCGGGGCTGAGGAAGATGATCACGCCGGGGTGGATGAAGTCGTCCCCCTCCCGGCGGAAGCGGAAGCCCACGGCGTCGCAGAGGGCCTTGGTGGACGCGGCGTCTCCGGTGAGGAAGCGCCAAGCCTCGGGCGGGATGGGACGCTCCACTTCGCGCAGGTAGTTGACGCGCTTGGTGGCGGCGATCTCCGCGGTGTCCCGCTCGTCGAAACTGACGGTGACGACCTTGAAGTCCTTCCCGGGCTCGGCCTGGGTGCGCTTGACCACCTCCGCCACGCCGCCCAGCAGCGGCGTGCAGATGCCGGCGCAGCGGTAGTAGTTGAGGGTGAGGATGGTCGGTCGGTCCACCAGGCTGCGCAGGGTCACGGGGCTCCCGTCCTCGGCCTTCAGCACGAGGTCGAGGGGCACCCGCTGGCCCAGCTTCTCGTCCAGGCCGACCTCGGCGGGGCCGGCGGCGGCGGCGGGCGCGGCCTGAGCCGCCGGCGCCTGACCCTGGAGGCCGGGGACGGCGATGAGGAAGGCGAGGAGCAGGGCGCGCATGGGGTTCAACTCAGCGGGAGGATGTCAGGGCGGCGCGCAGGTCCCGCCACTGGGCGGGGCCGTAGGCGGCGACGGAGGGGGAGAACCCGTTGAAGGGCAGCCCCGAGAGGGCGAAGCGCGCCAGGGCCTCGTCGCTGGCCCGCCAGGCGGCGGAGCCGTCCAGGCTGCGGCCCGCCTTCGCGGGGTCCTGGATCGCCTGGCGGAGGACGGGGTTCTTCGCGGTGTCCAGGGCGTTGGCCGGGGCGGACTCCTTCACGAGCAGCTCCTCGGCCACACGCACAGGCACGCGGTTCGGAATGGTCTCGCCGGCGCTCGCGAAGGACTTCTCGAAGGCTTCGTGGGCCTTGGTGTCGCTGGCGCCGTGCTCGAACCTGCCCATGGACTGGACCACGTGGACGAGGGCCATGCGGTCCTTCTTGCGCAAGTAGTTGTAGGACACCATCGACGAGCCCTTGATGCCTTCCTCGAGGGTCTTGTAGATGTCCTCCATCTTGGTGCCGTTCTTCCAGCCCTCCTTGGCGGTGAAGTTCCGCGGCTTGGGATTGAGCTGGCCGGCGCCGGGGCCGTCGCCTTTCCCCTCCGCGCCGTGGCAGGTGGCGCAGGTCTGCTCATAGAGCGCCTTGCCGCGGGCCATGAGCTCGGGGGTCGGAGTCATGACGGTCTTGGGATCCACGGGCGGGATGGTGACGCTGCGGGCGGCGGGGTAGTCGGTGGGGTCCAGCCAGCCCGTCTCGCCCTGGGGCGCGGGGATGGCGGCGTCGGAGGCGGGCTGGTTGGCGTGGCGGAGGCCCGGCACGACGATGAAGGCGAAGAGGGCCGCGATGCAGATGAACCCCAGCACCACCAGGAGGGCGGAGAGTAGCCGGCGGAACTCGGCGGGGGAGACGTAGCGTTCGATCATAGGTGGAACTCCAGCCCCTCCTGGAGGAAGGGATCGCCCACGGGCATGTCCTCGCCCTTCGCCATGGAGGCGTCGATCCAGAGGAAGGCGCCGGCCAGGAAGAGGAGCGCGAAGCTCAGCTCGGGCCACGAGAAGGGCGGTCCGCCGCCCAGGATGGGCATCACCAGCCAGTAGAGGTCGAGGATGTGGGCGCCGAGCATGAGGAAGGCCACCCGGCGCAGGCGCGTGGGCTCGCCCTTGGCGTCGCGGGTCACCAGCGCGAAGAAGGGCACCAGGAAGTGGGCCAGGGCCAGCGCGATGGTCACGCCGTGCCAGCCTCCCGCGAGGCGCGCCTTGTACCAGACCACCTCCTCGGGCATGTTCGCGTACCACATCAGCATGTACTGCGCGAAGGCGATGTAGGACCAGAACACCGTGAAGGCGAACATGAAGCCGCCCAGGTTGTAGAGGTGGTCGCTGCGGATCCCCTCCAGGCGGCCCTGCCCCTTCAGCCGCAGCACGGCGAGGGAGGTCACCGCGAGGCCGCAGAGGAAGGAGCCGGCGAACACGTAGACGCCGATGATGTCGCTGTACCACTCGGGGACCAGGCCGCTCACCCAGTCGAAGGCGATGAGGGTGGTCACGAGGGCGAAGATGAACATGAAGACCGGCGCGAAGCGGCGGGCCCGGAGGTTGAAGGCCGGGTCCTTGCTCGCGTCCTGGCGGAGCGAGCCGCGCACCAGGATGGCCAGGGCCAGCAGGCAGAGGGCGAAGGCCACCACCGTGCGGACCGAGAAGAAGGGCAGGCTCAGCCAGAGGGCCTTGCCCTTCAGGATCTTGTTCTGGAGGGCCTCGGGGCGGGAGCCGGGGTAGAGCACCGGCACCGCCGCCAGGGCCAGCAGACCCACGGGGATCGCGGGGATCAGGAGGGTGGCGATGCGCTCGGGGATGCGGCGGATGGGCGTGCTCCACCGGGCGTTCACGAGGTGCTCGAGGGCCACGATGAAGAGTGCGCCGAGGCCGGCGGTCATCAGGAAGATGAACCACAGGATCCAGTTGGCCCAGAAGCGCTCCGGGCCGGCCTTGAAGAAGGCGGCGACGACGCCCAGGGCCCCGAGGGCGACGGCGCCCCAGGCGGCCTTGTGGAGGGTTCCGTTGTTCTGGCTCATCGCAGCCCCGCCTCGATCAAGTCAGCGTCCTTGGCGTTCTGGGCGCGCTGGAGGGCGCGGACGTAGTGCACCACGGCCCAGCGCTGGTTCTCGTCCAGCTCCGCGGCGTGGGGCGGCATGGCGTTCTTGCCGTTCACGATGGCCCAGTAGATCTTGCCGTCCGGGTAGTCCCGGAACTGCTGCGACTGCAGGTTCGCCGGCTTGGCGCCATAGGCCGAGGTGAGGCTCGGGACGCCGTTCGCCAGGGCCCCGTGGCAGGCCTCGCAGCGGTTGTGGAAGGCGGTGCGGCCCTTGAGCAGCACCTCCCTCGTGCGGGGCAGCGGATTGACCAGGGCGGCGGCCTCCTCCTGGGTCGCGACGCCCAGGGAGAGGTGGCCGCGGGCCACGGTGCCCGCAACGGGCATGCGCATGCCCCGGCCGTCCTTGAAGAAGGCGCTGGGCTTCTGGGCGTCCAGCCGCGGCTGGTTGTGCATGTAGACCATCGGCGGCAGGACCGGGACCATCTTGATGGCGCCGTACATGGCGAGGCCCGCCACGACGCAGGCGGCGACGACGCCGCCCAGGGCCCGGAGCATCTCGCTGGCGGTGAGGAAGGGCGCCTTGTCCGGGGCGGGGACGACCTCCACGGCCGTCGCGCCGGCGGCGAGCAGGGCGGCGCGGGCGGCCTCCACGTCCAGGGCGTCCTTCTCCGCCTCGATGGCGAGGGCGAAGCGGTCCCGGGTGATGGCCTTCATCGCTTCGGTCTGCAGCACCGGGTGCCCGAAGAAGGGAAGCTTGTTGAGGAGGAGCAGCATCCCCAGGCCGGCGGTGAAGGTGGCGAAAAGCACCGTCACCTCGAACATGATCGGGACGAAGGCCTCCCAGGAGGAGGGCGCCTTGCCGCCGGTGATGATCGGGTAGTCGATGGCGCTGATCCAGTACTCGAAGCCCAGGGCGGTCAGAGCGCCCAGGATGCCCATGACCAGCACCATCCCGCCCAGGGGCGAGCGGCGCAGGCCGAGGGCGGGATCGATGCCGTGGATCGGGTAGGGCGTGTAGGCCTCGAGGACGCCGAGCCGCTTCGGCTTCACCTCGTGGATCGCCTTCATCAGCGCGTCCGGGGTGTCGAAGAGCCCGAGGACGCTGTGGGCCGCGGGCGCGCTCGCGCCGGCGCCCGAGTCGGGGGCCGCGGCGTGGGCGTGGTCAGTCATGGTGGCCTCCGTGGCCCGGCTGGGCGCCGGGGAGGATGCCCTTCACCTCGGTGGTGGCGATGACCGGCAGCACGCGGGCGAAGATGAGCACGAGGGTGAAGAAGATGCCGAAGGTGCCGATCAGCACCCCGGCGTCGACGATCGTGGGCTTGTAGATGCGCCACGCGGAGGGCAGGTAGTCCTGGTGCAGCGAGATCACGATGATCACGAAGCGCTCGAACCACATGCCGATGGTGACGCCGATGGAGACGAGGACCATCCAGAAGTAGCTGGTGCGGCACTTGCGGAACCACAGGAGCTGGGGGATCAGGATGTTGCAGGAGATCGTCACCCAGCCGGCCCAGCCGTAGGTGCCTGTGATGATGTTCATGAAGCCGTGGTGGAGGTACTCGTTCTGGGAGTACCAGGCGGTGAAGCCCTCCATCATGTAGCTGTAGCCCATGATGCAGGCCATGCCGAGGATCACCTTGTTCATCACCTCCAGGTGCCGCATGGTGATCAGGTTCTGCAGGTCCATGGACTCGCGCACCACCACCATCACCATCACCACCATGGCGAAGCCGGCGAAGATGGCGCCCGCCACGAAGTAGGGCGGGAAGATGGTCATGTGCCAGCCGGGCACCACCGAGGTGGCGAAGTCGAAGGACACCACCGAGTGCACGGAGAGCACGAGGCCGGTGGCGAGGCCGGCCAGGAGCAGGTAGGCCTTCTCGTAGTGCTGCCAGTGCCGGGCGGCGCCGCGCCAGCCGAGGCTGAGCACCGTGTAGATGACCTTCTTGACCTTGTTCGTGGTCCGGTCGCGCATGGAGGCGATGTCGGGGACCAGGCCCAGGAACCAGAACATGGCGGACACGGCGAAGTAGGTGTTCACCGCGAACACGTCCCAGAGCAGCGGGGACCGGAAGTTGGTCCAGAGG
>JBDIBF010000059.1:0-18821 GCA_039812765.1 Holophagaceae bacterium
CCAGAGGTTCTCGTCGTAGCCCACGACGAGCGGGTCGGCCTCGGCCAGCACCAGTCGGATGCGGGTGGCGCCGTAGGTCTCCGAATCCGCGCAGTGCACCACCACCTCGTGGGCGCTCCACCTCCCCTCCGCCGGGCGCCACCGCCGGGCCTCCGGGGGGACTTCGGACCAAGCCTGGCGCAGCAGGGCTGGGCCCGCCTCGTAGCGGTCCAGGAAGGCGTCGCGTTCGGCGGGGCTGAGGGGCGGGATCGTGGCCATGGGGACCTCCGCCTCCATCCAAACATTTCCGCGGCCCGGATGGCGCACCGGACCGCCGGGCCTGACGGGGTGGAAGCCCCCGCGGCCCGGGCTAGGATGGGCGGAGCCCCCTGGAGTTTCCATGATGCGAAAGGTCCTGGCCCTCGTCCTCGGCTGCGCCGCGGTCGCCCTGCTCTCGGTGGTCCTGGATCCGGTGGCGGCGACGGCGGTGAAGCCCTTCGCCCAGGGCCAGGGGCCCCTGTTCGTCGTGGCCGTCTCCAACCTGGTGGCCCTCTTCCTGGCCTCCCTGGGCGGCGGCCTCGTCGCCACGGCCGTGGCGCACCACCGGGGCCCGGCAAACTTGCTCGCCGCCCTGGCCTTCGTGGCGGGCCTGGGCTTCGCCCTTTCCCATAAGCAGGCCGGCGGGCCGGGCTGGTACCCCTTCGCCCTGCCGGTCGCGGGTGCCCTCGGCACCTTCCTCGGCGGCTGGATCCGGGAGGTCTGAGGCTGCGGCCTGGCCGTCGCCCCGGAATTCCCGGGGTTGACCCTGCCCCCGGCGGGCCCTAGCCTTCGTCGTTTCCGCACTGGAGGCTCCGTGCAGCCCTTGATCCACCTCGCCAGCGTCCTCGGGCTCAGCCTCGCGTCGGGCGTCAGCCTCTACCTGGGCGTGCTGGTCACCGGGCTCTGCGTGCGCTTCCACTGGGTCACGGGGCTGCCGGGGGAACTGAACATCCTCGGCCATCCGGCGGTGATCACGGCGGCGGCCCTGCTCTACCTGCTGGAGTTCTTCGCGGACAAGATCCCCTTCGTCACGGTGGTCTGGGACTTCATCCACACCGTGGTGCGCCCGGTGGGCGGCGCCCTCCTCAGCCTGGCCGCGGTGGGGGACCTGCACCCGGCGGTGAAGGCCATCGCCATGCTGGTGGGCGGCACCCTCGCCCTGTCGGCCCACGGCACCAAGATGGGCTTCCGCCTCGCCGCCCACACGGCCCCCGAGCCCGCCACCCACGCGGCCATCAGCGTGGCGGAGGACCTCTCCGTGGTGGGCATCCTCATGCTGGCCTACACCCATCCCGTGATCGCCAGCGTGGTGCTCTCCCTCCTGGTGGCCGCCATGGCCTTCCTCATCCCGCGGGTCCTGCGCACCCTGGGCTTCCTCTTCACCAGCCTCGCCGGCCGCGTGCGGAGCTGGTTCGGCCCCGGCCCCGCCGCGGTGCCCGGCTGGGTGCTGGAGCGGGCCCTGGCCCTGGATCCCGGCGGCCGCGCCCGCGTCCTGGAGGCCTATGCGAAGGTCGTCAAGGGCGCGCCCCGGCTGGCCAACGGGTGGCTCGTGCGCGCCGAGACCCGCTGGCACTTCGTCTACCGCGGCCTCTTCCGGCACAAGGTGGTGGACCTGGACGAGGGCCGCCTGGAGCCCCTGCGCGCCGACCGCGGCTGGTTCTACGACACCCTGCACTTCAGCCGCGACGGGAAGGTGATGAGCTTCTACGTCACCAAGGACCGCGCCGCCGCCGAGGCCGACCTGCTGGCGGCCAGCCCCGCAGGGGCCTGATGACGGACCTCACTGGACCGTGATGGTGCCCTTCATGTTGTTCGAGGCGCAGTGGGAGCCGCAGTAGAAGGGGAAGGTGCCCGCGGTGTTGAAGGTGTAGGTCGTCTGGAAGCCCTGGACCTGCAGGCCGTTGCTGCCGAAGAGGCCGTCCGGCGAGCAGCCTGATCCGGAGTGCAGGTCGTGGCCGCTGGACTGCCAGAGGAAGGTCACGGTGGTGCCCCGGGCCACGGTGAGGGTGGCGGGCTGGAAGACGTTCTCCGCGGTGCCGTAGGCTCCGGTGCCGCCCACGTAGATGGTGTTCGGCGGCGGATTGTTGTTGCCGCCGGAACTGCTGCCGCCATAGCCGCCTCCTCCTCCACCACCGCAGGAGGGAAGGGAGGCGGTGGCCGCCAGGAGCATGAAGGCGAGGATGTGGGGCCGGGGGCGCATGGGAACTCCGGGGGGATCCGCCCATCATCCGGCCCCGGGGGCCGCGGCCAAGATCCGGTGGGGAAATGGGCGGGAGGCCGGTCCTTGACGGCCCCCCGGGCAGCCCTGGAAGGTGGGAACGGACCTCCTCACCATGGCCACCTGGGACCTGCCCATCGACCTCGACCGCAGCCGCGAGGCCACGCTCTACCTCCAGATCGCCAGCGCCATCCAGGAGGGCATCCGCAAGGGCCGCCTGAAGCCCGGCGATCCCCTGCCCGGGACCCGGGCCCTGGCGGAGCGCCTCGGCGTGAACCGCAACACGACGCTGGCCGCCTACCGGGAACTCGCCGCGGAGGGCTGGGTGGAGACGGAGCCCGACAGCGGCACCTTCGTCAGCGGGACGGCGCCGGTGGACCTCGGCCCCGGCAGCACTGTCGCCGCGGCGGACTCCGGCTCCTGGACCAGCCCCTCGCCCGCGCCCGACGAGCCCTTCTTCCAGCCCCCGGCGGTGGCGCGGGACGGCTTCCAGCTCCTGCCCGACCTGCCGGACGTGCGCCTCGCCCCCACCGGCGCCATCCACCGCGCCTACGGCCGGGCCCTGCGCCTCCAGCAGCAGCGCGCCCTGCAGCCCGGCTGGGACCCGCGGGGCCACCTGCACCTGCGGGCCTCGCTGTGCCAGCTCCTGCGGGAGCTGCGGGGCCTGGCCTTCGAGCCCGGCAACCTCGTCCTCACCCGGGGCATCATGGACACCCTCCACCTCTGCTCCCTCGGCCTCTTCGGTCCCGGCGACGCGGTGGTGGTGGAGAACCCCGGCCCCTTCCGCCTCGCCGAGTCCTTCCGCCACGCCGGCGCCCGTCTCATGAGCGTGCCCGTGGACGCCGAGGGGATGGACGTGGAGGCCCTGGCGGCGCTCATGGAACGCGAGCCCGTGAAGCTCGTCTGCGTCACCGCCAACGCCCAGGTGCCCACCCACGCCCGGCTCTCCGCCCCCCGGCGGAAGCGGCTGCTGGCGCTGGCCCGGACCAGCGGCGCGAGCGTCCTGGAGGCGGACCTGAGCCTGGGCTTCCATCCCGAGGGCCGGCCCAGCCTGGCCCTGGCCGCGGACGACGAGGAGGGCCGCGTGTTCTACCTCGCGACCCTGGAGCAGATGCTGGCGCCGGGCCTGCAGGTGGGCTTCCTCGCAGGCCCCGCGCCGGACATCAAGGCCATGGCCAAGCGCCACCAGCTCATCGAATGGCCCGGCAACCTCCTCCAGGAGGCCAGCCTCGAGGAGCTGTTCCGGGACGGCGAGATCCACCGCCACCTCCGCCGCATCCGCAAGGTGGCCGACGAGCGCCGGGCCGCCATGGTGGACCGCGTCCAGCTCCACCTCGGCGCCTTCGCCGACGTGGAGGATCCGAGGGAGGGCCTCGCGCTCTGGGTCGCCGTCCGCCGCCCCGAGCGCATCGACGCCTGGGTCGACCGCTGCGCCGCCAAGGGCGTGGTCTTCTACCCCGGCCGCATCTACGAATTCCTGCGCGACCCTCTGCCCTTCGTGGCCCTGGGCTTCGCGGCCCACACCGTCGAGGAGCTGAACGAGGCCTGCCTGCGGATGGCGGAAGCCTGGCGCGAGGTGCAGGGCTAGGCGGGTCTTCAGGCTTTGGGCCCCGGTCCTCGCCCTTAGATCTTGCCCTCGCCCTTGACCTTGACCTTGACCTTGACCTTGACCTTCCAAAGGTGCTCGAGTCCACCGCGGCGGCCCTTTCGCCGCGGCGGACTCGAGCGCAAGCGCGCGCAGCGCGCCAAACCGCCCATCCCGGGCCGAACCCCAGCACCTGCCACGATCCCTCTCCCCGCTTCAACCCTCCCCCGGACTGCCCCCTTCCTCCGCGCTTGCGGTAGCGTTCCTCATCCCGCCCCCGGAGTTCCCATGGCCGTCCCCGCGACCCTGCTCACCAACCTGCCCCTCTTCGAGACCCTCGGCCCGGAGGAGCGGGACCTGCTGGCCAGCGTGGTGGACCTTCGCGGGGTGAAGGCGGGGGACTTCCTCTTCAAGGCCGGCGACCCCGGCCAGGCCATGTACATCGTGGTCTCCGGCCAGATCGAGATCTCGGTGACGGACCGGGCGGGCCAGAAGATCGTGCTCAACGACTGCCGGGTGGGGGACGCCTTCGGGGAGCTGGCCATGCTGGACGCCGGCCCCCGCAGCGCCTCGGCCCTCGCCGTGGAGGACACGGAGCTGGTGGAGCTGGACCGCAGCGACGTGCTGCTGCTGGTGACCCGCCGGCCCGAGTCCGCCCTGCACATGCTCGGGGCGCTGGGCGCCATGACCCGCAAGGCGGACATGCTCCTGCGCACCCGGGTGGCGCGCAACGCCAACGAGGAGATCGAGGAGCAGCAGACCTTCGTGGAGCGCCTCGCCGACTGGATTGCCGCCTTCAGCGGAAGTATGACCTTCCTGTTCCTGAACGCCGTCTGGTTCGGCCTGTGGATCTGGCTGAACGTCAGCGGCATCTGGCGCTTCGATCCCTACCCCTTCGGCCTGCTCACCATGATCGTGAGCCTCCAGGCCATCTTCCTGAGCATCTTCGTGCTGCTGGCCCAGAACCGCCAGGCCGCCAAGGACCGGGTCCGCGACGACCTCGAGTACGAGATCAACGTCAAGGCCGAGCTGGAAGTGGCCCACCTCCACGAGAAGGTGGAGGAGATCCGCGAGGGCATGCTGGTGCGCCTCCAGCGCATGGAGGGCATGCTGGCGGACCTCCACCGGCAGCGCTGATCTGGACAGGGCCGCGCACCCGGAAGTGCCCGCTTCCCCTCCAGGCGTCCCGGAGGACAATCAGGACCGTCCCCCGGAGCCTTCATGCCCACGAAAGCCTACGCCGCCACGTCGCCCACCTCGCCCCTCGCCCCCTGGACCTTCGAGCGCCGCGCCGTCGGCCCGAAGGACATCGCCATGGACGTCGCCTACTGCGGCATCTGCCACTCGGACATCCACCAGGTCCGCGACGAATGGCACAACGCCACCTATCCCATGGTGCCGGGCCACGAGATCGTGGGGCGCGTCACCGCCGTGGGCGCCGAGGTCACGAAGTTCAAGGTGGGCGACCTGGCGGGCGTGGGCTGCCTGGTGGACAGCTGCCGCACCTGCCCTCCCTGCGCGAAGCACCTCGAGCAGTTCTGCGAGGCGGGCCCCTCCTGGTCGTACAACAGCACGGAGCGGGACAAGACGACGCCCACCTACGGCGGCTACAGCAGCGACTACGTGGTGACCGAGGACTTCGCCCTGAAGATCAGCCCCAAGCTCGACCTCGCCGCCGCCGCGCCCCTGCTCTGCGCCGGCATCACCACCTACAGCCCCCTGCGCCACTGGAAGGTGGGCCCGGGCTCGAAGGTGGGCGTGGTGGGCCTGGGGGGCCTGGGCCACATGGCGGTGAAGCTGGCCGCGGCCATGGGCGCCGAGGTGACCATGCTGAGCACCTCGCCTTCCAAGGAGGCCGACGCCCGCAAGCTCGGGGCCGCCGGCTTCGCCAACACGAAGGACCCCGAGACCTTCAAGCGCCTGGCGGGCCGCCTCGACTTCATCCTCGACACCATCTCCGCGCCCCACGACTACAACACCTACCTCGGGCTGCTGAAGGTGGACGGCGCCATGGTCCTCGTGGGTGTGCCCCCGGAGCCCACCCCCGTGGCCGCCTTCCCCCTCATCACCGGCCGGCGCACCCTGGCGGGCTCCCTCATCGGCGGGCTCAAGGAGACCCAGGAGATGCTCGACTTCTGCGCCGACCACGGCATCGTCAGCGAGGTGGAGGTCATCCCCGTGCAGCAGGTGAACGAGGCCTACGAGCGCATGATGCGGAACGACGTGCGCTACCGCTTCGTGCTGGACCTCTCCACGCTCTGAGACGGCTCCCCGACGCGCGAAGGGCCTCCCGCGGGAGGCCCTTCGCGTGTTCAGGATGCGCTCAATGCCCGGCGGGCCTCGGCCGGCTGGCGGGAGGGATGATGCCGTTCATGCGCAGGTAGACCACCATCTGGCCGTAGTGGTCCATGCCGTGGAAGGAGAGCAGGTTGGCGATGCCCGCCAGGGTGAGCATGCCGTCCATGAAGGGGTTCTTCACCTCCTTGGTGGCGTTGGCGGCGGTGAGGCTGCGGATGGCCTTGGTGGAGTAGGCGAAGGAGTCCTTCATGAACTTCAGGATCTCGGCCTTGGTCTTGAGGTTGTCGGGGCCCATCTCGGGGTTCCCGATCTCCACCGGGGGCTTCTCGCCGAGGATGATGCTGCCCAGGAAGTAGTTGATGGCCGCGACGTGCTTCACCTGCTGGGCGTAGGTCTTCACGCCCTTGAACTCGCCGTTGGTGGGGGCGAAGCCGAACTTGTCCTCGGGCATGGCGTCGGCGGCGCCCATGAACTGGCCCACCACCCACTGGTAGGTGCCGTCCAGGGCCTGGCCGACGGTGGCGTCCATCTTCTTCGGGGCGGGCTTCGCGGCGGCCTTCTTCTCCGCGGGCTTGGCGGCCATGTCCTGGGCGGCCATGGGCGCGGCCAGGGAAAGGGCGAGCATGAGGGGCAGCGTGCGCATCGGTTCCTCCTTGGGGGTTGGGGGCCCAGCTTACCCCCAACCCCCGCGGAGGGGGAGACGCGATCTCAAAGGCTCAACGGCGGCTGGCCGGGGGCACGATCCCGTTCATGCGCAGGTACACCGCGATCTGGCCGTAGTGGTCGAAGCCGTGGCTGACGCCGATGGTGGCGAGGCTGAGGCGGGAGGTCTTCCCGTCGCCCCAGGGCGACTTCACCAGGCCGAGCACGTTCCGCTCCGAGAGGGTGCCGAAGGCCTTGTGGAGGTAGGCATAGGAGTCCTTGAGGTACTTCACCACCTCGGCCTTGGTCTTCACCGAGTCGGGCCCGTTCTCGCCGCTCCCGGGGTCCATGGCGGGCTTCTCCTCGAGGATCGCCGCCGCGAGCATGATGTTCACCGCGGCGATGTGCTTGGCCTGCTGGGCGAAGGTCTTCACGCCCTTGAACTCCCCCGCCGTCGGCGCGAAGCCGAACTTCTCCTCCCCCAGGGCCTCCACCGCCGGGACGACTTCGGACTCCACGCCGGCGAGGCTGTGGTCGAGGCTGGTCGCGAAGGTGGGCGCGGGCGGGGCGGGCTTGGCGGCGGGTTCGGCGGGCTTGGCCGGGGCCTGGGCGAAGGCGGCCGCCGCGGAAAGGAAGGCCAGGGCGAGGGGACGGGTCATGGAGGCTCCGGGAAGGGGACGCTCAGGCGGCGTCCTGGGGGTGGGGTCCGGGCGTGGGCGCGAGGCGGCTGAAGATCCAGGCGAAGAGCACCACCAGGGCGCAGCCCACGAGGTTGTACCAGAGGAAGCCGAGCTTCGTGAACGCGAAGCAGGCCAGCACCACGGCCTCGGCCACCAGGGCGCCCCAGAAGGCGGCGCCGCCGCGCACGGACTTGAAGTAGAAGGCCACGAGGAAGATGCCCAGGATCGTGCCGTAGAACAGCGAGCCCAGGATGTTCACCGCCTCCACCAGGCTGCCCAGGCGGCTGGCGTACTCCGCGAAGGCCATGGCGAAGCAGCCCCAGGCGAAGGTGGCGGCGCGGCCCACCCAGACTTCGCGCTTCCCGCCCTCGCCGCCCCGCAGGCGCCGCCACAGGTCCACCACCGTGGTGGCGCCCAGGGCGCTGATCTCCCCGGACATGGAGGACATGGAGCCGGAGAAGACCGCCGCCAGCACCAGGCCCACCAGGCCCGCCGGCAGGCTCGAGAGCACGTAGGCCAGGAAGACGTAGTTCACATCGCTGGGGTTCGTCCCGGGGTTGGCCTTGCGGATCACCGCCAGGCCCTCCTTCCGCAGGCCCTCGCTCTCCCGCTGGGCCGCCTGCAGCTCCGCCTTGGCCGCCGCCACCGCCCCGGCGTCCCCGCCCTTGCGCGCGGCCACGAAGGCCTCCGCCTTGGCCACCTGGGCGGTCCGGGCGGCCTCGTACTTCGCCTCCAGGGCGGCGTAGGCGCCGGCCTCGGGGCCCTGGCGCACCACCGCCACGGGTCCCGGGTTGAAGAAGAGGGGCGGCGCGTGGAACTGGTAGTGGGCGAAGACCAGGATGCCCACGCCCAGGATGAGGAACTGCATGGGCACCTTCACCATGCCGTTGAGCAGCAGGCCCAGGCGGCTCTGGGTCAGGGAGCTGCCCGCGAGGTAGCGCTGCACCTGGGATTGGTCCGTGCCGAAGTAGGACAGCATGAGGAAGAAGCCCCCCAGCAGGCCGGACCACAGCGTGTAACGATCGTTGGGGTTGAAGCTCGCGTCGATGGGATTGAGCCGCCCCAGGCTCCCCGCCACGTGGAGCGCGTCGGAGACGCTCACGTGGGCCGGCAGGTGGCGCGCGATCATCACGCCGGCCAGGGCCATGCCGCCGGTGACCACCACCATCTGCAGGCTGTGGGCCCAGGCCACGGCCTTGGTGCCGCCCGTGACCGTGTAGATCATCACCAGCACGCCCACCAGCACGATGTTCACGTGGATGTTCCAGCCCAGCAGCACCGAGAGCACCAGGGCCGGCGCGAAGATCGTGAGGCCCACCGCCAGGCCGCGCTGGATGAGGAAGAGGATGGCCGCCAGCAGGCGCGTCTTCAGGTCGAAGCGCTTCTCCAGCATCTCGTAGGCCGTGAGCACCTTCAGCCGGTGGTAGAGGGGCAGCAGGGTGGCGGAGAGCACCACCGCCGCGATGGGCAGGCCGAAGTAGAACTGCACGAAGCGCATGCCGTCCACGTAGGCCTGGCCCGGCGTGCTGAGGAAGGTGATGGCGCTGGTCTGGGTGGCGATGATGCTGAGCCCCACCAGCCACCAGCGCTGGTCCCGCCCGCCGCCGATGTAGCCCTCGGCGGTCTTCGCGCCGCGGCCCTTGAAGAGGCCCCAGCCCACGATGAAGGCCAGGGTGGCGGCGAGGACGACCCAGTCGAGGCGGCTCACGCGAAGGCCCGCATGAAGAGCTTGAACAGCAGGATGAGCAGGGCCAGCTCCCCGAGCACCAGGATGTAGACGTTGCGCCAGGTGCCCAGGAAGGGCGGCGCGCCCTCCTTGGGGTCCCGCTCACTCATGCGCGTGCCCGAGGGCCAGCAGGTTGGCGAAGAGGCGGTAGGCGCCGGGCACGCCGTCGGGCAGCTGGCGGAAGAAGGAGAGGCCGGTGTAGACGAAGTGGCCCTTCCCGTGCCGCTGGACGATCAGCGCGCCCTCGTCCTCGGCCTCGCCGGCGTCGTGCATGGCCAGCAGGGGCGTGGAACGGGCGTCCCAGCCCTCGGCGTGGTAGAGGCTGCGCTCCTGCACCCAGCCCTTCCAGTCCTCGGGGCCGAGCCGGTTGGGCCAGGTGAACGCGGGATGCTCCGGCTTCAGCAGCCTCACCTCGGCCGTCTCCTCGGTGACGCGCTTGCGGCCCACCTTGAAGGGATAGGGTCCGATGCTCGGCGTCACCATGTCGGCGTTGATGCCCGGGAAGCCGGCGTTCACGGTGTACTGCACGATCTCGGTGCCGCCCTGGGCCACGTAGTCGTGGAGGCGCCCCTTCAGGGCCGCCAGGGCGGCCCGGGTGTTGAAGGCCCGCACCCCCAGCACGATGGCGTCGTAGCGGGAGAGGTCCTCGTTGGCCAGGGCCTCGTCGCTGAGGAGCGAGACCTCGTAGCCCAGGCGGCGCAGGCTGCCGGGGATCTCGTCGCCGGCCCCCATGACGTAGCCGATGCGGTTGCCGTTGTGCTTCAGGTCGAAGCGCTCCAGGCGCGCGGCGGCTTCGGGCAGCAGGGTCTGGAGCGGGATGTGGGGGTAGTCGAGGCGGATGATGCCGTGGGCCGGGACGAACCCCGCGCCGGTGTCCACGAGCACGCGCAGCCGGCCGGACGCGGGCGCGGCGGGCGGCGCGAGGCGGAAGGTCCAGGCCTGCTCCTCGCCGGCGCGCTTGAAGTCGAAGGCGGTCTCGGCGGGCTCGGCGCGCCAGCCCGGCGGCAGCTCGAGGCGGGCGCGGCCCTTGGCCTGCCCGGCACCGGCTCGGAGCTTCACGGTGACGTCCCGGGCCTTCCCGTCCCCGAAGACCTCCACCTTCTCACCGAGGTTGGCGGAGACGGCAGGCACGAGGACGAAGGGCTGGTAGCGCTCGCCGAGCACGGGATCGCGGAAGCGGAACTGCACGGGGATGGTGACCTCGAAGGCGCCGGTCCCGGCCTTGAACATGGCGCGCAGCCGGTAGGGCGCCGGATCTTCGGGGAGGTTCACCCGCGCGGGGCCGCCGGGACCGCCCAGCCAGTGGGGTATGCCCAGGGGCGCGTCGGCGGGCAGGGTCAGGCTGAAGGCCTCCCGGCGGGCGGTGTTGTCGGCGAGGGTGGCGTCCACGGGGCGCGTCTCGACGGCGCGGGCGCCCTTGGCGTCCACGGCCTCGAGGGCGAGGGACGCCACCGCCACCGAGGCCCCGCCCCGGGCGAGCAGGCTGACGGCCACCTTCACCGTATCCCCCGGCGCCGCGGCCTGGCGATCGGCGATGGCCTCGATCCAGAGCCCCGCCGCGGCGCGCATCGCCTCCGCCAGCTCGGCGGCCTTGGCCTTCACCAGGGGCTCGGCCCTCGTGTCCGGCGGCAGGGCCTCCATCGCGGCCTGGGCCTTGAGCAGCAGGGGCAGCACGGCGGCGGGGTCCTCGGCGCGGAAGGCCTTGCGCGCGTCCGCGAGGGCCGCGCCCACGGCGGCGCCGCCGGGGACGCGGCTCCAGGAGAGGTCCACGCCCTCCAGGAGGTCCGCCTTCGCGGCCTCGCCCGCCAGGGGCTCGAAGCTCTCCAGCCGGGCGCCGCGCTGGGCCAGCACGCCGAAGCCCTGGCTGCGGTGCTGGCTGCGGGCCTCGGCGGCCAGCTCGCCGTAGGAGCGGCCCAGCAGCGGATCGAAGGCGCCGGTGTCCACCACGAGGCTGCCCGGCGCGGGCTTGGGGTCGTCGTCCCGGAAGCGGAAGTGGTTCCAGAGCACCCGCTTCGCCTGCCAGGGCCGCAGGCCTTCCCGGAGCTGCTCGGGAAAGCGCGCCGGGTCCGCGGCGGCCTTGAAGGCCTCGAGGGCCAGCATGGCGGAGGCCGTGTGGTGGCCGTGGCCGGCCCGGGCGTCGGGGGGGAAGCGCGTCACGATGACGTCGGGGCGCAGGGTGCGCACCACGCGCACCACGTCGCCGAGGACCGCCTCCCTGTCCCAGACCTTCAGGGTCTCGTCGGCGGTCTTGGAGAAGCCGAAGTCCACCGCGCGGCTGAAAACCTGCTCGGCGCCGTCGATGCGCCGGGCCGCCAGCAGCTCCTGGGTGCGGATGGCGGCGAGGCTCTCGTCCAGCTCGGGACCGATGAGGTTCTGGCCGCCGCCGCCCCGGGTCAGGGCCAGGTAGGCGGTGCGCACCTTGCGCCCCTGGGCCAGGGTCGCGAGGAGGGCCGTGTTCTCGTCGTCGGGGTGGGCGGCGACGTAGAGGACGCAGCCCATCACCTGCAGCTTGTCCAGGGCCTTGGCGAGCTGGGCGGCGTCCTTCGTGGGCAGGGGCGCCTGGGCGTGGGCCGCCGGGGGCGCGGCGAGGGCGGCGAGGGCGAGGCAGGCCGGAAGCGGTCGGAGGGGCTGGCGCATGAAGGTTCCTGGCGAAGCGGAAGGCCCAGGGTAGCGGTGGAGCCCTGGCGGGTCACGGGGGGATGCGGGGGCCGGGGGCGGGCCGAGGCGGGCGGGGGCGAAGGGCCTGGAACAAAGCGGTCCCGTCCGCATCGGGCCCGGTGTAGGCTTGCACCGCCATGCCCCGCCCCTGCTCCCGCTGCGGCCGCCCCGTCCCCGAGGCGCGCAAGACCTGCCTCTACTGCGGCGGGGCGCCTTCGGAGGGCGAGGCTCCCGCCGCGGGGCCCGTCGAGGCGGCCGAAGCCAGGGAGCCGGAGCAGCTCAGCACGGTGACGGCGGCGATGGCGCTGATCAGCCTCGCCCAGCTGGCCTACCGGCGCCAGGACCTGGACGCCACCGAACGCCTCATGTCCCGCCTCTTCCTGGAACTCCATCCCGACGACCTTCGCGGCCTGTTGGCCACCATGACCGAGGCCTGGCTGAAGGCCATGGTGCAATCGGCCGGTCCCGCGGGCATGGCCGAGGCGTCCAGCCATGGCGCCCAGGGCGTGGCCAAGGCCGGCGCCCAGGAGTTCCTGGACGCCGCGGCCCACTTCGCCGAGGCCCGGGCCGCCTACGCCCACGTCGCCCGGGCCAATCCGGTGGCGGAGCTGCTGGCCCTGGGCGCGCTCTCGGCGGGGCGCCTGCGCCAGGCCCGGGCCGCGCGGGAGCCCCAGCTGAAGGCCCTCGTGGAGCAGGCCAGCCGTCTCGCGGTGACGCCCGGCCACAAGGCGGAGGCGGTGCCGCTGCTCCAGGCCGCCCTGGCCCTGCTGGAGCCCCGCCGCCTCCTGGAGGACCGCGGCCGGGCGGAGAAGCTCTCGACCCTCCTCCAGGAGCTGTCCGCCGGAGCCGAGGTGGCCCCCGACGATCCGGCTTCTGTTCTGCCTCCGGCGGGCGCCCTCCCGCCGGAGGCCTGGAACGACCTGGGGCTGCAGCTCCTGGCGGAGCACCCGGCCCAGGCGCGCATCTGCTTCGAACGGGCGGTGGCGGCGGATCCGGACGCGGGCGCCTCCTGGCTCAACCTGGCCTCGGCGCGCCTGGCCACCGGCGCTTCGGCGGCCGCGAGCATCGACGCCTTCCGCCAGGCGGCGGCGCGCCTGCCGGGTGAGGTGCGGGCCTGGGTGGGCCTGGCCGCCTCCCTGCAGGAGGACCGACGCTACCCGGAGGCGGCGGCGGCCTGGGACCGGGCCATCGCCCTGGCGCCGGGGGCGGAGCGGCCCCGCACCATGCGGGCCTTCTGCGGCGAGGCCGCGGCCCTGCTGGCGGAGGGCGCCGCGGAAGGCGCGGAGCCCTGGCGCGTCCGAGGCCACGCCTTCCTGGATGCGGGCCGCTGGGCCCTGGCGGACCTCGCCTATGAAAGGGCCCTGGAGCTGGGGCCCCGGGACCTGGACACCCTCTGCGGCAAGGGCCTCGCGAACGTCCGCTGGGCTCAGACGCTGAAGGCCGAAGACAGCGCCGCGGCGCGGCTGCGCTTCCGCATCGGCGCCGACGCCATGGAGGAGGCCCGGCGCCTGGCCCCCGGGAACCCGGACGTGGCCAGGGTGCTGGCCCTCTGCGCGAAGGAACTGGGGGAGGGCTGAGCCCTACTGCTTGGTGAGCGTGCCCGACCCTGATTCCGGTCCGCCGCAGGAGGTGGCGCCGCTGTAGGCGAAGGTCATGGTGGTGCCGCTCACGGTGCCGGTGCCGCCCAGGCTGCCGGTGCAGCCCGCCTGGGTGGGCGTGATGGTGACGTTGGCGGCGTAGCCGCTCACGGTGCCCGTCAGGGTGCCCCCCACGCCGCCGCTGGTGGCGTAGGTGCCGGTCACGGAGGCGCCGTTCTGGGTCAGGGTGAGGGTCGCGGTGCTGGTCCCGGTCACGGAGGACACGACGGGACCCCGCCAGGTGCCGGTGACGTTCACGGCGGGGGGCTGGTTGTTGGGCGCGGAGCTGCCGCCGCCCCCGCCGCCGCAGGCGGCCAGGAGCGCAAGGGTCGCGGCGCCCCCCAGGATGGTGGACCGGTTCATGGGACCTCCTCGCGGGATCGCAGGGTGCGGGGGAGAAGGTCGAGCCCCGCCCCGGCCGGGTCAACGCCGGGGGCCCGCCGAGGTGACGGCGTTCACGGATTCGCCGGCCTAGCCCTCCACCCGCCAGAGGCTCAGCGCGTCCCCGACCTTCGGGACGGGAATCAGGCCGTTCTCCACGGGGCCGTCGTCGGATTCGGGCTCGAGGAGGTAGCTCGCGAGGGCGGCCAGGGGCTGCTCGCCGGGGACGAGCATGGCGCCTTCGGGCACGGTCCGGGCCTGGGTCTTCCAGGAGACCTCCAGCTCGCCGACGAAGGCGGCTTCGAGGATGGCCCGGCCCCCTTCGGTGCCGAGGCTTTCGACGGTGGGGATGTTCACCTCCAGCGTTCCCGACGCGGGCGTCATGCGCAGGCCGTGGCCCGCGAGCCGGGCGGCGACGGGGCCGGGAACGAGGTAGGCGGCGGGGCGCGTGACGTGGCGGGTGCCGACGAAGCGGTGGAGCAGCGGGATCGTGACGGAGCTGGGCGCGCCCTCCAGGGTGCGGGGCGTGCGGGTGAGCACCTCGAAGGGCTCGTCGAAGGCCTTCAGGTCGTAGCGGATGGCGATGTGCTCGCGGGGCGTCTGGGCGGTCTGGACGGTCTGGCGCACGTCGTCGCCGTGGGCGGCCACGAAGCGCAGGGTCTCGAGGTTGAAGGCGTAGGCGGTGCGGACGCGCTCCTCGAAGGAGATGTAGGAGTAGCACTCCAGGAGCAGGTCCATGCGGGAGGTGAGGCCGCGGTAGTTGGAGCCGAAGCGGGGATGGTGGGGATAGGTCATCCAGCCTTCGCGCACGGAACGGGTGGGATCGGCCTCGGCGTCGGCGTCCAGGACGCGCTCGTCCTCCACAAAATTCCCGTACCAGCCGCTGTCCAGGCCGTGGTTGCGCTTCAAGGCCGCGGTCACGGGCGGGAGGAGCGTGTTCCGCATGTAGGCGATGGGCTCGCCGCGGCCGCTCTCCACGGTGTGGGGCACGTCGTAGGTCATGGAGAAGCGGTGCACGCTGCCGTTGGTGGCGTGGTTGTCGATCGTCAGATCGGCCGCCCAGGGCTGGCAGACGCGCGACTGGAGGAGGCGCATCTCCACGCCCTCCTGGCGCAGGTAGTCGCGGTTGAGGTTGATCTTGGCGGCGTTGACGCGGGTGCCCACGAGCTCGGGGCCCAATTGTCCGGCGAGCTTGGGCAGGTGGAGGCGGCGGTTCCCGGGGTCCACGGCGTCGTTGCCGTCGGGGTTGAAGAGGGGCACCAGGACGACGGTGACGTTCTCGAGGATCTGGGAAGCGTCGAGCCCCGCCTTGTCCTCGAGCAGGTCCCGCACCAGCATCAGGCAGCCCTCCTTGCCCTCCACCTCGCCGGCGTGGATGCCGCAGATGATCAGCACCACCGGCTTGCCGAGGCGCCGGGCCTCGTCGGGGGTCTTCACGCCATGCGCGGAGAGCACCAGCAGCGGCAGCTCGCGGCCTTCGCCGGAGGTGCCGAAGGAGGTGATGTGGAGGCGGGGATCGTTCTTGGCCTGCAGGCCCGCGATGAAGGCCATGACGTCCGCGTGGCGGGAGGTTTCGAGGTAGCTCGTGGCTTCGGCGCGGGTGAGGAGGGGCATGGCAGCTCCGGGCGGGGCCTTGATGGTCCCATGTTCGGGTCGTGCCTGGACGGCGCCGGCGGGGAGGCCTACCCTGTACAGGATCACGTACAGGAGCTCCCGTGGACGCCATCACCTACACCAAGGCCCGCACCCATCTCGCGGAAACCATGGAGCGGGTCTGCGAGGACCACGCGCCCGTCATCATCACCAAGAAGGAGGAACACGCGGTGGTGATGATCTCCCTGGAGGACTACCGGTCCATGGAGGAGACCACCTACCTGCTGCGCAGCCCCAAGAACGCTCGGCGATTGCTGGAGGGCGTGGCCCAGCTCGAGGGGGGCGGCGGCACCGCGAGGAAGCTGGCGAGCAAGACGAAGTAGCCCGCCATGCAGCTCATCTTTTCGGACCTGGCCTGGGAGGACTACCTCCACTGGCAGGCCACCGAGCCCAAGATCCTGAAGCGCATCCACGCCCTGATCGCAGACGCGCGGAGGCATCCCCATGAAGGCCTCGGCAAGCCGGAGCCCTTGCGGCATGGGCTGGCTGGGTGGTGGTCCCGGCGGATTAACGACGAGCATCGGATGGTGTACAAGGCCACTGGAGACGCGCTGCTCATCGCGCAGTTGAGGTACCACTACTAAAGACCGGGCTGCCTGAGACTATCGACCGGATTTCTCTTTAGGCACAGATTGTTGCCATTATTGAACGAATCTCACTACTCTTCGCGGAGGTGCTATCAGCAAGAAATGTGGCAAGGCTATTTCGACAAAAGGAAATGACTTCATCTAAATTTTTACGAATATTAAGATATAATTCTAAATCACCTTCTTTTAAAATGTAAGTGTGATTTGTATATTCTAATAATAATTTAGATTCCCAATCAGGATTTCTCGCTTTAAAAGCTGCAATTGCGCCGGGCGTTTTCAGTGAAGCTCCTCTCTCAGAAGGATAATGCAAATTTACTAAGTAATCGAAATCAGCAATTCTATAAACCCTAAGACCAAAAGCTGTGAACAGGTCAGTCCATTTTAAAAACTCACCTTTCCCGCCAATGTGCAAAATCGCAATTTCTTGATCCAAAGGTTGAAATTGCTCTTGCATAATCGATTTGAAAAAATATCGGTCGGTATCTCCCTCAACCAACACGACTCGCTTTGCGAAAAATGCGTATGTAGAACGGGTGTTATCAAGTATCTTTATAAGACTTTTTTGATCAGTGCCAAGACGGGGAGAAAATATCTCTGTGTGTCCAGATGGGTTAAGAGAAAATCGACGTACACTATTAATAGTATTAGAGTTTATTAATGCTTCCGAATGAGTGACTAAAATATATTGACAATTTTGATCTCGATTTAAATCGTTAATAACTTGAAGATATTCGTGCTGAAATTGGTAATGTAAATGGATTTCGGGCTCGTCAATAATCACAACGCCCCCCTTCAGATCTCCTCTTCCATACGCTTCAAAAACCAAGTGAACGATGGCTTTTTGTCCAGCGCTCAAACTATTGATATCTGTAATAATTTTATTCCTTCGTGTATCACGGAATTCAAAATTATACTGCCAGGTGCGCAAATCAATTAATCTAATTCTACATTCGAGACTGACTACTCTAAGTTTTGCATTAATTGCTATAATAAAAGGAAGAGCATTAGCCTCATCTTCACATTGCTCCGTGGACTTATCCCTTGAAATTAGATTAAAGTGATGCTCAGCGACCTGAAGTCTAACCAATGCAAATATTGCTGGTTCAGATCTGTCGCTAGTATTCATGCTTCGTGTGTAGTCATTACTTCTGATCTCTTGAATCTGTTGAGCTGGATGAGCGTCTCTCAGAGAAATAGATGGCTGAAATGCATGATAGTTTCGAAAACTACTAATGAGCGTGAATGATTCATAAAGAGTTGGTATTTTTTCATCTGGGTTTACAAAATTATTGAGTGAGATTGCTTCTTTGAAAAAATGATACTCCGAAAGGTATTGAAATCCAAAATCCGTTTGACCCCCTTGAATTTCGGTAGAAAATGTATTATTCCTTGCATTTAAAATAACATCAATAATATAAATTTCACTCTCATGGCCATCATCATGAATGCCTTGGTTCGAATAAAGACCAATGGCGCGCTGAATTATTACAAAATGGTCCCGAAGATTTTGAATATTTTGCCTGTCAATATCATCCAGCCTAATTGCTATTCGAATTTGTTGCTGGTCAGCTTCCGTATCCCAATTTGGATCCAAACGAAATCCAGTAGTTCGCTGCAGGTTAGATGGTTGTATAATATTTCTCCGTTCATCGCCGGTAACAGAATTCCTGCGTGCGAAAAGCTCCTGGTTAACATTATAATGCTTGTAAATCACACGTCTAAATAGAAAATTGATAATCTCTAATGCTGTTGATTTTCCAGATCCATTTTCACCAATTATTATATTTAGTCCATTTTCAAATAAAATTTTGGGGGCGGATGAAATATCTTCAACAAAGGGAAAACTTAAAATATTCGAGATCTGTAGGTAATCGATTTTCATGATGGCTTCAGTAAAGTGAATCCTGATTTTAATAATTCTATTTCGGGGCTCATAGGAATAACCGGCTCGAACCGAGAAGATAAATTCAGGGCTAAGTAATTAAATGTGATTGTGGTGGGGTGCGGTCGGTTCGATTTCATAGAAGTGAGATTGCCCATAAACCTCCCACTGGGACTGATCCGCGTCAAGCTCATGCTGATCCCAATTTCCCTTGGCTGAGCAGCGTAGTCGGTAATCCCAACGTGATTGTGCATAGTCTGCGACTGCTCCGGTGCCATCAATTCAAATCCACCCCCCGCCAAGCATTCGCCGTCCCGATCTCCGCCCCGTTCGCCTTGGCGTACAGGAAGAGCTGGAGCTTGTAGGACGTCAGCCACTTGAAGGGGCCGTTGAGGAGGGCCTCGCCTAGGGGCAGCTCGCCGCCTCCGGGCAAGGGGGCGGGGTGGGTGCGCAACGTCTCTTCATCCACGCTGGCGAAGAAGGCTTCGAGGTCGGCCTTGTGCTGCGCCATGGCGTCGGGGAAGGCTTCGGGGGGCATCTCTTTCGTCTTCTCGGCGAAGCCGGCGAAGCGCTTCCAGTCCTGCTCCTTCATGCACGTGGCGCCGGCGATGCCGCAGATGGCCAGGTAGCGCAGCAGCTCGGCGGTGCTGCGCTGCTTCTCCGCAGGGCGGTAGTCCCAGGCCTCGGGCCCCAGCTTGCCGAAGAGGTGCACGCAGATGTCGCACTCCCGCAGCATCGCGTTCTTGAAGGCGTCCTTCGTGATCATGGCGCTCCCGGAATCGTGGCCCCAGGGAACCACGGACCGCGCGCCCGCGCCAGAGGCGGCCCCGCGCCGGCGCCCGCCCGCCGGTGG
>JBDIBF010000060.1:0-18807 GCA_039812765.1 Holophagaceae bacterium
GGTCGAGGGTGAGGGAGAGCCGGAAGGCGGGCGTTGACGGGAGCACCAGACCCGCTTTGGCGTAGGCGAGGCGGTCGGCGGCGATGGCGTTGCTGCGGATGCCGGCGATGCGGACGTCGCCTCCGAGCCCCAGGCCGATGGCCTGGAAGCGGTCGAAGCCCTTGCCGCCGACGAGGCCCGCGTCGCCGTGCAGCCAGAACTCCCCCGCCGTGCGCAGGTCGTAGCCCACGCTGGCGCCCCACCGGGAGAAGCGTCCGCCGTCAGGAACCGCCTGGGGCTCCTCCGCGGTGCCGTAGGTCCCCTCGGGGCGGCGGCCCTCCCCGCGCCAGGCGCGGAGCTGGAAGCCGCGCCAGAGCCAGGAGAGGCCGAGGCGGCCTTCCCGGGTCCAACCGCTGGGGGGCAGGGCAAAGCCGGGCGTTCGGCGGTCCTTGTCGCGGGTCTCGGTGAAGGCGTCGTACCGGAAGCGGCCCTCCAGCTCGGCGCGCCACCCCGCGCCGAGGTCGCGGCCCAGGGCCAGGTCCAGGGTGCCGAAGCGGCGGGCCACTTCGTCCTTCTCGGCGAGGCGGCCGTCCTTCACGGGCCGCTCACCCCCGGGCCAGAGCAGGGCCACCGCGCTGGCCCGGGCATCGAAGCCGCCGGGCAGGCGCGGCACCGCGAGGCTCGCGGTGTTGAACACCGCGGCGGTGAAGAGGTTCACCTGGACGCCCTTCCCGAAGGCATTGAAGTCGTAGTAGGCCAGGCCCGCCGCGGGCAGGACAGGCGGGGAGAAGCCCGGGTCGATCAGCAGGGCCCCGCCGATGGCGCGTCCGCCGGTGCGGGCGTTCGGGTCGATGCGTCGGGTGCCGTCGGGCTGGCGCTGGAAGTAGCGCACGCCGTCGGGCGTGGCCTTCAGCATGGTGGCCTTGGAGGCCCGCGCGAGGGCGCGGTCGGCCTCGAAGGTGGGGCCGTCCGCCACCGCGTCCCGGACGCGCAGGGTGCGGAGGACCTGGGTCATGCCCCCCGGGCTCACCCAGCGCTCGGAGCTCTCCACGCGCTCCACCCGCCAGTGGCCCGCCACCTCGCCGTAGTGGAGGAGGCGCCGCTCCGAGCGCACGGTGCCCGGGAGGTCGCTGCGCTCGCCGGCCTCCTCGAGGATGCGGCCCGTGGCCTCCTCGACGCGCAGCTCGCCGCGCCAGAGGAGCGGGTCGGCGTCCACCGGCTCGAAGCGGACACGGCGGCGGCCGGGGCCGTCCGGCCCGCCGTCGCGGTAGCGGTAGCGCTCGGTGAGGGCCAGGGCCACCGGCGGCGCCAGGCTGGCCCGGCTCTCGATGATCGGGAGCTGGAGGCCTTCCGCCACCTTGGCGCGGACGCCGTTGAAGCGGACCTCCTCCTGCAGCAGCTCCTCGCCCTCCCCGGCGCGCTCGAAGGCGCGGAAGGTGAATCCGAGATCCAGGCCGAAGCCGCGCTCCGACTGGAGGTGGAGGTCCACGTCCAGCCGGTAGGCGAGGGTGTGGAGGGCCAGCCGCTCCCGGAGCTGGAAAGCGCGCACCTTGGCCATCAGCGCCGCCACGTCGTAGGGCCGCGCGTCCACCACCACCACCTCCGCGCGCTCGGCGGGCAGGGGCGCCTCCGTCCAGACGCCCTCCAGGAAGCGCCACCGGCGGGCATCCACACCTCCGGCCCGGCGCAGGAGCAGGTCGCCGCTCCCGCCCTCCACCTCGGTAAAGCCCGGCGGGAGGCCGGCGGCGAGGCGGGCGGCGGGCCCGGCGCCTGGGACCACGAGACGGCCTCCGTCCCCCAGCAGGGCGCCGAGCAGGGGGCCCGGGTCGGCGGGGAGCCACAGGGTCCAGGGCCGGCCCGGGAAGCTGTTCTGGGCCTGGAAGAGGCGGTCCCGCCACAGGGTCGGGTCCGGTCCCAGGTCCGTCTCCGTCAGGGCGCCACCGTCCACCGCGCCCCAGGCGGCCTCGTCCAGGAGGGGCGCCGCGGCGGGATCGAAGGCCACGTAGAGCCTGCGGGCCGGATTGCCGGCGCGCAGGGCCGCGCTGGCGGCGCGCAGGAGGATCGAGCGCAGGCCGGGGGACGCGTCGGCGGCCGGCAGGGCGATCCGCACCGCAGAGGCGTCGGAGAGCGCGGCGATCCGGGCGGCCCAGGCCCCCGCCACCCGGGCCGTCTCGCCGGGATCCCGGGGGTCCCGTGGAACCAGGCGGGCCACCTCGGCATCCCTCAGGTCCAGGAGCGGCGGCAGGGGCACGCCGGACTCGAGCGGCGCGCCGCCGGGAGCCTGGGCGGCGAGGGGAAGGCAAAGGGCAGGGAGCAGGAACAGGAACCGCATCGCCCCACTCTGACATCGGCCTCCTGCGCCGCCGCCCCCCGAAATGCCGAACAGGACCCGAACCGCTATCCTTGAGGATTCCAGGAACCACCATGCGTTTCACCGTCAAGCTCACCACCGCCAACGGCGAGGTCCTCATCCGGGACTTCGACGGACAGAGCCCCGAAGAGGTGCGGGGGCGGGTGCTCCAGGAAGGCGGTTTCCCCATCGAGGTGAAGGCCAGCAGCGCGGCCTTCCGGAGCAGCAAGGTCCTCTCGGCGGACAGCCTGATCCACTTCAACACCGAGTTCCTGGCCCTCCTGAAGGCGGGCATCCCCCTCCTGCAGTCCCTGGAGCTGCTCTCGGGCCACGGCCTGGACCCGCTCATGCGCAGCTCCCTGGAGAAGGTGGTGGGCTTCGTGCGGGAGGGCATGGCCTTCTCGGAGGCCCTGGAGCAGGCGGGCACCTTCCCGGCGGTCTACCGCGCCAACGTGGTCGCCGGCGAGCGCAGCGGCACACTGACGGAAGTGATCGGCCGCTGGCTGGCCTTCCAGAAGTTCGCCCAGGGCTCGAAGCGTCGGATCGTGGAGGCCCTCTTCTACCCCGGCTTCCTCGTGATGGTGCTGATCCTCTCCATGCTGGTGCTGTTCAACGTGGTGCTGCCGCGCTTCGCCGAGATCTATTCGGGCGGGGGCGTCGAGATGCCCGCAGCCACCCAGATCCTGCTCGGCTTCGGCAAGTTCATGCGCTCCACCCTCTGGCTGCAGGGGATCCTGGCCGTGGGCCTCGCGTTCTTCGTGCGCTGGCTCATCACCACCGAGGCCGGGCGGCGCGTCTGGGAGCGCGGCCTGCTGGCCCTGCCCAAGTTCGGAACCCTCTACCGCATGTACCACTCGTCCGTCTTCTCCCGGACCCTGGGCGTGCTCCTCAGTGGCGGCATGCCGGTCCTGCAGGCCCTGGAGGTCATCCAGCGCACCACCGCCAGCGAGCGGATGAAGGTTCGGCTGGTCACGGTCATCGAGGCCGTCCGCGCCGGGTCCAGCCTCCACAACGCCCTCGACCAGGGCAAGATCCTCGACCCCCTGGCCATCGAGATGTGCCGCGTGGGCGAACAGAGCTCGGCCCTGCCCGAGATGCTCAGCCACGTGGCGGACTTCTTCGACCAGCAGGTGGAGAAGGCCACCACCGCGGTCACCAACCTCATCGGCCCGGTGCTGATCCTGCTCATGGGCCTCATGGTGCTGGGCCTGCTGCTGGCGGTGTACGTGCCGCTGTTCAACGCGGGCAACCTCGTGCGGTAGGCCGTTGCGCTATTTGTACCGCCGCTTCAGCCAGCGGTTCGGATCCTCGGCCTTGGTCCGGAACCGGATCTCGAATCCGAGCCGCGGCCCGTCCACGGTCTGCCCCACGTAGCCAAGGGTCTCGCCGGTCCTCAGCACCTGCCCCTTCTGCACCATCAGGCCCTGCAGGTGGCTGTAGAGGGTGAACCAGCCCCCGCCGTGGTCGAGGATCACCATGGGTCCGTAGCTCTGGTAGTAGTCGCAGAACACCACCTTCCCGTCCGCGACGGCGGCGATGGGCACCCCGGCGGGCGCCTCGATCAGCAGCCCGCTTTGCAGCGTCTTCGTGTGGAATCGCGGGTGGACGTGCTCGCCGAAGCCCAGGGCGAGGCTGCCCTCCACCGGCTGGGGCAGCTCGCCCCGGAGGGCGGCGAAGTTCACGGTCGCGTCGAAGGCCTCGGCCCGGGGGATGCGTCCCAGCAGCCCCGTCAGCATGCGCTCGAGCTGGATGGCCTCCTCGGAAAGCTCGGCCTGCACCGCCCGCTGCTGGCGCTCGTCGGCCTGGAGGGTCTCGAGGAAGCCGCGCAGCCTCTCCTCGCTGAGCCGGAGGCTCGCCTGCGTGGCCTGGGAGGCCTTCTCCTCCTGCGTGAGCTTCGCCAGGGTGGCCTTCAGCTCCTGCTCCCGCTGGACCAAGCTCCCCTGGAGGGACTGGACAGAGCGGAGCCGCTTCAGCTGCTGCAGCCGCAGCCAGGCCAGGAGGCGGCCCCGCTGGAGGTAGTCTTCGAAACTCTTGAAGCTGGCCAGGAAGGCGAAGTCGCCCCAGGGCCCCACCGCCTGCAGCCAGCGCACTTGGTGCCGGAGGCTTCCCCGCAGCCTTAGGATGTCGCCCTTGATGCGGTCCCGCTCCTGCCCCAGCCGGAGGACTTCGGCCTCCGTCTGGTCGCGGCGAAGCCGGGCCCCTTCGCTCTCCATCTGGGCGCGGTCCCGCTGGAGGGCGATGCCCTGCATCTCCACGAGCACGCCCTTGCGCCGCTTCTTCAGCAGCGCCACCTGGGCGTCCACCTGGGCGAGCCGCCCCTGGACCTGGGCCAGGCGCTCCTTGATAAGGGCCGGGTCCTGGGGGTTCGCCGGGGTCGGGGGGGACTGGGCCGGATCCTGGGGCGGCCGCGCGGCGAGGAGCGCGGGCAGCAACAGGAGGCGGGCGTGTCTCACCCCTTCCTACCCTTGCCTGGGAAGGCCAGGAGGATGGCCAGCAGGACGGCCGGGCCGCCGAGGGCGAGGGGCAGGGCCGACCAGGCCGGACCGTCCGCGGGAAGGCCCTGGACCGGGAAGAAGTGGCTGCCGTAGGTGAGGATGTCGCCGGCGCGGTCGGTCAGGCCCAGCATGGGCGCGAACTGGCCCACGTAGGCGACCAGCTCGCCGAGGCCCTGCAGGAGGAAAGCGAGCATCAGGGCCACGCCGCGATTCGACTTCACCACCCGCGCCAGGAGGGCGGCCCAGAGCAGGAGCTGCAGGCCGACGACCATGCCAGAGAGGTCGCCGTTCAGGACGCTGCGGTGGAAGGGCGAACCCGTGAGCTTGGCGCAGGCGGCCCAGACCGGGAAGAGCGCCACCTGGCTGAGGAAGAGGCCATGGAGGAAGGCCAGGGCGATGCCCAGGAAGAGGCCGGCGTAGCGGTCCTTGGCCTGGCCGGCGGCCATCCAGTCGCAGAGGGGGAAGAAGCCGGCGAAGAGGATGATGGCGCTGGCGGTGGTCTGGGCCAACCGGGCCAGGAGGTCCGCGGTGTAGAGCGTCAGGTCACCCTTCTCCATCGGGATGGGGGTGCCGAAGGCGGTCACCACGTCATCCGGGGAACGGCTCAGGCCGCCCAGCAGGATGCCCGCCAGGAGCAGCGCCACGAGGGTCCAGACGATGCGCAGGCGCGAGCTTCCAAAGCGGTCCATTCAGGTCTCCCGTGTGTCCCGATTCTACAGGACACCGGTCATGGCCTGCCTCGGGTAGGGTGGAGGTTCCGCCTGGAGCCTGCGATGAATGCCGACCTGCTGACCCGTGAATCCCTCGCCCAGTTCGCCGCCGAGCAGCGGGCCGCCTTCGAGGCGGAGCTGAGGACCCTGGTGGAGATCCCCTCCATCAGCGCCGACCCCTCCAAGGCCGGCGACGTGCGCCGCTGCGCCGAGGCCGCGAAGGCCCTCTTCGAGCGCCACGGCGGCCAGGCCGAGATCCTGGAGACCGAGGGCAACCCCTTCATCCACGGGTGGTTCGGCGCCGACCCGGCCCTGCCCACCATCACGGTCTACAACCACATGGACGTGCAGCCCGCCAACGAGCCCGAGTGGCTGGCGGACCCTTTCACCTTCGTGGTGGACGGCGACACCTACAAGGGTCGGGGCAGCACCGACGACAAGGGCCCGGCCATCACCGCCTTCTTCGGCGCCCTCGCGGCCCGCAAGGCCGGCGTGCCCCTCAACCTGCACTTCCTGTGGGAGCTGGAGGAGGAGATCGGTTCGCCGAACTTCGAGTCCGGGCTGAAGGCCCACGCCGCGCGGCTGAAGACCGACGCCATCGTGGTGAGCGACACGGTCTGGATCACCCGGGGCAAGCCCAGCACGCCCGCGGGCCTGCGAGGCCTCAAGGGCTTCCGCCTCACCCTGGAGACCGCGGACCACGACCTGCACAGCGGCGTGGTGGGCGGGGCGGCCCGCAACCCGCTTTCCGAGCTCATCGAGCTGGTGAGCAAGATGATGGACGGCGACACGGGCAAGGTGAAGATCCCCGGCTTCTACGACGAGGTCGTGCCGCCCTCGGACGCCGAGCTGGAGGGCTGGAAGAACTCCGGATTCAGCGTCGCCACCTTCAAGGCGGACCACATGATCAAGGGCCTGCGGACCGAGGACCCGATCAAGGTGCTCAAGCGCGTCTGGGGCCGCCCCACCATGGAAGTCCACGGCGTGGTGGGCGGCTACACCGGCCCCGGCATCAAGAGCGCGGTGCCCGCCCGGGCCGAGGTGAAGGTGAGCTGCCGGCTGGTGCCGGACATGGACGAGAAGAGCACCATGGCCCGCATCCGCAAGTTCGTCGCCAAGCACAACCCCGACGTGGAGGTCCACGAGGAGCATGGCCTGGCTCCCTTCAAGGGCCACACCACCGGCGCCTACGCCGACGCCATCCAGGACGCCTACAAGTTCGCCTTCGGCGCGGGCTGCTCCTTCACCCGGGAAGGCGGCTCCATCGGCGCCGTGAAGACCATGGAGGACGTGCTGGGCTGCGAGGTCTACTTCCTGGGCCTCAGCCTGCCCAGCCACGGCTACCACGCGCCCAACGAGAACTACGACTGGGAGCAGGCCTCCGGGGGCATCGCAGCCTTCGCCCGCTACTTCCAGACCGTGAGCGGCCTCAAGCGCTGAGCGCCCCATGCCCGTGAAGGCCAGTCCGGTCGCGAAGGCCAGCCTCCTCGCGACGGTCCTGGCCTTCGGGCTGCTGGGCTTCGCCCCCAAGGCCGACCGCTTCACCTGGTTCATGGAGAACGTCCCGGTCATCGTCGGGGTGCCGGTGATCGTCGCGACGTGGCGGCGCTTCCCCCTGACGGACCTGCTCTGCGTCCTCCTGGCCCTCCATGCCCTGGTGCTGATGGTGGGCGGGCACTGGACCTACGCGAAGGTCCCGGCCGGTTTCTGGCTGCAGGACGCGCTGCACCTGGCCCGGAATCCCTACGACCGTCTGGGGCACCTGATGCAGGGCTTCGTGCCGGTGCTGCTGTTCCGGGAGGTGCTGGTCCGCAAGGGTGTCCTGAAACCCGGGGGCTGGTCGGTCTTCGTCCTGCTCCTCATGGTGCTGGGCCTCTCGGCGGCCTACGAGCTCCTGGAGTGGCAGACGGCGGTGTGGACGGGCTCCGCCGCCGACGCGTTCCTCGGCACCCAGGGGGACGTCTGGGACACCCAGTGGGACATGGCCTGCGCGGGGATCGGAGCCTCCCTCAGCCTGTCCCTCCTGGGCCGCTGGCACGACCGGCAGATGGCGGACCGGGAGGCCCGGAAACCGTCGGCCTAGGACCGTGCTCGATGGAAAACCGGGGGGACCCTGAGGAAATCCTCCCGGGATTCCCTGAATCAGGGCTTCGCCGTCTTGACGGGTGATCAAAATGATATCACTTTGATCGCGCCTCACAAGGAGGAGGCGACGATGTTCAAGGAAAAGACCCTCACTCCCATCTCCGGCATCCCCGTCCTGGTCCTCGGCGTGCTCGGACTCCTCGCCGTTCCCACGCTGGCCATCGCCGCTGGAGTCCAGCAGGCCGCGCCCCTCGGCGTGGCGGCCGGCGCCATGCTGCTGGCCTCGATCTTCGCCCTGGCGGGCCTCTTCGTGGTGAACCCGAACGAGGCCGCGGTGCTGCAGCTCTTCGGCGACTACAAGGGCACTGTCCGGAAGGAAGGCATGGCCTGGGCCAACCCCTTCCTCACCAAACGCAAGGTGAGCACCAAAGTGCGCAGCTTCGAGAGCCAGCGCCTCAAGGTGAACGACCTGGACGGCAACCCCGTGGAGATCGCCGCCATCGTGGTGTGGAACGTGGTGGACACCGCCGAGGCCACCTTCCAGGTCCAGGACGCGGAGAAGTTCGTCCAGGTCCAGAGCGAGGCGGCCCTGCGCAACCTGGCCACCCGCTTCCCCTACGACGTCCACGACGACCAGCACGTCTCCCTCCGGGGCCACACGGACACGGTGGCCCAGCACCTGAAGGAGGAGGTCCAGAAGGTGCTCGCCCAGGCCGGCGTGGAGGTGACCGACGCCCGCATCAGCCACCTGGCCTACGCCCCCGAGATCGCCCAGGCCATGCTGCAGCGCCAGCAGGCGGGCGCCATCATCGCCGCCCGCACCCGCATCGTGGAGGGCGCCGTGGGCATGGTGGAGATGGCCCTGGAGAAGCTGGAGCAGAACCAGTCCGTCAAGCTCGACGAGGAGCGCAAGGCGGCCATGGTGTCGAACCTGCTGGTGGTGCTCTGCGGCGAGCGCGGCGCCCAGGCCGTGGTCAACGCCGGGACCCTCTACCACTGACATGGCGGAGCGGAAGGCCTTCCTGCTCCGCGTGGATCCGGAGCTCCTCGCGGCCCTGCAGACCTGGGCCGACGAGGAGCTCCGCAGCCTCAACGGCCAGATCGAGTTCCTGCTCCGGCGCGCCCTGCGCGAGGCCGGACGGGAGAAGAAGGCCGGCCCCGTCCCGAAGCGGCCGCCCCGGGCCTAACCCGGCCGCGCACTCCGATAGGCTCGAACCATGGTCCCCGCCCTGGAACTGACGAATCTCACCAAGCGCTTCGGCGAGAAGGTGGCCGTGGACGGCCTGGATCTGGTCCTTGAGCCCGGGGCCTTCCTGGGCCTCCTGGGCCGCAACGGGGCGGGGAAGAGCACCACCCTGAAGATGGTGACCGGGCTGCTGAAGCCAACCTCCGGGGCTATCCGGGTGCTGGGGCTGGACGTCGAGACGAACCCCCTCGAGATCAAGCGGCAGATCGGCGTCATGCCCGAGGACATGGCCCTCCTGGAATTCCTGACGGGCCCGCAGTACCTCCAGTTCGTCGGTCGCATGTACGGCCTGGAGGAGGCGGTGATCGCGGCCCGCCAGGGCGAGTTCTTCGAGAAGCTGGACCTGGCTCCGGCGCCGAAGACGCTGGTGACCGACTACAGCTTCGGCATGAAGAAGAAGCTGGCCCTCTGCGCCGCCCTGATCCACGGGCCCAGGGTGGTCTTCCTGGACGAGCCCTTCGAGGGGATCGATCCGGTCACCAGCCGCACTATCAAGGAGATCCTGGCCTCGCTGCAGCAGCGGGGCGTCACCCTGGTTCTCACCTCCCACATTCTCGAGATCGTGGAACGGCTCTGCCCTCTCATCGCCATCCTGGACGAGGGGCGGCTCAAGGACTTCGGGACCATGGAGGAACTCCGGCGGCAGGGGGGAAGCCTGGAGGCCGTGTTCGTGGACCTGGTGGGCGGGGCCCCGAAGGGGGAGCTCTCGTGGCTGTAGGCCTCGTCCGCGCGGTCCTCCGGGCCCACCAGCAGGCCACCTGGAACCGGAGTGTCCGGGAACTGGGCAAGGCGGGCACCTGGGCCGTGTGGCTGATCATGGGGCTGGCCCTGCTCGGCGGGGCCCTGCCCCTGTTCGTGGCCGGCGGGGCCATGGGCTACTTCTGCGGCCTGCGGCTCCACCTCCCCGGCGCCAAGGCGCTCCTCGGCGGCGTCCTGACCGCCATCCCCGTCCTGGGTGGCGCCGTCAGCGGCATCATGGGCGGCACCAAGGCCCTCACCTGGGAGAGCTACCGGGTCTATCCCGTGGGCCTCCGCGCCCTCTTCGCCGCCGAGCTGCTGGCGGGGCTGGGGGACCCCTTCCCCTTCCTGGCGGGGCTCTGCCTGGTGGGCACCTTCCTGGGATTCTCCGTGGCCCGCCCGGGTCTCGCGCCGCTCATGCTGCTGGTCTGCGGCGCCGCGCTCCTCGGGATGCTGCTCCTGCAGCACCTCATCGGTGCCCTGGGCGCCCTGCTGGTGAAGCGCCTGCAGCTGGCCCTCGTCGTCCTCGGGATGCTCGTCTGGGGGGCCAGCGTCCTGCTCAGCGTGGGCGGAAAGCCCCAGGCCGGACAGAAACGTGCACCCCTGGACCCGGCCCAGATGGCCGCCGCGAAGGCGACCGTGAACAAGGTCGTGGGGATCCTGCAGTGGACGCCTGCTGCCCAATCCCTGACGGGGCTGCAGGAGATCTCGCAGGGAGCCTGGAAACCCGGGTTGGCCCGGCAGGTGCTCCCCTTCCTCCTCCTCGGCCTCCTGGGCTGGGGCTCCGCCCGGGTGCTGAACTGGGAATCGGGCTCCGAGGTCCTCAAGGTCCAGGCCCCGAAAGGCACCCAGGAGAAGCGCTGGACCTTCAGGACGCCCGCCGGGGGGCTGGCGCGGCTCACCTGGGAGACCCTGGTGGGGAGCCACCTGGGGCGCTTCGGGTTCCTCATCCCGGTGATGACCCTGATCATCCTGCGGGGCCCCCTGGCGGCCTTCAGCGGCAATGGCTTCTGGGCCCTGCCTTCGGCCTTCGCCTACCTGGCCCTGACCTCCGGCCAGCTCCAGTTCAACCAGTTCGGCTTGGACGGCCACGGGGTCAAGGCCCTGCTCCTGCTTCCGGTGGCCCCGAAGGACCTCCTGAAGGGGAAGATGCTGGGTCTGGCGGTCTACCAGGGGTTCCAGGCCGCCCTGCTGGTCCTGCTCCTGTCGGTGTTCATGCGCCCGGGGCTGCTTCAGATCCTGGCGGGCCTCTGCCTGGCGGGCTGCTTCTTCCTGGTCCAGGTGCTGGTGGGCCACTGGACCTCGGTGTGGCTGCCCCGGGCCCTGCCCCGGGACAGCCTCAAGAACAACGGGATGCCCTTGCTGATGGTGGCCATCAGCCTGGGCACGACCCTCGTGAATTCCCTACTCTTCGGCGGGACCTGGGCCCTGTGCCAATGGCTGGCTCCGGCCGCCCTCCTGCCGGTGATGGCCGTGTTGCTGGGGCTGTGCCTCTGGGTCTACGCCACCCTGCTGCCCACCGCCGCGGACTTCCTGGAGCGCCACCGGGAACGCCTTCTCCAGGCGCTCGCCTGAGGCTTTTCCCTCGCGGGCGGGCCCGGCCCGGGGTATTCTGGTGGGCCCGACGGCGGCTGTAGCTCAGTTGGTTAGAGTACTGGATTGTGATTCCAGGTGTCGTGGGTTCGAGTCCCATCAGCCGCCCCAGTTCAAAGGCCCCGCGAGGGGCCTTTGAACGTTCTGGGGTGGGTGGTGGGACTCGAACCCATGCCCGGGGCCCGCCCGAACAGGCCCTCTGAAACCTTTCGTACCCTGGCACCATGATGGTTCTGTCCCGGCAGACCCGGGACCCGCATGAGGTGCGAACGATGAATCGGCACATGAAACAGGTGCTCGGGCTTTCGGCCTTCGCCGCAGGGTGCATGGCGCTGGGCATGGGGCTGAGCCACCGCTGGGTGGCCCAGGCCCAGGAGGAGCGGCCGGTGGTGGTGGAGGCCAAGGGCCTCGACCGCCTGCCCCCCATCGCCGAGGTGGCCGAGAAGCTGAATCCCACGGTGGTGGCGATCACCAACACCAGCTTCGTGAAGATGGACCGGCGCGGGATGGACGGTCCCTTCGGGGACGACTTCTTCAACTGGTTCTTCGGCCCCGGAGGGCCCCAGCAACAGCCCCGCCGCCGGGGCGGCGACGAGGAGCAGCGGGCAGTGTCGGGCGGCTCCGGCGTCCTCATCAGCAGCGACGGGAAGATCCTCACGAACGCCCACGTGGTGGACGGCATCCGGGGCTCCGACGTGAAGCTGGAGGTCAAGACCTCGGATGGACGGACCTATCCGGCCACGGTGCTCGGCAAGGACAAGGAGCTGGACATCGCCCTGATCAAGATCGGCGCCTCGCACATGCCTTTCGCCAAGCTCGGCGACTCCGACAACCTGCGCATCGGCGAGTGGGTCGTGGCCATCGGCAACCCCCTCGGCCTGGAGCACACGGTCACCCAAGGCATCATCAGCGCCCGGGGCCGGAAGCTCATGGGCGGCGTGGAGTCCTTCCTCCAGACCGACGCCGCCATCAACCGTGGCAACAGCGGCGGCCCCCTCCTGAACCTGCGCGGCGAGGTCATTGGCATCAACACCGCCATCCGCCCGGATGGGCAGAACATCGGCTTCGCCGTGCCCATCGACATGGTCAAGCGTGTCCTCAAGGACCTCGAGGGGGGCCGGCCCGTGAAGCGGGGTGCCCTCGGCGTCCAGACCGCCCCCCTGGACAGCACCTACCAAGATGCCCTGGGGGTGAAGCAGGGCGTGGTGGTGAGCGACGTCAACAAGGGCATGGCTGCCGAGAAGGCCGGCGTCCGGCGCCTGGACGTGATCACCGCGGTGGACGGTCAGAAGGTGGCCCACCCCGACGAGCTGGTCCAGGCCATCAGTCAGCGTCGGGCCGGGGAGACGGTCCGCCTCAGCCTGCTGCGGGACGGCAAGCCCCTCGACCTCAACGTGATCCTGGGCGACCGCAAGGACCTGCAGCCCCAGGGCCAGGACAGCGAGGATGATGACGAGGAGCGCGGCGGTGGGCAGGATCCGGGAGGGAAGGAGGGCAATCTCGAGAAGTCCTATGGATTCTCGGTGGAACCCCTCAACCCGGCCAACCGGCACAGCTACCGTATTGAGGAGGACGTGAAGGGCGTGGTGGTGACCTCCGTCGCGGCCCGGTCTGGCGCCGCGGAGAAGGGGCTCGCCCCCGGCATGGTGGTGACCGCGGTCGGGACCCAGACCGTGGGCACGATGCAGGAGTTCTTGGCCCAGGTCCGCAAGGCAGGTCGCAAGCCCCTCCTCCTCCTGGTGCGGCTCCAGCGGAACCAGCAGGTGACCCTGGCGATTCCGCCCCGCTGAGGTCCGGAACCCCCCGCGCCGCCCGGGCTCCCCGGGCGGCGCAATTCTTTTCAACAAGGATTTTGTGGCCCATGGAAGGGGCTTCGGGTCTACACTCGTCAGTCCACCCATCAGGATCGCCCCATGGCCAGCCGCCTCCTCCTCGTGGACAACGACCGGAGCTTCCTCAAGGAACACCAGGTGAGCCTGGAGTCGGCCTTCGACATCGACGTCCTGAGCGCGCCGGACGCAGCCATCCCCAAGCTCGAGGCGGGCGGCTACGCCGCCGTCCTGATTTGCGTGGAGGTGGCGGACAACAAGGGGTACGCCCTGTGTTCCGCGGTGCGGAAGAGCCCCAAGCTCGGGGACCTGAAGGTGGCCCTCATCAGCGCAAAGGCCACCGAGGAGGAGTACAAACGCCACCAGAGCCTCAAGGGCAAGGCCGACCTCTACCTCCACAAGCCCATCACCCCGACCGCGCTGGTGCAGTCCCTGGGTACCCTCGTGCCCCCCAAAGCGGTGGACCCGGACAACCCCCTGGGCGACCTTTCGGATCTCGGGGCCGGGGATGACTGGCTGGACTCCCTCAAGACCGACCTGAGCGAAGACCTGGCGGCCCCGGCGCCAACGGTCGCCCCGCCCGCAGCCTCGCCGGCGGCCTCCGCCGCTCCCGCCAAGACCATGGCCATCTCCGCGGACCTCCTCCGGGAACTCACGGCAGGCGCACCCATGGCGAAGCCCGGCGCGCCCAACCCTAGCGCCACGGGGCCCCTTCCGATCCCCGCCGTGGCTCCCGCCGCGACGGGTCCGGACCCGCGGACCGCGGAACTGGAGGCCCGTCTCGCCGAGGCCCAGGGGAAGGCGGACGCCCTGGAGGCCCACCTCAAGGACATGGAGAAGGCGGTGGCCGACCGCGATGCCGCCATTTCCGACCGGGACAAGGCCCTCCAGGAGCGGGACGTCCTCATCCAGGAGCGGGACCGCCACCTCCAGGACCGGGACGCCCGGCTCGCCGACCGGGAGGCCGCCCTCGCCCGCGCCCAGGCGGACTTCGAGAGCCTGAAGGCCACCCACGACTCCGTCACGCGAAACCTCGACGACCTCGAGAAGCGCCAGGCCGAGGCCGCGGTCCTCCAGGGCCGGCTGGAGGCGGCCGAGGCCGCGATCCGCCAGTTCGAGGAGAACGCCGCGAAGGAGAATCCCGAAGGGCTGAAGGCCCAGCTCCGGGAGGCGATGACCGAGCGCCAGGAGCTGCTGCAGCAGGTGGAGTCGCTGAACAGCCAGCTCGGGGAGAAGACCCAGAGGGTGGTGGACCTCATCAAGGACCGGGACAAGCACCAGCAGGCCGCCATGAACCTCGAGACGAAGGCCGAGGAACTGGACGCCCTCAAGCAGGCCCACACCGGCCTCGAGAAGGAGCATGCCGAGGCCAAGGAGCGCATCGCCGCCTTGGAGAAGGCCAAGGGCGACCTGGAGGCCGTGAAGACCGAGCTGCTCAAGGGCAAGGAGGACCTGCAGAAGGCCCTGGAAGCGGCCAAGGCCGAGCACGCCAGGGTCCTGGAGGAGGCCAAGGCCGAACACGCCAGGGTCCTGGAGGAGGCCACCTCCGGGCATGCGGCCGCCCTCGACGAGGCCAAGGCCGCCCATGCCAAGGCCCTCGAGGCCCGGCAGGCGGCCCTGGAGGCCGCGGAGGAGCGCGCCAAGACCCTCAAGGGCGAGGTCGCCGGCCTCGAGGCCACCATGAAGGGCCAGGGCCGGGACCTGGTGGAGATGGGTGGGCGACTGGCGGACAAGGAGAAGGAGGTCGAGGGCCTGAAGCAGTCGCTGGCCGCGAAGGAGGCGGAGTGGGCCGAGGCCGCCGCGGCGAAGGAGGCCCAGCTCTCCGAAGCCTCGGCCCGCGCCAAGGCACTGGAGGACGACCTCCGCGCGCTGCGGAACCAGCACGAGGCCCTGCAGGCCACCCAGACAGGGCTGGAGAAGGAGAAGGACGGCCTCGCCACCCGGCTGGCCGCCCACGGCGACCACGTCTCCGCCGTGCACGGCCTGTTGGACGAGCTGGAGGGCCTGCTGGCGAGGCGCAAGACCCTCCCCAAGCCCTGACCTGATGCACGCAGGGGCACCCTTCGCCATCGCCCTGCTCATCGCGTTGACGGCCTTCTTCGTCTTCGCCGAGTTCTCCGCCGTGCGGGTGCGCGTCACCCAGCTTGAGGCCCTGGCCGACCGCGATCCGAGGGCCGCCCTGGCCCTGGAGGTGCAGAAGGACCTGGGCCGCCACCTCAGCGCGATCCAGGTGGGCATCGTGGTCTGCGCCCTCGCCCTCGGCGCCGTGGGCGAGGAATATTTCGCCGGGCTGTTCAGGCCCCTCCTCTCCTTGCTGCCCTGGAAGGAACGGTGGCTGGTGGCCGTCTCCTCGGCTTCGGCCCTCCTGGTCATGACCACCCTTCATGTCGTCCTGGCGGAGCTCGTCCCCCGCAACTTCGCCATTCAGTCCGCCGAACGGTGGGCCCTTCGCACGGCGGCGCCCCTCCTCGTCTGGTCGCGTCTCAGCCGCCCCCTGGCTGGGACCCTGATCGCCCTGAGCCGGGGCGTGGAGCGCCTGTTCGGTGCGGTCCCGGCCCAGGACGAGCATGCGGACCTCCACCTGCCCAGCGAGGAGGAGCTCAAGCGCATGCTGGAGCGCAGCCAGGCCTCCGGCAGCCTGGGCCTCTCGAAGGGCGAGCTCATCGAGAACCTCTTCCAGTTCTCCCGGCGCACCATCAAGGAAGTGGCCATCCCGCGGAACGCGGTGGTCTACTTCGATCTCCACCGGAGCCTGGAGGAGAACCTCGCCCTGGCCCGGGCCACGCCCCACACCCGCATCCCCGTGGCCGAAGGCGACCTGGATCGCGTGGTGGGCGTGGTGCACCTCAAGGAGCTGCTGTGGGCCCTCCACGAGCGGGAGGGGGACGTGGACCTGCGGGCCCTGGCCCGGCCCGCCTTCCTGGTCCCCGAGATGCGCCGCATCCAGGACCTCCTGCTGGACTTCCAGGCCCAGCAGCAGCACCTCGCCCTGGTGGTGAACGAGCATGGCGGCGTGGACGGCCTGGTCACCCTGGAGGACGTGCTGGAGGAGCTGGTGGGCGAGATCCAGGACGAGTTCGACCGGGAGGCCATCCAGCTCCGCCGCACCCGCAGCGGCGCGTGGCTGGCCCAGGGCGCCGTGAAGCTGGAGCAGCTCCAGGACCACCTGGGCCTCGAGCTGGAGTCCGAGGAGGGCGCCGTGAGCCTGGGGGGCTTCTTCCAGGAGCAGCTCGGGCGCGTGCTCCGGGTCGGGGACGAGCTGAAGGTGCCCGGCTGGCGGATCCGCGTGCTCTCCATGCGAGGCCTCGCGCCGGGGCAGTTCCTGCTCAAGCCCTCCGACGCGGCCCAGGATGCCGGCGATGGCGAAGCTTGACGGATTCCTGCTGGCCGCGGGCCTGGGGACGCGGATGGGGCCGCTCTCGCGGGTCCTGCCCAAGCCCGCCTGGACGTTGCGGGGCAAGCCCCTGCTCCAATGGGGCGCGGAGGACCTGAGGCGGGCCGGCGTCGCCCGTCTGGGCTGCAACGCCCACCTCCACCCCGAACGGCTGCGGGAGGCCGCCGACGGGCTGGAGGTCTTCGAGGAGCCCGAGCTCCTGGGCAGTGCCGGGGGCCTGCGGCATGCCCTGGGCCGGACGGAGGGCCCCCTCGCGGTGTGGAACGCCGACGCGGTGGCCTCCGTGCCCTGGGATCGCCTGCGGGCCGCCCACCGGGGCCTCCTCCGGGAGCTGGACTGGCTGCTGGTGCCCCATCCGGGTGGACCCTGGACCGAAGTCTGGCTGGACGATGAAGACCGGGTGCTGCCGCGGGGGGCGAGGGGTCGCGGACCCTTCCACTTCACCGGGGCCAGCCTCTGGTCCGAGGGCGCCCTGGCCGCCATCCCGCAGGGACCCTGCGACCTGGCCCCCCTGCTGCCGGGCCTCGACCACCTGGGCGTGGTGGTGGAGCCCTTCCCCTGGCGGGAGATCGGGACGCCTGCGGGCCTGCGGGAGGCCGCGGCGGCCTTGGCCCCGGAGGCGGAAGGCCGCCTTCCGGCCTGCTACGTGCACCCCGCGGCCAGGCCCTTCGCAGGGGCGGCGGGGCGACTGCGCCGCTGCATCCTCGGACCCGGCGCAGCGCCACCGGCCGCCGTGGAGGACGTGGACGCCCTCTGGTTCGAAGAGCAGGGCCGCCAGGTCCGCCTGGCCGTACCCTAGGGGCATGGATCCCCGCCTCGAAGCGGCCCTGGACCGCTGGTCCTGCGCCCGCCCTCGCCCCCTCGCCGGGGACGCCGGACTGCGCCAGTACGTCCGCGTGGACCACCCCCAGCTCGGCACGGCGGTGGTCGCGCTGCATCCATTGGACACGCCGGAGCGCCCCGACGACAGCTACTTCGAGTTCCGGGCCCTGCAGGCCTACCTCGATCCGGTGCTGCGGGTGCCCACCATTCTCCAGGCCCACGACGAGGACCGGGTGCTCCTGTTGGAGGACCTGGGGGACGTCAGCCTCGAGGACCGGCTTACCCTGCATCCGGAGGAGGAGTTGGCCTGGGCTCGCAAGGCCGGCTGGATCCTCGGGACCTGGCTGGGTCCCCTCACCCTGGGCGCCCCGCCCCGCGCCTTCTTCATGGACCGCAGCTTCGACCTTCCGAAGTTCGACTTCGAATGGGACTTCTGCCGGGAGCACTTCTTCGGGGAATTCCTGGGCAAGGAACCGCCGCGGTGGCTCGAACGGCTCATGGAGGACCTCCACACCTCCCTGGCGGCCCGGGTGAATTTCCTCGCCCACCGGGATTTCCACGTGCGGAACCTGATGGTCCAGGGGGACCGGCTGGTGGTGATCGACTTCCAGGACGCCCGCCGGGGGGCCGCGACCTACGACCTGGCCAGCATCCTCTTCGACGGCTACTGGGACTGGAGCCCCGAAGCGGGTCGGCTGATGGTGTCCACGGTCCGGGAGGAGCTCGGCTGGTCCGACGCGGACCTCTGGGAGGAGCTGAACCTCAGCGCGATCCAACGGAATCTGAAGGCCCTCGGCACCTTCGCTTTCCAGCTGCTCCACCGGGGAAAGGCCCGCTTCGCCCCGGCCATCCCCCGCACCCTCCGGCACCTTCGCACCCACTTCCAGCGGCTCCACCATGGCGAGGGCGTCCTCGCCGCGGAACGCTGGCTGCGCCAGGCTGAAGAGCGCCTCTTCAAGCTTCCCGGGGACGAGTCCGCCGAGACTCCGGGCTGAGGCTCAGCGCGGGATCCAGGCCACGTCGGCCACGCCGTTCACCGCGTTCTCGGCCCTCGCCAAGGCGAAGAGCCAGTCGCTGAGTCGGTTCACATAGACGAGGACTTCCGTGGGCACGGGCTCCTCGGTGTTGAGGGCCACGATGTCCCGCTCGGCCCGGCGGCACACGGTGCGTGCGAGGTGGGCCCAGCAGGCGGCGGGGGTCCCGCCGGGGAGGACGAAGTGCTGCATGGGGGGCGCGAGGGCCGTGAGGCGGTCGATGTCCGCCTCCATGTCGGGGATCTCCCAGGTGGGCCGGGTCATCTTCTCCCCGAGGCTTTCCAGACGGCTGGCGGGGGTGGCGAGGATGGCCCCCACCACGAAGAGGTCGTGCTGGACCTGCTCCAGGGCGGAGCCAGCGCCGGCCTCGGCGGTGGCGTGGAGGCGCAGGAGCCCCAGGACGCTGTTCAGTTCGTCCAAGGCCCCGTAGGCCATGAGGCGCTGGTGGCTCTTGTTGACCCGGTCGCCCCCGAAGAGGCCGGTCATCCCCTCGTCGCCGGTGCGCGTGTAGAGCTTCATGGTCGCCTCGCTG
>JBDIBF010000061.1:0-18712 GCA_039812765.1 Holophagaceae bacterium
TATGTCGGCCATGTCCCCGGCTGGGCCGGCGCCCACGCCCAGTCCGAGACCCTCGACGGACTCCAGTCCGAGCTCAGGGAGGTCATCCTGATGCTCCTCGAGGATGGCGACCCGCATTTCGATTCCGAGTTCGTCGGCGTGCACCGCATCCAGGTGGCATGAGCGTGGGCTCGATCCCCGTGCTCAAGCCGAAGGAGGTCGTGGCCCTCCTGGAATCCTCGGTTTCGTCCTGGTGCGCCAACGCGGCTCCCACCAACAGTTCCGGCATCCCGACGGCCGGGGGACGACGGTGCCGTTCCATGCCGGGAAGGACATCTCGCCGACGCTGCTGAGACTGATCGCCCAGGACATCGGCATGACGGTCCAGCAGTTCCTGGCGCATCGGTAGCGCACAGCCCGGGATCGCCTACAGCTGGTCCAGCGGGCTCGGCACGCCCTTCCCGCCGCGGTTGAGGACGTGGGTGTAGATCATCGTCGTCTCCACGTCCTTGTGGCCCAGCAGCTCCTGCACGGTGCGGATGTCGTGGCCGGCCATCAGCAGGTGGGTCGCGAAGCTGTGGCGCAGCACGTGGGGCGTGACGGGCTTGACGAGTTCGGCGGCGCGGGCGGCCTCGCGAACGGCGCGCTGGACGCTCTCGGCGTGCAGGTGGTGGCGCCGGGTCGCGCCCGAGCGGGGATCCACGGAGAGGACACCGGACGGGAACACCCACTGCCAGCCCCAGGCGCGGGCGGCGGCCTTGTACTTCACCGCCAGGGCGTCAGGGAGGAAGACCTCGCCGAGCCCGTCCTTCAGGTCCTGCCGGTGGATCGCCCTCACCTTCTCCAGGTGCTCCCGCAGTGGCGCGGCCAGCCGCTCCGGCAGCATGGTCACCCGGTCCTTGTTCCCCTTGCCCTCCCGGACGACCACTTCCAGGCGTTCGAAGTCCACGTCCTTCACCCGGAGCCGCAGGCCCTCCAGCAGGCGCATGCCCGTGCCGTAGAGCAGCCGCGCCACCAGGGCCATCTGTCCGTCCATCTGGTCCAGCACCGCCCGGACCTCCCCGGGCGTCAGCACCACGGGCAGGCGCTCGCCCCGCTTGGCCTGGACCAGTTCATTGAGCCAGGGCAGCTCGATGCCGAGGACCGTCCGGTAGAGGAACAGCAGCGCAGCCTTCGCCTGGTTCTGGGTCGACGCCGACACCGACCGCTCCACCGCCAGGTGCGTCAGGAAGGCTTCCACCTCCTCCGCTCCCATGTCCTTGGGATGGCGCTTACCATGGTGCAGGATGAACCGCCGAACCCAGTCCACATATGCCGCCTCCGTCCGGAGGCTCATGTGCCGCACCCGGATCGCCTCCCGGACTTGGTCCAGCAGGCGCGGCGCAGGGGGCGGTTTCGGGGCTTCCATCCGGAAAATTTTAGGTTTGGTTTCGCCCCCACGCTCGTACCAAACTCCAGGAATTTCAACCCCATTCCCCGCGGCATTCCGGATTAGGCGGCATGAAGCCCCTCCCCGGCATGTCGCCTAATACAAAGTTAGGCCGCACATGAACTCTTGGGCGATTCCTGATTGGGCAGAACCATCCGATCCGAGCTTCGAGGTTCCCGTTCTCGAATCATTGGCTTCGTCAGTCACTGCTACTCATCCTGAGATCACATGCACTCCATTCTTCGAAATCGAAGGTTGTGCCTTTGTGATCTTCAATCGCGGGAGCATTCAGATTGGACGCGCCTGCGTCACTGCAAACGAAGCTGGGCTCCCTTTCTTCAGTGTCTACATGGGCTCTGAAGAAGATGAATTCCACGGTGTGAATCAACGAGCTATCGTGCAACTCGTCGCAGCCTATGACACCCAATTCCCTCCAACCTAGCGGCCTAACCCGCCGTTCAACCCGGACCCGGCTACGCCGGGCCGGTTAACTTCATCCGTTAGGCCGTCACACAATGGTTTCGAGACTTTCGGGAATCCAAATGAATAGAGCCACCCTGGTTTTGCTCCTCACCCCAGCAACTCTCTTCTCTCAATCCCTGATCATGTCGAGGTCTGTTTCCTCAATCCCTATGATGGAATATTCACCTCTCGCCAGCATTGGCCGCCTTGAGGGGGATGTTGATTTATCTATTCAACTTTTAAACGGGACTATCAACAAAATCGAAGCACGCGCCTTGAATCGCAATCTAATTGGGGCCGACGTTTTGGTGGATTTGGCGATTCGATTCGGAAACAAAATAATCTTCCATTCTTCCGAGAACGGAGATATTTTGTTGCATTTTTCCTTTCGAGTTCGGAAACCATCAGCCCCGGTTATTGAAAAGGAAACTTATATTTCTATCGAGCCTTTGAGAAATAAAATCCTGGTCGAAACGACCGCCCAAACTGCCATTGATTGTCACTAACTCTTCCGGCCTAACCAACTGTTCAACCGGACCCAACCGTGACCACCTTTTACCACCACCTCTACATCCGGCCCACGGTTGGTCCGGTTAACGCAGGTCGTTAGGCGCCACACGTTTCGAGGGCTTTTCAATGAAATCACTCCCTGAGTATCGAATCAGATTCGATCAGATTCCATCTAAAGCCGCACCAGTGGATCTTGAGCGCCTTGGTGAGCGGAGCAAGCTCGGCGGGAAGCCAGACTGGGAACAAGAAAGTGAAACGCCGTTCTGTCCACATTGCGGCGAGGAAATGACTTTTATCGCTCAGATAGATTCTTTCAACCATGATTCCGAAACCAACCCTCACAGGATCGATTGTCTGTCTGATGAACCAAGATATATGTTCGGAGATGTCGGAAAGATCTATATCTTCTTTTGCTTTGAATGTTGCGAACCCAAGGCCGTATTCCAATGCGGCTAGGCAGTGTCGTGAGCATCACCGTCAAACAATCCCGTCTGCCTCGCCTAACCACCCGTTCAACCCGGACCCAACCGTGTGTTTCTCCCGTCGTGCTCTAAAGATTCGGCTCACGGTTGGGCCGGTTAACTTCATCCGTTAGGCCGCACCCATGGAATTGACTCAGAGGCTCCTCCTCGCACTCCTTTCAATTGGACTAGGAACACTGTCCTTCATTTTTCTTTTCAGAACTGATCGATTTCGGGAATGGGCTGCAGATCATCTCGATCGGAACAAAACCACCGAAGGAGACATGTTCGACATCTCCCCGCGTGGAACGATGATCGAACCAAGCCAAGCACCAAATTGGTATTACCGAATCATCGGATCTGTAGCCCTCGCCATGGCGGTCCTCCTGGCAATAGTCACGGTCTTCGGGCGTAGCTGACATGGTCGCCGGCGCCCTAACCTCTCGTTCAACCCGGACCCGGCTACGCCGGGCCGGTTAACTTCATCCGTTAGGGCCACCTACACATGCGTATGAATCAGCTGATGATCATTCCCATGCTCGCAGCCCTTGGATGTAGCTCACCCACTTCGACCCAACCATCTCAACACCACCACAAGCTGGTTGATGACTCATCTAAACCACTCCCCCCAAGTGCGTTCGCTGGAATCACCATCAACTCAACTCTTGATCAGGTCCTCAATCAGCTTGGCCCGGCGAAGAGAGATGGAGGCTCAGGTCTCACTTTCCTAATCTGGGAGTGCACGGATGGTCGGTTCTTCTGGGTAGGCTTCTCTCAACTAGATTGCTCAAGCAAGCCACTCTCGGCTGATTTCACCACCAAAGGCACCTTCCCGTGGCCCTAATACAAAGTTAGGCATCGTCACCAAATGAGCCCTACCAACCTCCACATCACTGCAGCCCTCTTCCTCGGGATCTCGCTGTTCTGTGTGTGGGCGTTTCTCTCGATTCTTATCGGAGCATTCCGAGGCAAGGTTATCGCTGGCAATGTGAATCGGAATGAAAGCCCTGGTACCTATTGGGCAATTGTCTTTATAGCCGGGTTTGCCTTGATCCCCACTGTATTCATCTTGATCCTAGCCTTAGCGCACTTCGTCTTGATGCCGTTCTCTGCCTAACCTTCAGCTCAACTCGGACCCCGCCTGCATTACCTTCCGCTCTCTCTCAGTTTCTCGCTTCCTCGGCTCCGCTCAGCGCCTCGATGCAGGCGGGGCCGGTTAGCTCCATTTGTTAGGGCTCTCCATGAACACTGATCCCCAGAAACTCCCTCGATCATTCATCAATCGCAACCGGGCGGCCTTCTTACTGTTCTCATTGGCCTCAATGGGTCTGGGTATCTGCCTATCGTTTGCATATTCAATTCGCCTTACGGATAAATCATTTGCATTGGTTCTTACCGCGTCCTCGATCTTGTCTATTGTCGCAAGTTTCCTAAAACAAGAATCGATCAAACCTGCGCCCTAACCCCCCGTTCAACCCGGACCCAACCGTGCGTCTCTTCCGTCATGCTCTAGTCGTCCAGCCCACGGTTGGGCCGGTTAACTTCATCCGTTAGGTGGCTCGATGCGATTGCTCCTGGTTTCCTCTCTCCTCCTGGCGACTGCCTGCACGACTGCTCCACTAAGCACCACCCCGCAGTCAGCAAAACGTCGAATCGAATACCAGCCACCACCACTTGGCGCCATCCCCTCACCTTCCGATGGGAAGCCGGGCACTTTCCGTACCTCTGTTGGTTTGGTCATTGACCCTGATGGAAAGGTTTCCGACGTCATACCCATCGAAGGGCAAGAACCATTTCTTTCCACTACTGTGAGGTATGGCAAAGGATGGCGGTTCTCGCGTGGGTTCCCAACCCCTGCAGGCGCCCCGTTACCCCTGGTCGTTACGTACCAATGGGGCTCTACCAAGTCCCTGTCCATCGACATCAAGCCCTAGTGGTGCGCCACCTAACCTCCCGTTCAACCCGGACCCGGCTACGCCGGGCCGGTTAACTTCATCCGTTAGGCCGAAACACAGGAAAGCATGCACGGTCTCGCCCTATTGAATTTGACTTCACCCTTGCACCCAGCGGCTGGAGGCGATCCCGTCGGTCTATTCATTCCATCAATCGCCGGATTGATCGCTTTTTTATATGGATTATGGATGGTCATTCACCCAAACAAGTTTCTGCAGTGGTTTGAGCGCAGGCTTTATACACTTGGAGACAATCCCTATCGTTACGATCCAGTGAGGCTTCAAAATAAGCGAAATGCATTGATGAGCTATATAAATGCTAAAGATCCATTAAAGAAAATACGCCGCAAGGGCATCTACTTTATCGTTGGGGCTGTATTATTTGAATTGGTGATTTGGCTATCTTATCTTTTTTTATAACTATTTTCCGCGGTCATCAGGGCTTCGTCTTCAGCATTCCTCATGCTCCAAAATCCGCACCTCGTTTCGCTTCTTCCCAAAGGCAGCATCGTGGCCAACCGCAGCATCAAACCTCGTCGCCGTGGCCTAACCTCCCGTTCAACCCGGACCCGGCTACGCCGGGCCGGTTAACTTCATCCGTTAGGCGCACCATGCCAGCATTGTTCGGGCGCTACCGACTTCCGATGTTTCTCATCGCAGTCGCAGTGTGCGCTCTATGCACCGCATGGTATTTCGATTTTCGGAGCGCTTGCATCTGGGACCCCACGAGCGAGATTGGCAACCAGCGATCTGGCGATTTGTTCAGCGCCATCTCTGCTCTTTTGGGAATTCTGGCTGCAGTTCTTTTTGCCGTTACCACTTATCTGGCGTACAAGATACGCCAAGCTTCCGGCGCTAGGCTCAATGCGCTCTGTGTCTTCTTCTTCTCAATCCTGCTTTGGGAAGTGACTGGTCAAGCGTTTATATCTCGCGGATTCAATCGTCTTTTGAAATCCACCCCACCAGCGCCTAACCAATCGTTCAACCCGGACGCTGCAGCCACTTCCCGCTTCCTCCCGCATGCATCCTGATTTCTCGTCTCCTCCCATCGTCCGGTTGGCTGCACCGCCGGTTAACTTCATCCGTTAGGCGTCACACAACCTGCCGACACCTCGTCTACAACGCCCAGGAGGTGACAATCGATGAGCTCACGCCGCGAATCGTTTCGAGTCGTCTTCGTCCTCGCCGCCTTTGGTCTCCTGAGCCTTTGCAGCATGCTCGCTCGCCCGACCCTCGCCAGCATCCGGGCGGTGGATTTGGTGCATCTCATCGGCACAGGCATGTGCCTTGGCGGCGCCATCGTGGCATTTGTCTGGGCACGTTCGCAGTAGTCAGAGGCGCGGCGGGCCCCAGTCACGGCTTCGCGCAAACGCCGGCCGCCCTCGAGGGCCAGCACCCCAAGGGCGACCCGCTGGCTTAGGATCGTCCCCCGGGCCTCTCCAGCCGTTCAACCCAGACCCAACCGTGACGATCCTATTCCACCACCACGGCACATGGCCCGCGGTTGGGCCGGTTCGTGCGGGCCGTTAAGCTGGCTGCGGAGACAGGAAGGCGCCCCCGCCTCGTGCGGGGCTCCGCCTGAGGGAGGATCGCGGCGTGAGCCCCACGGTGCCGCACCTCGGGATGTGACGATCTTGCGCAGATCGCCCGCCTACCCTGTGTTTTAGGCCGGTTCATGCCCGCGGTGGCTGATGGCGTGCGCCATTCGACGGGGATGGGTCGGCGTCGAGCCTGACCCCCCGTCCACCCTTGATTCCGCTGCGCCGGACCCATCCCCTTCATCCCGGCCACGGCCCCCACGGAGCGGCACAAGCCCAAGCGGTTCACCCTCTTCGCGATCCTGCCGAGTTCATTCAACAGGGACGGAATCAGCTTGTTTATCGCGCCTGGCGCGAACGAACGCCCAGCCATCCATCACCCCGTGGGCCAAGCCCACCCGACTGAAAGGTCAGATCCCATGATTCGACGCCACGATCGCGTCCGCGCGGCCCTGTCCCATGGACTCGTGATTGCATCCACCCTGTCAGCGTTCTCCTCCATCAGCACGCCGCTTCGCGCACAGGCACCCGCCGGCCAGAGCATCCTCGGGAGCATGTTCAAGGCCATCGAGATCGACATGATCACGCTTTCGGACTCGGGCGAGGAGGTCCGGACCCGGCTGGCCCTCAATGATCTGAAAGGCTCCAGGGACCGCCAGGAGGCCTCCCCCTACGGGAAGACGAGCGAGATCGTGGCCCGCAAAAGCCCCGTCCGGATCGAATTGAAGGGCTATGAGCCCAAAGCGTTCTTCCGTTACGGTGACCTGACCCTCATGCAATTCGGGCACGCCCTGGTGGGAGGTGGCCGCTACGTCCCGGTCGGGCCTTACCGGAACCTGTTCAGCGGGGCAGGGAAGATCCCCTCCGGCGTCAAACTGGAGAAGGACAAGACTGGCCTCTGGGTCCTGAGCCTGTCCGAGCCGCTCAAGCCCGGGAGCTATGGCGTGTTCTTCCGCGACTTCGTGAGCGTCGTCTGGGATTTTGAAGTCGAGAAATAGCGGCATCCAAAGCTTCACTTGATGAACCACCCTGTGCGCATCGGTTAAATTTATATTATAGTCATATTTTCATTGTTTTAAAAGGCTTTAGACCAGTCCTATTCAATTCCATGAGGTATTCCGCGGCGGGTTGTTCCCGCCCCCCGACCCTTGCGGGATCGGCCCCGACGCCCTGCGGCTCGGCCCCGCGTGCCGGCCCGAACCCCGCCCCTGCCCCCGGCTCCGCCCCGCGCCTCGGCGCCGGCGGAGCCGGTTATCTTCATCCGTCGGCCGGCGCCCTCGCGCTTCCCGGCCGCCCTGCCCCCGCGATGAAGGACGACCCATGGCCAAGTACCTGATCTCCTTCCCCAGCGCAGCGATGGTCGTGCCCGAGGACGCCTGGGAGGCGGTGGTACGCGACTCGCACGCCGTGATCGAGGAGGCGAAGGCCGCCGGCGTGTACGTCTTCGGCGGCGGGATCGACGAAGGCGTGCCGCCTGTGCTCGTCTCGGCCGACGGGTCGGTCGCCCCGGGCGGCTACGCGTGGGCCCCCCCGCTCAACGGAGGCTTCACCGTGCTCGAGCTGCCCTCCCGGGAGGAGGCCGTCGCGTGGGCCGCGCGCCTCGCGAAGGCCTGCCGGTGCGACCAGGAGCTGCGCGTCTTCGGGTTCGACCCGCAGTCCTGAGGGGCAGATGCGCGCTCCCCAGGCCGGGGTGGCAGGATGGGAGGATCCGGAGCCCCCATGCCCCTCGTCCGCATCGACACCCTCGACTCCGCCTACGCCCCGGACCAGCGCGCCGCCATCGGCGACGGCGTGCACCGCGCCCTGGTGGAGGCCATCGGCATCCCGGTCCTGGACCGCTTCCAGGTGCTCCAGGGCCATCCGGCCCCGGGCCTGGTCTTCGACCGGGAGTACCTGGGCATCCCCCGCACGGAGGGCTTCGTGGCGGTGCAGATCACCCTCAGCGCGGGCCGGTCCCTCGAGCAGAAGCGCGCCCTCTACGCCGCCATCGCCCGCAACCTGGCCGCGTCCCCGGGGGTGCGGCCGGAGGACGTCTTCGTGAACCTCGTGGAGGTCGCCAAGGAGAACTGGTCCTTCGGGCTCGGGGTCGCGCAGTACGCGCCGCCGGAGGGCTGAGCGCGCCATGCGCATCTTCCTCAACCCCCGCCACGCCCGGCACGCCGGCCGCCAGGAGATGTTCCGGGGCCGGCTGGTGCCCTGCCACGAGGTGCCGGGCCGCCTCGAGCACGTGCTCGCAGAGCTCGCGCGCCGGCCCGTGGGCGAGGTGCTGGAGGCGACGGAGGTCGACGAGGCCGTGCTGGAACGGGTCCACGCCCCGCGCTACCTCGCCTTCCTGCGCACGGCCTGGGACCAGTGGACCGCCCTGGACCCGGCGAACGCGGAGCTCGACGCCCTGCCCTCCACGTGGCCGGTGCGGGGCTTCCGCCGCGACGTCGAACCGGTGAATTTTTCCGCCCGCCTCGGCCTCTACTCCTTCGACGCCGGCACGCCGCTGACCGCCGGAACCTGGGAGGCCGCCCGGGCCGGCGCCGCCTGCGCCGTGGCCGCCGCGGACGCGGTGCTGGACCCGCAAGGCCCCCGCGCCGCCTTCGCCCTCACCCGGCCCCCGGGCCACCACGCGGGGCATGACTTCCTCGGCGGCTACTGCTTCCTCAACAACGCCGCGCTGGCCGCCCAGCGCCTGCGGGATCGCGGCGCGGGGAGGGTGGCCGTCCTCGACGTGGACTTCCACCACGGCAACGGCACGCAAAGCCTCTTCTACGACCGCGCCGACGTGCTGACGGTGTCGATCCACGGCGATCCCCGCACGGAGTACCCCTTCTTCCTCGGCCACGCCGACGAGCGGGGCGACGGCGAAGGGGAGGGCTTCAACCTCAACCTGCCCCTGCCCTCGGGCACGGGCTTCGAGGCCTGGCGCGCCGCCCTGCACGCGGGACTCGAACGCATCGCGTCCTTCGGCGCCGACGCCCTCGTGGTGGCCCTGGGCGTGGACACCTTCGAGGGCGATCCCATCTCGGGCTTCAGGCTCGCCAGCGCCGACTATCTGCAGCTCGGCCGCGACCTCGCCCAGGCCGGCCTGCCCACGGCGTTCACCCTGGAGGGCGGCTACGCCGTCGCGGCCATGGGCGTGAACGTGGTGAACGTGCTGGAGGGCTTCGAGGCGGGGGGGTGACGTCCCCTCAGTCCGGCAGGTCCGACTTCGGCTTCCGGCTCGCCAGCTTGGCCTCGATCTGCCCGGCCTCCTTGCCCGCGCCGAGCCTCTTCAGCGCCGCCGCCTGCTCCTCGGCCTTGGCCTTCATGCCGGCGTCGGCGTAGAGCAGGCCCGCCCGCAGGCGGCAGGGCACGGCCTCCTTGGGCCGCTTGGCCTTCTCATACAAGGCGGCCCGCTCCACCTCGATGGCGGGGTCGTTCGGGCTCAGCTTCACGAAGGCCGCCAGGTCCTTGAAGGCCGGGTCCCACTGCTGCTCCCAGGCGTAGCTCAAGCCCCGCAGGCGGTAGCTGGCGAGGTAGTGCTCCGGCGGGCGCTCGAAGTCGAGGTACTTCTGGAAGCCGCCCCGGGCCTCCATCAGCTCGATCACCTTCGACGCGTCCGCCCGGCACTTCGCGAAGTCGCGCTTGTCGAAGAAGGCCCGGGCCCGGGTGGCGTAGGCCACCGCGTACTTCGGGAACATCTCGATGGCCTTGTTCTCGGCGGCGATGGCCGCGTCCGGATTGCCCAGCTGCAGCTCGAACTCCGCGACCTTGTGCCAGGCCTCCATGTCGTGCCTGCTGTTCTGCGCGACGTCCAGCCACGTGTCGCGCTGCTTGCGGACGTAGGCCTCGTTGGGGAGGTCCTGGGCGACGAGGGCGGGGGAGACGAGCAGCATGGAGCCTCCGGTGCCCGAAGGATCGCGCCGTGGGATGGCATCCTTCCAGCCCGAATTCCAGTGGTCCAGAAGGAAATGGGTGAAGTGGCCCAGGGATCTAGACCGTCACCCTCGCCTTTGCCTGCGCGATCACCTGCTTGATCGCCGCCACCACCTGGTCCTGGTCCTCCTCCGTCAGCCCGGGCCACAGGGGCAGGCTGCACAGCCGCTCGCCGCTCCACTCGGCATTCGGGAGGCCGTCCTTGGGCATGGCGTGGGGATGGAGCTCCGAATAGAAGTGCTGGTAGTAGCTGTGGACGTGGGCGGGCCGGTAGTGGATGCCGGTGCCGATGTTCTCCTCCTTGAGGGCCTGCACGAATTCGTCCCGGGTCAGCCCCGCCTTCTCCGGGCGGATGCGCGCCACGAAGAGGTGGAAGCAGTGGCGGTGGTCGGCATCGCCCTCCCAGGGCAGCATGATCTCGTCCATGTCCTTCATGAGCTCCAGGTAGCGCCGGAACAGCAGTCCGCGCCGCGCGTTGAACCCGTCGAGCTGCTGGATCTGGTGCAGGCCGATGGCAGCCTGGAGGTCCATGAAATTGGCCTTGCGGGCGGGCTCGGCCACGTCGATGTGGACGCTGCCCTCCTTGCTCTGGCGCTTCCATGCGTCGCGCTCGATGCCGTGGAAGCGCAGGCGCTGGATGCGGGGCAGGAAGGCGTCGTCGAAGAAGGCGATGGCGCCGCCTTCGCCGGTGGTCATGTTCTTGTTGGGGTGGAAGCTGTAGACGCTCATCACCGAGCGCCGGTCGCTGCCGATCTTCTTCCCCTTGTAGTGCGCGCCCATGGCCTGGGCCGCGTCCTCCACCACCCAGAGGCCGTGCTTCTCCGCCACCGCGTAGATGGCGTCCATGGGACAGGGCAGGCCCGTGAGGTGCACCGGGATGATGCCCTTGGTGCGCGGCGTGAGGGCGGCCTCGAGCTTCGCGGGATCCAGGTTCAGCGTCTTCGGGTCGATGTCCACCAGCACCGGCACGCCGCCCTGCAGGACGACGGTGCTCAGGGTGCTGACCCACGTCAGCGACGTGGTGATCACCTCGTCCCCCGGCTGCAAGCCCAGCACCTGCATGGTGATCTCCTGGGCCGTCGTCGCGCTGTTCATCGCCAGGCAGTGCGGCACGCTGTTGTAGGCGCGAAGCTCCGCCTCGAACTTCGCGCTCTTGGGTCCCGTGGTGATCCAGCCGCTCTGGATCGAGTCGATCATCTCGTCGATCTCCGCCTGGCCGATCACGGGGCGGGTGAAGGGAAGAAAGGTCTCGCGTCGCTGGTAGGCCATGGGGCTCCCGTGCAGGCATCCGCCCAAGCCTTCAGGCTAACCGGCGCGGGAGGCGGGCCCAAACCGCCTGACGGGATGGCAAGCCTGGCGGAAGGAAGCCGCGGAAGCGCGATGGTGGATTTGACTTTGACGTTGAAGTTGAAGTTGACCTTCCAATGGTGCTCGAGCCTGGCGCGGCGGCCCCTGGCCGCGCCAGGCTCGAGCGCAAGCGCGAAGCGCCAAGCCCGTGACCCGCCTCCCAGCCCGGGCCGCCCTCGCCGCCGGACCGGAGTGCCTTCCCCATTCCCCCCCTACCCCGCGCTCGGGATGTCGATCATCACCCAGGCCCCGTTCTCCGCCGCCGCCACCTGCAGGCCCGCCTTCATGCGCTTCAGCACGCCCTGCATGAGGACGAGCCCCAGGCCCGCGCCCCCGTGGCCCGCCACGGTGATCTCCTCCGGCCGGGCGACGCGCAGGGCCGTGAGGGCCGCGTTGGCCTCCACCAGCCCCGGCTCCTCGATGAACACCGCGATGCGGCGGTGCCCCTGCTCCACGGCCAGGTGGACGATGGGCGAACGGGTGCGGGCGTGGTGGAGGGCGCGCAGGAGGAGGGAGGCCAGGACCTGGCGCAGCCCCTCGGCGTCGGCCAGGATGGGCGTCTCTCCCGGCGCGGTCTCCGGCCAGTGGATGGGGAAGTCCTGGGCCTTGGGGAAGCGGTCCACGGTGTGGCGGAGGGTCCCCAGGAGCTCGGCCAGGTCCACGGCGGTGGCCTCGGGCGGCTCCTCCGCCTCGGGCCGGGTCAGGGCGATGAGGTCGTCCACCTGGGCCTGCAGCGTGCGGCCGGCGAGATAGGCGTCCCGCATGGCCGGCCCCAGTTCCTCCTCGGAGTAGGCCCCGTCGGCCCCCAGCTTCACCATCACCAGCATCTCCCTCAGCTGGCGGTGCATCTCCGTGGCCGCGAAATGGAGGAACTCCACCTTGAAGTGGCCGCCCTGCTGGGCGGCCCATTGACTCTGCTCCAAGGCCTCGGCGTGGGCGCGCAGCACCTCCGCCTGGTCGGCCAGGGAGGTCTTCTGGTTCTCCAGGTCCCGCATGAGCCAGCGCTGGTGGAAGCTGAGGGCGAAAAGGCGTTGGAGCAGGTCCAGGTGCTCCAGGTCCTCGTCCCTCAGCTTGCGGTTCCGGGGCTGCGCGAAGAGGCCGAAGCCCACCAGGAGGGTGCCGTGCTCCAGGGGCACGAAGAAGGGGTCCTCCCCGGCCTTCAGGAGCCGCGCGAGGCCCATGGGAAGGTCCCGGGCCGGGAAGGGCTGGGGGCGCCAGGGCAGGTCGAGCACCCCCGGGAAGGGATCCGGCGGCGGGAGGAAAAGGGAGGCGGTGTCCCCCAGGGAGAAGCCGTAGGCCTCCGAGGGGACGAAGTAGTCCTCGGACAGGTACCACAGCAGCCCCCGCTCGGCGTCCAGGTGGTCCGCCAGGGCCTCCAGGGCCACCTGGGCCAGCTCCGTCCGGCCCCCTGCATCCGAGATGCTGGCCAGGACCTGCCGGAGGCGGGCCACCCGGGACTGCGCCTTCCGGAGGGCCTCGGCGCTGCCCTCCAGGGTCTGCATCATCTGGTTGACCTGGGCCTCGGCCTTCATCGCGGCGCGCCAGGCCTCCAGCACGGCCTCGGGGGTGTCCTCGGCGGGCGGCCCGCCCGGCTGGGAGGGCATGGGCTGGGTCCGGCGGAGGTCGCTCATGGCCGGCTCACGCGATGGGCATCTGGACCGTCAGGGTGCTGCCCTGCCCGGCGCCGGCGCTGAAGAGGCTGATCGTCCCGCCCATCATCTCCATGAGGTGCTTGCAGATCACGAGGCCGAGCCCCGTGCCTCCATATTCCCGCGCGTGCCCCCCCTCCGCCTGGGCGAATTTCTGGAAGAGCCGCTTCTGCGCCTCCGGCGAGACCCCGATGCCGGTGTCCACCACCGAGATGCCGATGACGTCCGGGCCCCGCTCGATCTGCACCGAGACCGAACCTTCCTTCGTGAATTTCAGGGCGTTGGAGAGCAGGTTCAGGAGCACCTGCTTGAGCCGGCTCGGGTCCACCCGCACGTCGGGGAGGTCCGTCTCGTGGGCGGGCCAGCGGAGGGCGACCCCCGGCTTGCGGGGGTAGGCCTCGGCGATGGGCTTCACCTCCTCGAGCAGGGCGAAGAGGTTGTAGGGCTCCACGTGGAGCTCCAGCCTCCCGCTCTCGATCTTGGCCAGGTCCAGGATGTCGTTGAGGAGGGAGAGCAGGTGCTGGCCCGAGTGGTAGCTGTCGGAGAGCATCTGGTGCATCTCCGCCTCGTCCTCGTAGAGCTTGTCCATCACCAGGCGCGTGAAGCCCAGGATGCCCGTGAGCGGGGTCCGCAGCTCGTGGCTGGTGAGCGCCAGGAACTCGCTCTTGAGCTGATCGGCCTCCCGCAGGGCCAGGTTGGCCTGTTCCAGGGCGCCGGCCTGGGTCTGGAGGGTGTCGCGCTGCTCGGAGAGGTCCCTGATGAGCCAGGCGGCGTACATGCTCACCGAGGCCTGGCGCTGAAGGATGGCCAGGGAATCGTAGTCCTCGTTCTCCAGCCGGAAGTCCTTCGGGATCGCCAGCACGGCAAAGCCCAGGAGCAGGAGCTGGTGCTCGAAGGGCACGAAGTAGAGCATGTGCCGGTCGGTGCCCCGGAGCAGGTCCAGGGCGGGATGGCCGAGGCCGGCGTCGATCCACTGGCTCTGGAAAAGGACCAGCGGCGCATCGGGGAAGGGATTCGGGGCGGGCAGGCGGAGGTCCCCCCACAGGCCCCTGGGGACGTCGATGGCGCCCCGGGGCACGAAGAACTCCCCCGCGTCCTCCAGCACCCACACCATGCAGCGGGCCGCGTGGAACTCCGTGGCAAGCACCTCGGCGATGACGTCGGCGACCTGGGAGGCCTTCGGCGTGGCGGTGAGGACCTCCGCCACGTGCTGGAGCACGGACATCTGGTGGGAACGTCGCCCCAGCTTGGCCTTCAGGTCCTGGATCTCCTGGCTCTGCTGGGAGAGGAGCCGCTGCAGCCGCATGAGCTGCATGAGGGCCTCGGACCCCGGCTGCACCTGGGGCCCGGGAGCGGGGTGCGGCCGCGCCTGGCCCGGCGCGCCGCCGGCCGGGAGCGCGGCGGGCGTTCCGGGAAGGGGCTTGGGGGTGTCGCCGGCCATGGATGACAGCAAGCATGACCAAGCCAGGGCCGGCTTGGAAGCGTTCCGGAGCCCGCGGAGGCACAATGGGGCATGTCTGCTCCCTTCCCGAGCGCCGCCCGTCCGCACCCGCCCGGAGGGACCGTGCCCGGGCCGGAGGCCGGGGCGCCGGCCCGGGAGGCCCCGTGACCGCCCGCCTCCAGCGCTTCGCCATCCAGCGCCTCATTTTCTGGAGCGTGGCGGTCCTCCTGGGCTCCCAGCTCGCCTGGTGGATCGGGATCCAGGTCCGGGAATCCCGCCGCTTCCAGGAGGAGCGTGTCGCCCGGCTGAAGGCGGGGAGGGCCGAGGCCTGGCAGTACGACTGCGCCGTGCTCCTGAGCCTGGCGCGCACCAACCAGCTCAGGCCCAGCCCGTCCCGCCCGGGCACGGTGGAAGGCCTCAGCGTGGAAGTGCCGCCCCTGCCCCAGCGCAAGGCCGCCATCGAGGCCGCCTTCCCCCAGGTGGAGGTGGTGCCGGAGCCCAAGGACGTGGACGACCCGCCCCTGCTGGACGGCGTCGCCTACCTCTCCCTCCGCCCCGAACCCATCCGCGCCCTGGAGCGGGAGCGGACCAAGGCCCTCTGGCGCACCGCCGGCCAGGGCGGCTTCATGGCCCTGGGCGTGCTCCTGGGCCTCACCTACATCTACCGGAAGCTCAACAGCGAGATGGACCTGAAGCTGCGCCAGCGCAACTTCATCGCCTCGGTGACCCACGAGCTGAAGACCCCCATCGCGTCGCTGCGCGTCTGGATGGAGACCCTCTTCACCCGGGAGCTGAGCGAGGACCAGAAGGCCCGGGTCCACGACCTCATGGACAAGGACCTGGAGCGCCTCACCACCCAGGTGGCGAACCTCCTGGACGCCGCCCGGGCGGAGGCGGGCAGCTTCGATCTGCGCCTCGAGCCCCTGGAACTGGGGCCCTGGATCAGCCAGGTGGCCGAAGGCATGGACCACCGCCTCGGCTCCGGCGCCCTGGGGCTGCGGATGGAACTGGCCCAGGGCGTCTGGGCCATGGTGGACCCGAAGGCCCTGGGCACGGCCCTGGAGAACCTCCTCTCCAATGCCTACAAGTACGCCGCGGCGCCGCGGGAGACCACCATCACCCTCGACGGGGACCGCGACGAGGCCGTCATCGTGGTCTCCGACAAGGGCCTGGGCATCCCGCCCCGGGAGCAGCACCGCATCTTCCAGCGCTTCTACCGGGTGGGCGACGAGATGACGCGGCAGGTGCAGGGCACCGGCCTCGGCCTTTTCCTCTGCCGGGAGATCGTCCTGCGCCACGGCGGCGAGATCCGCGCCACCAGCAAGGGGCCCGGGCTGGGGAGCAGCTTCATCGTGAAGCTGCCCCGCCTCGCGCGCTGACCCGCGGCCGGGTTACCGGTCGTGCTTGCGCTTCTTCGGCTTGGCGTGGCCCCGGTGCCGGCCGCGATCCCGGTGCTCCTTGGGCTGGGGGCGGGCCTCCGCGCCGATGCGCGCCCGCGGGGCCGGCGGCGCGGAGCGGGGCTTCTTGGAGATCCCCAGGGGATCCGGCAGGTTCAGCGGGTTCGGGGCCTGCGCGGCCAGCAGGGAGGCCCCGAAGGCGAGGATCGAAAGGGTGCGGGACAGGCGGTTCATGGTGCCTCCCGGGGGGGCTCCCCGACGCGTGCCTCCAAGGTAGTCGCTCCGGCGGGAAAGGCCCATGCGGGATCCGGCCGGCGGCGCGCAGGACTCAGCGGCCCGCGTCGGGATGGTAGGCCTCCAGGGCCTTCGGCATGAAGGCCTGGAGGTCGCGGATGCGCTGGCCGTGGGAGGGGTGCGTGGAGAGGTAGACGGGAGGCTGGCTTCCCCCGCGGGCGCTCATGCGCTGCCAGAAGGGGATGGCCTCCCGCGGGTCGTAGCCCGCGCGGGCCATGGTGAGCAGACCCAGCTCGTCGGCCTCGGTCTCGTGCTTCCGCCCGAAGGGCAGGAGCAGCCCGTACTGCGCCCCCGCGCCCAGGGCCCCCAGGACGGCCTGGCGCTGCTGGGGATCCATGTCGCTCACGGACACCCGGGCGCCGGCCATGAAGGTCTGGGCGAGGGAGGTCTGCAGGACCCGCTGGGCCCCGTGGTGGGCCAGGGCGTGGGCCATTTCGTGGCCCATGACCGCCGCCAGGGCCGGTTCGTTCTGGGTGATGGGCAGGAGGCCCGTGTAGACCACGATCTTTCCGCCAGGAAGGCAGAAGGCGTTCACCTCCGGGCTCTCGACGACGCTGACCTGCCACTGGAAGTGCTGGCCCGCCTCCCCGGTGGCCCGGGAGAGGCGCTGGGCCACCCGCAGCACCAGATCGTGGTCGGGGCCGCGGTCCAGGACCCGGGACTGGGAGAGCACCTCCCGGTAGCTCTGCAGGCCGAGGGTCTCCTCCTGGTCCGGCGACATGCCGACCCGGACGCTCTTCCCGGTGAGGGGATTCACCGCCTTGGGGGCCGTCAGCCACTTGTACCCCATCACCGCCAGCGCGATAAGGAGCGGCCACAGGACCAAGTGCCGGCGTTCCATGCGCGCCTCCCGGGGCATTGTGGACCCAAGCCCGCGGGGCGCCAGGGCGAATCCGCCTTCCCGCCCCGGTAGACTGGCGGACGTGTCCTCCCCCGACTCGGAATCCCAGCTGCTGGCCCGGGCCCTGTCCGGGGACGGGGAAGCCTTCGGCCGCCTGGTGGAACCCCACCTCGGCATGTTCCATTCCGCGATCCTGCGCATCCTCGGGGACGCCGCGGACGCCCAGGACGCCCTCCAGGAGGCCCTCATCGCCCTCCACACCCAGTTGAGCCGCTTCGAGGGCAAGAGCAAATTCTCGACATGGGCCTACCGGGTCTGCATCAACGAGGCCCTGATGTTGCGCCGGTCCCGCCTGCGCCGCCGGGAGGACTCGGTGGAAGATTTCCAGCCACGCTTCGAGGACGACGGGCATCACAGGAACGTGGAGTCCGTGGTGGGCTTCGCGACGGAGGCGGAGGCCCTGGCGATGGCGGAGGGACGGCAGCTGCGGGAACGGGTCCAGGCGGGCCTGGAACGGCTCTCCTCCGAGCAGCGGGCCGTCTTCATCCTCAAGGATCTCGAGGGCTGGGAGACCGAGGACATCGCCCGGCACCTGGGCATCAGCCGGGACCTCGTGCGCCAGCGGCTCCACCGGGCCCGCCTGGGGCTCCGGGGCTTCCTGGCGGACTACGCCGCGCAGGTCCGCCGGGGGGAGGCCACCGCATGAACCTGCTGCTCCGCTGCGAGGACGTCACCCACCTGGCCACCGACCACTTCGAGGGACGGCTTCCCCTGGGCCTGGCCCTTCGGATGCGCCTGCACCTGGCCCTCTGCCGGGCCTGCCGGGCCTTCCTCCGCTCCCTGCGCACCCTGCCCCGCTTCCTGGGCGTCCTGGCTGCCGGGACCGAGGCGGCGCCGGCCTTGGAGACCCCCGCCTGCCGCCAGCAGAAGGCCGCCCTGGCGGGCGCCCTCGCGCGCCTCGGCGCCACGCCCAGGCCCCTCCCGCCCCCGGCGCACCCCCTGCCCGACGCCGCCCGTGCCGCCGCCCCGGGGCCCGGCATCGACCGCTGCCTGGCCTTCATGGTCCGCGCCTACGAGCACCTCCACGCCGCCGGCCCGGTGGCGGCGGAGCCCCACCTGCCCCCTGACCTGCTCGCGGAGCTGCCCACGACCTCCACCTGGGACTGGAGCCGGGCCCTTCTCAACGGCTGCCGCATCGCCGAGCTTCTCCAGGATCCGGCGACGGGCGCACGCCTCTACCTGCTGGTGCTGCCGCCGGGCCGCCGCTTCCCCGACCACGTCCACCGCGGCGGGGAGGACTTCCTCGTGCTCCACGGCCACGCCGAGGACGAGACCCACTACCTGGGCCCGGGGGACTGGCTGCGGCGCGGGGAGGGCACGGACCACCGCGACGTGGAGGGCCGGCGCGAGGCCTGCTGGGGCCTGGTGCGCACCGAGCGCGAAGGCATCCGCCTGCTGGGCTGGCGGGGGCTGCTGCAAGGCCTCTTCGGCAGGCGCGCCGCCTGA
>JBDIBF010000062.1:0-17852 GCA_039812765.1 Holophagaceae bacterium
CCCCGGCGTCGTAGCGGGCGTCGAGGGCCGCGCGCCAGGCTTCGGGAGCCCGGGGCGCGCCGGCGTCCACGCGGCGGGCCCAGGCCTGGCGCACGTCGGCGGACCAGGGCTGGTCGAGGGCGGCGTCCAGCACCTCGAAGGCGCCCTTGGCGTCCTTGTGGTCCATGCGCAGGTCGGAGCGCAGCAGCAGGCGCCGTTCGGGATCGAGGGCCTTGGAGGCCGCCAGGGCCTGGTCGGCCTCGGCGAGGCGACCGGCCTTCTCGAGGGCGCGGAGCCAGGACTCCAGCGAGGCGCCGTCCTCGGGGAACATGGCCGCCTGCGCCTTGCGGAAGGCGAGGGCGTCGCCGAGGTCGGGGTGGCGCTCCGCCCAGGCGATGCGCACCTTCGAGAGGGCCAGCTTCGCCTCGGGCCCGAGCCCCGGCAGGGCCTTCTCCGCGGCCCGGAAGGCCGCGGCCATCTCCAGGTGCTCCGCCGCCCAGCGGGCGGTCTCGGCCCAGGCCTCCGCGCCCGCGGCGGGGGACGACGCCGCCTCCGCGGCGCATCCCTGCTCCATCGCCGCCAGCGCCCCGGCGCGGTCTCCCAGGGCCAGGCGGGCCTCGGCGAGGTGGCGCCAGGCGCCGGCCTCCCGGCGGCCCTCCAGCAGCTTCGCCAGCTCGGCGGGGGGCGTCGGGTAGTGCACGGTGTGGCCGTCCACGGTGGCGAAGCGCGTCGCCACGGCGTAGAGCCAGTCCGCGGGCGTGAGATCGGACCAGGGCAGCGGCGAGGCGCCCAGGAAGCCCAGCGCCGCGGCGGACGCCAGGAGCGTGAGGATCGCGGGACGGCGCTTCATGGCCTCACCTCCAGCGACGCGCGGACGAAGCCGCGGTTCTTGGCCCCATCCACGGCTTCGAAGAGCACCTCCCGCGATCCGGGCGGCCCTGACGGCACCCGCAGGAGGCCCACGGAGCAGCCCGCGGCGGCGTCCCAGCGCAGGGGGATGGGCGGGCCGTCGCCGAGGCGGGCGTGGAGGAAGACCACGTCCTCGTCGGCGTGGGCACGGACCTGGATGAGGTCGCCGGGCCGCGCGCTGGCGGGCAGCTCGGGCCGGATGCGCGGCGCGGTGCCGTCCAGGATGAAGTACTTGGTCTCCGAGGCGCGGGCCCCGCTGGCGTCCCGCAGGAGGATGCGCACGGCGTAGCGGCCGTCCTTGAAGCCCTCGGGCACCAGGAAGCGGCCCTCCCAGACGTTCGTGCCAGGGCGGCGCACCAGCTCCAGCTTCAGGCCGAAGGGGAAGAGGGCCGTGGCGGCGCGGGTGGCCTCGTCGCACTCCACCCGCAGCACGGGGTCCCCGGGCTGGATGCGCCGGGGACGCAGCAGGGAGCGCGGCGCCGCGAGGAAGGCCGTGTAGGGGGTGACGAACTTGTAGCGCTTGGAGAGCGCGATGATCTCGTCGATCCACTCCTTCTTCTCGCCTTCCAGCTCGATGCGGGCCAGCAGGTCGTCCACCCGGGCCCGCGCCCAGCGGCGGGGCAGGTCCCGGGCCTCGAGGGCCTTCTCCGGCAGGGCCGCCTCGAGGCTGGCCTTCCCGCCCGGCAGCATGTTCGAGGCGAGGGTGAAGGTGAGCCTGGGCTGGGGCGCGGCGTAGCGGCCCACCCAGCCGGACAGGGAGCCCGGCGCCATGGGCTGCACCATCACCGGGTAGATGTGGCGGAGCTTCGGCTCGCCGCCGCCCACCTTGAAGGGCGCGTCCTCGTCGGAGGCCGGTCCCCGGGCCTCCTTCTTCTCCTCCGGGGCGAGCACGCGCCTGAAGAAGAGGTCGGTCTCGATCTCGGTGGCGGTGGGCGCGAGGAGCTGGTCCGAGGCCGAGCGCAGGGCCTCGCCCGCCTCCCCGGTGGTCACGGCGACGAAGAGCGGCGCGCCGCCGGCCGCCGCGAGCAGGGCCTTGGAGCCCCCCGCGCCCTGGCCGCCCGTGAGCACGAGGATGCGGCCCTTGTCGCCGACGGCCTTGCGGGCCGCGGCGAGGGCCATCGGCAGGTTCGCGCCGGGGCCGAGGGTGCGGGCGCGCAGCGCGTTCAGCTCCGCCTCGACCTCCGCGGGCCCCGCCTTCTTCAGGGCGGCGCTGCCGGGCGTGCGGTCGTAGGGGATCAGCGCGAACTGGTCCGCAGGTCGCAGGTCGTGGAGCACGCGGACCAGGTGCTGGTAGGCCGTCTCCAGCCCGGCCCAGCGGTGGCCGAGGGAGGTGTCGAAGCAGATGGCAAGGCGCTGGGGGGCGCGGATGGGCACCGGTGCCGGCAGCTTCGCGCCTTTCAGCTTCATCTCGGGGAACGCGCCGCCCGGCCGCGCCTCCAGCAGGAAGAAGCCGTCCTTCTCCGGCGGGAGCTCCGAGGGCCGCTCCCAGGGTGCCAGGGCGAGGCCGTCGGGCAGCACGCCGTCGGGGTTGCGGAAGGCGCTGAGGCGCAGCAGGTCACTGCCCTTGGGCCGGATGCGGAACGCCAGGTCCTTGCCGAGCTTCACGGCGCTGCCGCTGAACTCCGCGCCCTCGGCGGTGGCCTTCAAGGGCAGGCCCGAGGGCATGGCCTCGAAGGCCGCGTCCTCCAGGCGCACCCGCACGGTGAGGCTGGCCGCCACCGGCGCCTCGCCGTCCGGGGGGCGCAGCACGAGGCGGAACTCGCCCTTGCCGTCGATGACGGGGACCTCCTGCTGGAACTGCAGCTCGAGGCGCTTGGTGGCGAGGGCCGGGATGGGCGCCACGGTGACGCTGAAGAGGGCGCCACCGCTGGGCCTGGCGCTCTTGCCCGCGCGGCCCGCGTCCGCGTCCTCCTCCTCGCCCTGCTGGAGCAGGCCGGGGTCGATGCGCTGGGTGGTGAGCTCCTTGTAGATCGCGCGGGCCCGCTGCTTCTCGAGGATCACGCCGGGGATGCGCACGAGGCCGTCCCACACGGCGAAGTCGCCCACGGCGGCCGAGGGCGGCAGGGCGAAGCGGTAGGTGCCCTCCTGGACCGACGAGGTGTGGTTCTCGAAGACCTGGCGCACGTTCACCCGCGCGTAGCCCCGGGCGATGCCGATGTCCACGGTCATCTCCCGCAGGCTGAGCACCGAGGCGTCGGGCCGGCCGCTGCTGGTGGGCACCAGCAGCCCCGCCTGGGCCCGCAGCAGGCTTCCGCCCGAGGCGAGGAGGAACGTCAGGGGAACCAGGAGCGCGCGGCGCATGTCAGGAAGGCTCCTCAGGAAGGGAGAGCGGAAGCCGGGCCAGACCTTCGGGGGTCCCGACGTAGAGGCCCTCGGGCCCGGCTTGGATGGCGGTGACGTGCTGGGAGGGTAGCGGAAGGCGCAGGGGGACGAAACGGGATCCGTCGGCGCTGAGCCTCCAGAGGCCGCGGCCGTCGGTGCCGAGGTAGAGCCGCCCGCCGGCCTCCACGAGGCAGCCGGGGTTCACCTTCAGTCCGGCGGTCTCGGGGAAGGCCGCGAAGGCGCCGGGCTCCCGCCAGCCCGGCTGGCGGCCCGCGCGGCGGGCCACGCCGCCCCCGTAGGTGCCGACATAGAGGTCGTCCCCCCGCACCGCCAGGGCGGTGACCCAGGGATGGGGCAGCCTCCCGTCGCCGGGTTCCGTCCGCCACGCCACCCGGCCGCCGGCGATCGCGCCGAGGCCCGTGGGCGTGCCCACGAAGAGCAGATTCGAGCCCTCGGGCCCCTCGGCGAGGGCCAGGGCCTGGTTGCCCGGCAGGCCGTGGAAGGCCGAGAGCATCCGCGGCCCCGGCAGCAGCACGCCCTGGCCGTAGCCGTGGACGAGGCCTTCCCGGGTGGAGGCCAGGGAGAAGGCCGCGCCGGCGTCCTTCGGCTCCACGGCCTTGAGGGCGCCCCCCTCGAGGCGCGCCACCCCCCGCAGGCTCGCCACGTGGACGGCCCCGCCCGCGCTGAGGATGGCGTTCACGCCCCAGGCCTCCGAGCCCCGCACCGGGACCCACGCGAGGTCGGGGCCCGCGGCGGCGGGGGAGGTCCCGCCCGGGGCACCCACCACGAGGCCGCCGTTGAAGAGTCCGGCGATCACCCGGCCGTCCCGCCAGGCCAGGGCGTTCACGGCGCTGGGGCCCGGCGGCAGGCTGGCGGGCCGGCTCCGCGCGGGGCTCCAGCCCGTGGCGCCCCGGCGCAGCAGCCCGGCGTCGGTGTCCGCGAAGAGGACGCCCGCCCGGGCGAAGACCCGCCGCACCGGCGAGCCCGGCAGTTCCTCGGCTGGACGGCCTCCGGCGCCGAAGCGGAGGAGCCGCCCCTGGCCCGCGGTGTAGACCTCGTCCCCGAGGACCGCGAAGGAGCTCGCCTCCTCGGCGCCGGCCACCGGCGCGAGGGGTCCGTCGAAGGGCCCGCGGGCGAGACCCTGGGGCGTGAGCACCAGCAGGTCCCGGCCCTGCACCGCCACGCCGTCCACCCAGGGGTCCGGCGCCGCCATCGTCCGGGCCGAGCCCGCGTCCACCCGCCGCAGGCCCTGCTCGCCGCCCGCCCAGACCACCCCGCCGGGGACGAGGGCGAGGGACCGCACCGGCGCGGCGTCCAGGCGCTCCAGGACCGAGGCGCCCCAGGCCGCGCGGAAAAGGCCTTCCTGGGCGCCGATGAGCAGCTCGCCGCCGGGGCTTTCGACGAGGTCCCGCACGTGCAGCGTCCCCCAGCCCGTGCGCAGCTCCTCCCAGGCCCGGTCCCGGCGGAGGAAGAGCCCCCCGGCGGCGAGGGCCACCACGGGCCGGTCCCGCCACAGCGCCAGGGCCGAGGCCTGCAGGGTGGGCAGGCCCTCGCCGAGGTCGCCCCGGGCCTCCGCCACCCCGAAGCCCCCGGCCAGGACCAGGCCCTCAGGGCCGAGGGCGACCCCCGCGACCTCCGCGCCGCCCCACATCCGCACCTTCACCGCGGGCGCCGGCAGCGGCGCGAAGGCCAGGGGCTGCACGCGGCGGGTCGGGGCGTCGTAGGCCTGGCGGACATCCCGCCGCAGCTTCCAGGCCGCGACGGCGCCGCCGACCAAGGCCAGGGCGAGGCCCGCCAGGAGGAGGCGTTTCCGGGACTGGGCGAGGGGCATGGGGGACGGGACGACCGGGGGATTCGCGGGAAGGTGCTGCCGGGGGTGACGTACGAAGATACGCGGGGAACGGCGCTGTTGTCCCGGAACATTCCAACCCCCGCGCCCGATGGCCGAGCCGTCGCGGCCGCCGTCCGAAGGGCCGGGGAAGGCCCCCGGAGGCCGGTCGCGGGCGCCGGGGAGTAGACTCCCTGGCGTGGCCAGCCCCGACAGCCTCCAGGATCCCCGCGCGGACGCGCGCTTCGAGCAGCTCCGCCCGATGGCCGGGCCCCGGGCGGCCCAGGCCCTGGAGGCGCTGGTGCGGGAGGCGCCGGACGCGCAGCTCTGCCGCATCAACGTCTACGACTTCGCCGCCCGCGCCGGACTCTCCGAGGCCGAGGCCCTGGATCTCTTCGTCCACGCCTCCCGCCTGGGCCTCTTCGACCTCTCCTGGAACCTGCTCTGCCCGGGCTGCGGGGGCGTCCTCGACGCCGCGACGAGCCTGCGCCACCTGGACAAGGAGACCTACTACTGCGCCCTCTGCGCCGGCGGCTACGCGCCCACCCTGGACGAGATGGTGGAGGTGAGCTTCACCGTGAATCCCGGCGTGCGGCGCATCGCCGCCCACGCCCCGGACGACCTGCCCTTCTGGGAGTACCAGCGGCAGGTCTTCTGGAGCAGCGGCATCCACCTGCCCGAGGGGGAGGCCTTCGAGGCGGTGAAGGCCGACGTGATCCTGGAGGCCGAGGAGATCCCCGCGGGCGGCCGCTGCATCCTCAACGTCCAGCTCCCCGAGGCCTTCGTCATCCTCTTCGACGCGGTCACCCACACGGCCTTCTTCCTCGACTGCAAGGGCGAGGCCACCCGCGAGCGGCGCGAACTCACCGTGGTCTTCAGCGAGAGCCACCCGCCCACGGGCACCCGCGAGCTGCCGCCGGGGCCGCTGCGCCTCACCCTGGAGAACCGCACCGGCCGGCGCGTGCTGCCGGGCCTCTACCTCGCCAACGATTCGCTGCACCACCTGCTGGGGCACCGCAAGCGCTTCCTCACCGCCCGCGACCTGCTGAGCACCCAGACCTTCCGGGACCACTTCCGGGCCGAGACCCTGGACCTCAACCAGCGCCTGCGCATCACCAGCCTCACCTTCCTCTTCACGGACCTGAAGGGCAGCACCGAGCTCTACGAACGCGTGGGCGACCTGGCGGCCTACGACCTGGTGCGGGACCACTTCCGCGCCCTCAACGAGGCGGTGGGCGCCGAGGGCGGCGCGGTGGTGAAGACCATCGGCGACGCGGTGATGGCCACCTTCCCCTCGCCGGAGCGCGGGCTCCGGGCCGCCCTGCGCATGCGGGAGGCCATCGCGGACCTCAACGCCGCGCGGGGGGCCGAGGACCTGCTGGTGAAGATCGGCCTCCATGAAGGCCCCTGCCTCGCGGTGACCCTGAACGAGCGCCTCGACTACTTCGGCCAGACCGTGAACGTCGCCGCCCGGGTGCAGGGCCTCGCCGTGGACCGCGCGATCTACGCCACCGAGCCGGTGGTGGGCCACCCCGGCGCCGCGGACCTCCTGTGGGACCGCGGCCTGCACCCGGCGCCCCGCCGCGCGGCCCTCAAGGGCGTGCGGGAGGAGATGACGGTCTTCGAGATCCCCTGAGGTCTTCGGCGCCCTTGGCTCGAGGCGCAGGCGTCCCAGCCAAGGACAAAGGACCAGGGACCAGGGACACTGGGGGCATGCCCCATCCCATGGACGCCTTCTTCGCGCCCCCCGACGGCCGCCTCTTCGGATGCTTCCCGGGCGCGGAGGTCCGTCCCGGACAGGCGCGCATGGCGGCGCTCGTCTTCGACGCGATCCAGGAAGGCGCCGAACGGCGGGCGGCCTGGAAGGAGGCCGGCGCCGAGCCCGACGCGAAACCCGACGCGGTCATCCAGGCTGTCGAGGCGGGCACGGGCACGGGCAAGTCCCTGGGCTACCTCGTGCCCGCCCTGGCCTCCACCGCGCGGCCGGTCATCGTGGCCACCCGCACCAAGCAGTTGCAGCGCCAGCTGCTGGAGGAGGACGCCCCGCGGGCCATGGGCATCCTCGGCCGGGAGCTGTCCTGCGTGCTCGCCAAGGGGCGCGCGAACTACCTCTGCAAAGCCGCCTGGGAGGCGCTGCAGGCCTCGCCCCCGGCCGAACTCTCCATTCCGGACCACGCCCTCTGGATGGCCCTGCCCGCCTGGGCCGAGGACACCCTCAGCGGCGACCGCGAGGAGCTCTCGCGCCACGGCGAGGGCGAGTCCGAGCTCTGGGACAAGGTGAACGCCCGGGCCGAGCGCTGCACGGGGAAGCAGTGCGCCCACTACGAGGACTGCTTCCTCACGAAGCTGCGCCAGGACGTGCTCCAGGCGGACCTGGTGGTGGTGAACCACGCCCTCCTGCTGGCGGACCGGGTCCTGCGGGAGAGCGCCTTCGGGTCCGTGCTGCCGGACGCGCCGGTGCTGGTGCTCGACGAGGCCCACGACATCGAGGCCCAGCTCACCGACAGCTGCGCGGAGGCGTGGAGCAGCCGCGCCATGGCCCTGCTCTTACGGGACCTGAAGGACGAGGCGCTGAAGGATCCCGGCGCCGCGCTGCTGGACACGCTGCTGCCGCCCTGGGAGGACGCGTGGGCGCGCCTCCTCGGCCTCGTTCCTCTCGAAAGCGCGGTCTTCGGCTTCGACGATCCGCGCGTGAGCCTCGGCGCCCTCGCGGACGCGGTGGGCGACTGGATCGCCGCGGGCCAGGCCGCCGCCCAGGAGGTGCGGCGCCTCGCCGCGGCCAAGGCCGAGGCGGACCCGTCCGGCCTGCTCTGGCGCAAGCTCGCGGAGCGCATCGCCCTGGCCTTCTCCCGCATGGAGCAGGTCTTCGCCCAGCCCGAGGGCTGGGTGAGCACGTTGACGCGGGAAGGCCCGCACACGGTGGTCTTCAGGGCCAACCCCGTGGACGTGCGGCCCTTCTTCCACCAACACCTGCGCCGGGGCTTCGAGACCGTGATCCTCACGTCGGCCACCCTGCGGGACGGCCGGGGCTTCAACGGCCTGCGCCTGCGCCTGGGCCTCACGGAGCTGGAGGCCGAGCGGGCCGAGCACGTGGAGAGCCCCTTCGACTTCGAGCGCCAGGGCCTGCTCTTCGTGCCGCCGGGCCTGCCCGAGCGGCGCGCGGGGCGGGACGGCGTGGGCGAGCCCGCCTGGATCGAGGCGGGCCTGGACGCGATGACGCGCCTGCTGCGCGCGTCCCGGGGCCGCGCGCTGCTGCTCTTCACCAGCCGCAAGATGCTGGCCCACTTCAAGCCGAGGCTGGCCTCCGCCTGTCCCGGGATCACCTTCTTCACCCAGGGCGAGGGCCTGAGCCGCCAGGCGCTGCTGGAGCGCTTCCGGAAGACGCCGAACGCCGCGCTGCTCGGCCTGGCGAGCTTCTGGCAGGGCGTGGACCTGCCCGGCGAGGCCCTGTCCCTGGTGGTCGTGACCGCCCTGCCCTTCGCGCCGCCGGACGATCCCGTGCTCCAGGCCCGCATCCGCGAGGCGGACGCCCACCGCCAGGGCCTGGGCTTCATCGGGATCCAGGTGCCGCAGATGACCCTGAAGCTCAAGCAGGGCCTGGGCCGCCTCATCCGCACCACCACGGACCGCGGCGTGGTGGCCATCCTCGATCCGCGCCTCATGCTGCCCACGGAGGACCCGAGCGGGAAGCGCTACGCCGCGCAGGTGCGGGCCGCCCTGCCGCCCTTCCCGCTCACCCGCGACTGGGACGAGGTAGAGGCCTTCTTCGCAGGCCTCTGAACCTTCCCGTTGCAGCACGCATCCTTGGCCCGTGCCTTGCCTGGCACCATACTGGAAGTCCATGATCCGTCCCGCCCGCCGCCTCGCCGTCCTGGCCGCCTCCCTCGCGGCGGGGACCGTTCTGTCCGCGGGCTCCAACGGGCGGGTGAAGCGGACCTCCGCCAGCCCCACGATGGGCGGGATGGGCAGCGCCTACGCCATGGCCTACGTCTACACCTACACCGACGCCCAGGGCCGCATCGTCATCAACAACCTCCCCCCCAGCTACGCCAAGGGCCAGGGACTCATCCTCAAGCACATCGGCGTGGGCCACATCCGCCTGGGCATCTCGCGGGTGGAGATGGCCCGGGTGCTGCGCAGCCCCGAGCTGCTGGCGATGGTGGACGAGATCGCCACCACGAACGGCGTGGACCCCTTCCTGGCCCGCGCCATCATCCAGGCCGAGAGCGCCTTCTACGACAAGGCGCGCAGCCGCGTGGGGGCGCTGGGCCTCATGCAGCTCATGCCCGCCACGGCGCTGCGATTCGGCGTGACGGACCCCTTCGACCCCCGCCAGAACATCATGGGCGGCACCAAGTACCTGAAGTGGCTCATGGACTACTTCAGCGGCGACGCCACCAAGGTCATCGCGGCCTACAACGCCGGCGAGCGCGCGGTGGACAAGTACAACGGCATCCCGCCCTTCCGCGAGACCCGCGGCTACGTGCCGAAGGTGATGGAACTCTGGCAGAAGAAGCTGGTGCAGGCCGACCCCAAGGCCTCGGGCGCCATGGAGCTGCTGAAGAAGGGCCGGGGCGGCTTCCTCGTGGACGAGAAGCCCCTGAAGGACGGCGAGACGCGCATGGCCAGCGCGGCCTCCCCTTCCGCCGACTCCGCCGGCGCCCCCGTCCCGAGCGGCAACGGCTATGGCGTCGAGATCAAGACCCCTAACACCATCTACCAGTGGCGGGACGCCAACGGCCGGACGCAGATCAGCGACGTGCCGCCCCCCAAGGGGACGCCGGGCGTGAAGACCTTCGGGACGCCCTGAGGGGTTAAGCTCGAGGCCTTCACCGGGACTCCCATGAAGGACCTCGTCGTCGCGCTGGACCAGGGCACCACGGGCACCACCGTCCTCGTGCTGGACCGTGAACTCAGGGTCCAGGGGCGCGGCTACGCGGCCTTCCCCCAGCACTACCCCGAGCCGGGCTGGGTGGAGCACGAGCCCGAGGAGCTGTGGGCCTCGGTCCCGGTGGCCCTGCGGGAGGCCACGGCCGGCCTCGATCCCGCGCGCTTCGTGGCCCTGGGGATCACCAGCCAGCGGGAGACCACCTTCGCCCTGGACCTGGACACGAAGGCGCCCCTCCACCGCGCCATCGTCTGGCAGGACCGCCGCACTGCGGACCACTGCGCGGCGATGAGGGACCAGGAACCCGCGATCCGCGAGGCCACGGGCCTGCCCCTGGACCCCTATTTCAGCGCGACGAAGGCGGCCTGGCTGCGGGAGCGCCTGGGCCGCCCCTTCGCCTTCGCCACCGTGGACACCTTCCTGATCCACCGCCTCTCCGGCGCCTACCTCACGGACCCCAGCAACGCCAGCCGCACCTTGCTCTACGACCTCCACGCCGGGGCCTGGTCGGCGGACCTCGCCGCGCGCTTCGGCGTGGCGGACGTGGTGCTGCCCGCCATCGTGCCGAGCAGCGGGGTCTGCGCCGAAGCGCGGGGCGTGCCAGGCCTGCCGGACGGCCTGCCCATCGCCGGGATCGCGGGGGACCAGCAGGCGGCCCTCTTCGGCCAGGGCTGCTTTGAAGCCGGGCAGGCCAAGCTCACCTACGGCACCGGCAGCTTCGTGCTGATGAACACGGGCGCGAAGGTTCCCCGCAGCGCCTCGGGACTGATCGCCACCCAGGCCTGGGAGGTCGGGGGCGCGCGCAGCTTCGCCCTCGAGGGCGGGGCCTTCGTGGCCGGTGCCCTGGTGCAGTGGCTGCGGGACGGACTGGGGATCATCGATCGTGCCGCCGACATCGAGCCCCTGGCCCGCAGCGTGCCCGACAGCGGCGGCGTGGTGGTGGTGCCCGCCCACGCGGGCCTCGGCGCGCCCCACTGGCGGGCCGAGGCGAGGGGCACCATCCTCGGCCTCACCCGCGGCACCACGAAGGCGCACCTCGCCCGGGCGGCGCTGGAGGGCATCGCCCACAGCCAGGCCGACATCCTGGAAGCCATGGCCGCCGACCTCGGGGCGCCGCTCGCGGAGCTGCGGGTGGACGGCGGCGCGGCGGCGAACGACCTCCTGCTCCAGCTCCAGGCGGACCTCCTGGACATCCCCCTGCACCGGCCCTCCATGCTGGAGACCACGGCCCTGGGCGCCGGCATGCTGGCGGGGCTGGGCGCGGGGCTGTGGAGTCTCGCGGACCTGAAACGCGCCTACCCCTTGGACCGCACCTTCGCGCCCCAGGGCGAAGCCGCCGCGGTGGCCGAAGCCCGCACGCGATGGAAGAAGGCGGTCGCGAAGGCGTAGCATCGAACGATGGCCGAATCCCTCGCCCCCGCGGAGACCGCCCTCTCCCTCCTCTTCAACAAGCTGCACCCGCTGCTGGAGGACGCGGCCCACCTCCTCGACGCTGGTGCGGCCCGGCGGGACTTCGAGCGGCTGCACCTGAAGCTCATCACCGCGCGCACCAAGTGCGTGGAGACGCTGGAAGCCGTGGACGAGGAGGCCTGTCCCGAGGCCTTGCAGGAGGTCCTGGAGGAGCTGGTCATCGCCCTCACGCCGGTAGGAGAGAGCTTCCAGCAGGCGCTGGTCCTCACCCAGATGAGCCTGGAGGAGGCCCCGGCCCAGCTCCTGCCCTTCGTGCCCGAGGGCCGCGCCGCCGCCGAGAAGTGGGGCGCGCGGATGCAGGGATTCCTGGCGCGGCTCTCGGACCCCGCCTTCGGCGCCGAGCGGCGCTGGGAGGGCGTGGATCCAGATATCGGGGAGACCGAGGAGGAGTAGCGCCACGCGCCGGGGCACGGTGCCACGGCCTCAACCCCGGGGACCCGGCCTTCGTAGCCGCTGGGCGGCTACGGCCTTCTGGCACCCGTCCTGCTGAGCCCCTTCCCTTCCCCTGGAGTCCCCATGCCTGCGCCCTCCCTCCACCCTGCCGTCCTCCTGCTCCTGGCCTCCGGCCTCGCCGCCGCCGATCCGAGCCTCGAATCCCTCCGGGAGGCCGGCCGCTGGAAGCAGCTCCGGACGCGGGTGACGCCCTGGCTGGCCCAGGCGCCGGAAGACCCCAACGCCCTGCTCTGGGCCTCCCAGGTCAAGCAGGCCTTCGGGGACCTCGAGGCCGCCTACGCGCTGATCGCGAAGGCCGCGAAGGCCCGGCCCGAGGACGCGGCCATCCAGGCCCAACTCGCGGCCTGCGCGGGGCAGAAGGCCCAGGCCGCGTCGGCCCTCAGCCAGATGTCCCTGGCCCGCGAGATGAAGAAGGCCGGCGAGAAGGCCCTGGCCCTGAATCCCAAGGACGTCGAGACGGCGAACATGATGATGCAGTTCTACTGGATGGCCCCGGGGCTCGTGGGCGGTGACAAGGACAAGGCCAGGGCCCTGGCGGCCTCGGTGTCCGCCTTCGACCCGGTGCGTGGCCTCCTCATGCAGGCGGACCTGGCCCTGAAGGAGAAGGACCGCGGGAGGGCCGAGGGCCTCATGAAGCAGGCCGCGACGCGCCCCGACGCCACCGCCGCGGCCCTCCTTTCCTACGCCTCCTTCCTGGCCAACGGCGAGCCCAAGCGCGTGGACGAAGCCCTGGTCCAGGCCCGGAAGGCCGTGGCCCTGGAACCGGGTCGCGCCTCGGCCCACGCGATGGTGGCGGCCCTGCTGTCGGTGCAGGGGAAGTTCGCGGACGCGGATGCGGCCCTGGCTGCCGCCGAGAAGGCCGTCCCGGAGAATCCGCTGCCCCTCTACACCGTGGCCCGCACGCTGATCACCGAGGGCAAGGAGATCCCGAAGGCGGAGGCCCTGCTGCGCCGCTACCTCGCGAAGGAGCCCGAAGGCGGCGCTCCCGACCACGCCGCCGCCCGCTGGCGCCTGGGCCAGGCCCTGGAGAAGCAGGGGCGGAAGGCCGAGGCCATCACCGAGCTCGAGGCCGCCCTGGTCCGGCGGCCCGACCTGAAGGGCGCGAAGGAGGACCTGAAGCGGTTGAAGGGCTGACCCTCAGCCCACTTCGGCGATCACTTCGATCTCGACCTTCCCGCCCTTGGGCAACGCCGCCGCCTGCACGGTGCTCCGCGCGGGCTTGGCGTCGCCCAGGTGCGCGGCATAGGCGGCGTTGAAGGCCGCGAAGTCGGCCATGTCGGCGAGGAAGACCGTGGTCTTCACCACGCGGCTCCAGTCGGTGCCCGCGGCGGCCAGGACGGCATCGAGGTTCTTCAGCACCCGGTCGGTCTGCGCCTCGATGGTGCCGTTCAGGAATTCCATCGTCTCGGGCACCAGGGCGATCTGGCCCGCGGTGAAGAGCAGGTTGCCGACGATCTTGCCCTGGCTGTAGGGGCCGATGGCGGAGGGCGCGTTCGGGGTGGCGATGGTTTTCATGGGGGCTCCAAGGGAAGGGACTGCCTACTTCCACCGCCGCTTCTTGTTCCGCCAGGCCTTCGGCGGCTTGGCGGGCATGGGCGGCAGGGGCGAGTCGAAGGGGGAGGCAACGGCCTCGGAGGCGGCCTCGCCGGCCTGGGCCTGCTGCTCTTCCAGGCTGCCCCCTTCCTCGATCTGGGCGATGGTCCACTGGGCGCAACGGTGCAGCAGGGCGGCCAGGCAGAGGCTCGTCTCGATGCGGGCGTGGGGCAGCGGGCCGAGCTGGGTGAACACCGAAGGATCGCTGGGGATGGCCCGCGGGATGGCAAAGGTCGGCAGGTCCGCCGGCAGCGCGTCGTAGTCCTCCGGCACCAGGGCGTGCCAGGGCTCCGCCTCCGCCACCTTGCGCACCAGCAGGTCCGCCAGGGTGGCCACCTTCTTGGGACGTCCCCGCTTCTTCGGGGCGGGAGCCGGGGCCTCTTCGCCGAGGTGGGCCTGCAGGGCCGCCAGCACCTCGTCCTTGGTCTTGCCCCGCAGGTCGAAGAGCAGCCAGGGATCCCGGTCCAGGGCCTCGGCCATGACGTAGCACACCGCCGCCACGTGCTTGCAGGGGTTGGCCCAGTCGGGGCAGTCGCAGTGGGTCTGCAGCTCCTTGGGCACCCGCGCGTAGAGGCTGGCGCCGGCCTCGCGGAAGGTCTCGTCCAGCCCCTGCGGCATCTCGCCCGCCAGCAGCGAGGCCACGAAGCGGCTCTCCTGGGCGATGCGGGCCAGGGCCTTGTCCCACTGGGCCTGGGTGAGGGCGGGCAGACCCAGCGTCACAGTGTAGGTCTTGCGGCCGTGGACCCGGGCTTCGATCTGCCCGGGGCTCACGGTGAAATGGGAGACGGCGCCTTCTTCCGCGTACTTGAGCCCCCGGGGCAGGCGGTTCTCGTAGTCGTCGCCGAGCTGCTCCAGGCCCTTGATCCAGAGCCTGCCCCACCAGGTGGTGCCGAAGCGGTGGCCGGAGGACATCATCATCCGATCACCCCCTTCCGCTTCGCCGCCGGTCGCGGCTTGCGGGGCGCCGCCACCCGCGCGGCGCGGGCGGCGGCCACGGCCTCACGGTCGGGCACGGGGACCGCCGCCTCGGCGCCGTCAGCTTCCTCGGGGGACTCGTCCACCTCGGCCGGTCCGGCCTTGGCGAGGGCCGCCCGGGCCTGGGTGAGCGTGGTGACGTCCCCTTCGCCGTCCACCCACTCCGCGTCCGGCTCCAGGGCCACCAGGCGGCGTAGGGCCTCGTCGTCCAGCTCCGTGAGCCAGCCCTCGCCGGTGCCCACCACGCGGTCCGCGAGGTCGCGCTTGGACTCCAGCAGGGCGTCGATCTTCTCCTCCAGGGTGCCGATGGTGATGAGCTTGTGGACCTGCACGTTCTTCGTCTGGCCGATGCGGTAGGTGCGGTCCGTGGCTTGGTCCTCCACCGCCGGGTTCCACCAGCGGTCGAAGTGGAACACGTGGGTGGCCGCGGTGAGGTTGAGGCCCACGCCGCCGGCCTTCAGGGAGAGCAGGAAGACCGGCGGAAAGGCCGGATCCTCCTGGAAGCCTCGCACCAGCTCGTCCCGCTGCAGGCGCGTGGTGCCGCCGTGGAGGAAGGGGGGCTCGAAGCCCAGGCGCTCCTGGAAGTGCACCTGCAGCCGGTCGCCCATCTCCTTGAACTGGGTGAAGACCAGGGCCTTCTCGCCGTTCTCGATGATCTCCTCCAGCATTTCCGACATGCGGTCCAGCTTGCCGCTGCGTCCCGCGTAGGGCCCCTGGGCCTTGAGGAACTGGGAGGGATGGTTGCAGATCTGCTTGAGGTGGGTGAGCAGGGCGAGGATGCGGCCCCGGCGCTCGATGCCCGTCTTGGCGGAGTCCAGGTCCTGCTCCATCTGCTCCACGCGCGCCTGGTAGAGCAGGGCCTGCTCCTTGGTCAGCGTGGTGAAGACCTTCATCTCCTGCTTGTCCGGCAGGTCCTGGATGATGCTGCGGTCGGTCTTGAGGCGGCGCAGGATGAAGGGGCCGACGCGCTGGCGCAGCTCCGCGGCGGCGTCGGGGTCGCGGTACTTCTCGATGGGCGTGGCGAAGCGCTCCTGGAAGCTGGACTCGCTGCCGAAGTAGCCCGGCAGGGCGAAGGCGAGGATGCTCCACAGCTCCTTGAGGCGGTTCTCGATGGGCGTGCCGGTGAGCGCCAGCTTGGCGTGGCCCCGCAGGCGGCGGACCGCCTTCGCCTGGATGCTGCCCGGGTTCTTGATGGCCTGGGCCTCGTCCACCACCACCAGGCCCCAGGCCCGGGCGGCGAAGACGTCGTCCTCCCGCCGGATCACGCCGTAGGTGGTGAGCACGATGGTGTGGGGCTTGAAGGCCTTGGGCAGCTCGTCGCGGTTGTTGCCGTGGTGCACGAAGACCGGCAGGGTCGGGGAGAACTTCTCCAGCTCCCGCTCCCAGTTGCCCAGCAGGGACGTCGGACAGACGAGCAGCGTCGGCGCGCCCACCTTCGGATCCTGGAGCTGCCGGTGGAGCAGCAGCGCGATCACCTGGATGGTCTTGCCCAGGCCCATGTCGTCGGCGAGGATGCCGCCGAGGCCCAGGCGCGCCAGGCCCTCCAGCCAGGCGAGGCCGCGCAGCTGGTAGGGGCGCAGTTGGCCCTTGAAGTTCTCCGGCTGGCGGATGGGCTTGTCGGGCAGCGTGCGCAGGTCGTCGAGGGCCGCGCCGAAGTCCCCGGCCACCTCCACCTCGATGGCCTCGCTCACGCCGGGGATGCGGGCGGTGCCCGTCAGGGCGGCGGCCAGGGCCTCGCCCTTGGTCATGCTCTCGAAGCCCGCGCCCCGGCTGGCCTGGATGACGGCGGTGATCTGCTTGAGCGTCTCGGGATCCAGGGCCACCCACTTGCCCTTCCAGGCCACCAGCGGGTGCTTGAGGCTCGCCATCTGGGCGAAGTCCTCCACGCTCAGCGCGTCGTCGCCGAGCATGAGGGACCAGTCGGCGCTGACGGCGCCCTCCAGGCCCTCCTGGGCGGCGGAGAGGCCCGGACCCTTGGGGGCGCCCTCCGCCGGAGCGAGGCTGCGGGCCCCCAGGCGCACCTTGGCGCGCAGGCGGCGGGCCCCGCCGAACTCCGCCATGCCCTCGGGCAGGTGCACCAGGAAGCCGGCCTCCTTGAGCTGGGCGGCGCCGCGGGTGAGGAAGGTCCAGGCCTCCGTGGGCAGGAGCTGGAGGTCCTCCGGCGTCTGGCCGGAGAGGGCGCCCTGCAGGGGCGGGAAGAAGGGCAGGGCGCGGGCCAGGCCGCGCAGGAGCACCTGCCGGGCCTGGACGATGGCGGAGGCCGCCGAAGTATCCGCGGTCGCGGCTTCGGGGCCCCAGAGGCGCGCCACGGGGATGGCCACACCGTCGGCGGTCTCGAGGCCGATGCGCAGGCACCAGCCCTCCTCGCTCAGCTTGTCGGCCTCCTGGATGGCCTCCTGCTGGGGCACCGCCGGGGCCTCCAGGGTCAGGGCCGGGCGCAGCCACAGGGGCCGCGCGCCCTCGCTCCATTGCTCCAGCTGCTCTCCCAGGGTCCGCTCGGTCACCCCGATCATGGGGAACTCGTTCATGGGGTGGCTGAGGGCCACCATGATGCGCTCGTCCCAGGGCAGGCGGTCCCGCTTGTGCCCGCGCAGGCGGTGGATCAGGCCCAGCCGTGGGTCCTCGCCGGGGCGCAGGGTGCTGGCCACGAAGCGCACCACGAAGTCGGCACCGTCCTCCAGGAAGGCCCGGAGGACATCCTCGGGCTTCGGCGGCAGGGCCAGCTCGTCGTCCACCTCCTCGGCCTCCAGCGCGCCCAGGCTGAGGCCCTTGGTGAAGGTCCACTGGTCCTCCGAGGGGAAGGCCAGGGCCGAGGGCGGCAGGGCGGCGGCCAGGGCGTCGAGGGCCTCGCGGTCCGCCGGGCTGGTGAGGCTGATGCCCCACTGGGCCCGCCAAGGCGAGCCGGACGTGTCCAGGCGCGGCAGCAGCGCCCCGCGGATCACCAGGGACTGGAGCTGGCGCAGGGCCGAGGCCCAGAAGGCGAGGCTGCCGCCCACCAGGGCGGGATCCGTCGGCAGGCTGCCCAGCCAGGTCCAGGCGCGCTGCCAGCGCAGGGGCACCGCGTGGGCCTCGAAGATGCGGCCGTCGGGGAGGAAGGTGCGCGCCTTGGCCGGCGTGAGGCGGTCGCGGCCCTGGAGGTTTCCCGGCAGCCCCCGCATGACCCGCGTCCAGGCCGCCGCGTCCGGGGCGAGGTCCCCCGCCGGCGGCAGCGCGACGAGGAAGCCCTTGTCCGCGGGCCGATACTGGAGGATGGGCCTCATGCGGCGTCCTCGACCGCCCGCGGGGCGGGAACCCGGTAGCCTGGGGACTGGGGTTTCACATGAAGATCGGTTTCGCGAGCGACCACGCGGGATTCAGCCTGAAGGAGCGGCTCAAGGCCTGGGCCCTGGAGCATGGACATGAGGTGGAGGATTTCGGGACCCACGGGACGGACTC